>NZ_JBEAHS010000033.1:0-152205 GCF_040062505.1 Klebsiella sp. JN_Kp127
GCAGTTGACTTTTAATCAATTGGTCGCAGGTTCGAATCCTGCACGACCCACCAATGTAAAAAGGCGCCCTAAAGGCGCCTTTTTGCTATGCGCGGAACTCAACGATTCGACAAAATTGTCGGGAACAATTTTGAACAACGCGGCGGCGTTGGCCCGCAGGGCGAGTCTCAGGATGAGACGAGTGTCTCTGCAGCAGGTTCGGGTCGAACGCAGTGAGACAACGGAGCCGCTTGCGGTGACGGCCCGAAGGGCGAGGCGAAGCCGAGTCATCCTGCACGACCCACCAATGTAAAAAGGCGCCCTAAAGGCGCCTTTTTGCTATGCGCGGAACGCACGCTCTGGCCACGAGCCTCCCCGTGGCGATAAACCGCTATCAACGCTGATACAGCGGATCTTCAACCCTGGCGGCGGTGAGATTCTCCCCTTCTTTTCGCACGATTTCCCATAACGCCTGGGCGGCGGTCGACAGCGAGCGATTTTTCCGGCATGCCAGCATCAGCTGCCGCTCCATTATCGGAGTGAGTCGCTTCACCGCCAGATGGCTTCCCTGCGGTAACGGCAGCGCCAGCGCCGGCAGTACGCTGATGCCAATTCCCGACTCCACCATCGGAAACAGCGTTGCCGGATGGCCAATCTCCTGCACAATGTTCGCCCGGACAGCCAGCCTGCTGAGAGCAGCATCAATCAGCGGACGGCTGCCGGAGGCATAGTCCTGCAGGATCAGTCTCTCATCCTGTAGCGCCTGCCATGGCACTTCAGTCAGGCTGGCAAAAGGATGATCCTCCCGGCAGAGCAGCAAAAAAGGTTCCGCCAGGACCACTTCACATTGCAGGTCCGCCGCCGGGCCAGGGTCAATCACAATGCCGAAATCCACTTCCCCCTGGCGAATACTCTCCAGCACCCACTGCTGAGGCCGGTCGTGCAGCACGAAATCGATATCAGGATAGCGACGATTGCTGTGAGCAATACACTGGGGAATAAGGTGGGCGGAAATCGTCTGACTGGCGGCAACCTTGACGGTGCCGCTCAGCTGCTGGCCTACCCGACCGGCATCGCGCAGCGTCACCGCCAGCTCATCGAGCAAACGCTCCAGCCTGCCTGCCAGCTGCTGACCCGCCTCGGTGAGGACCACCTCCCGGGTGGTACGGTCTAGGAGACGGACCCCGGTCTGATGCTCCAGCTCCTTGACGCTGTGGCTGACGGCCGACTGGCTTAAGCCAATCATCTCCCCCGCCCGGCTAAAGCTCCTGGCGCGGGCGACGGTAACAAATACTTTTAACTGACGCAGAGAGTAATTCATCTTTTTTATTCATGAATAGATGCAATAAATCAATTTTATTTCTCAAATCAAAAAAAGCACAATAACGCATCTCTTTTCAGGAGCGTTTATGAAACTTTTCCGCATTCTCGATCCGTTTACGGCAACCCTGGTCACCGTTGTCCTGTTGGCCTCATTCTTCCCGGCCCGTGGCGCTTTCGTCCCCTTCTTTGAACATCTGACCACCGCCGCCATCGCCCTGCTGTTCTTTATGCACGGCGCCAAACTCTCCCGGGAGGCAATTATCGCCGGCGGCAGCCACTGGCGTTTGCATCTCTGGGTGATGTGCAGCACCTTTATTCTCTTCCCGGTGCTGGGGGTCCTGTTTGCCTGGTGGGCGCCGGTGAAGGTCGATCCGATGCTCTACAGCGGCTTTATTTATTTGTGCATTCTGCCGGCCACCGTGCAATCCGCCATCGCCTTCACCTCGCTGGCCGGAGGCAACGTCGCGGCGGCGGTCTGCTCAGCCTCGGCCTCCAGCCTGTTGGGCATCTTTGTTTCACCGCTGCTGGTGGGTGCCCTGATGAACCTTCATGGCGCAGGCGGTAGCCTCGAGCAGGTCGGAAAGATCATGCTGCAGCTGCTGTTGCCTTTCGTGCTCGGCCATTTATCGCGGCCGTGGATCGGCAACTGGGTGGCGAAGCATAAGAAGTGGATTGGTAAGACCGACCAGACCTCGATTCTGCTGGTGGTTTACTCCGCCTTTAGCGAAGCGGTGGTGAACGGCATCTGGCATAAAGTGGGTCTGGGATCGCTGCTGTTTATCGTGGTGGTCAGCCTGGTGCTGCTGGCCATCGTCATCGCGGTCAATGTGTTCGTCGCCCGCCGCTGCGGCTTTAACAAAGCCGATGAAATTACCATCGTCTTCTGCGGTTCGAAAAAGAGCCTGGCCAACGGCATCCCGATGGCCAATATTCTCTTTCCGACCTCCATCCTCGGCATCATGGTGCTGCCGCTGATGATCTTCCATCAAATCCAGCTGATGGTCTGCGCGGTGCTGGCACGGCGCTATAAACAGCAAACCGATGCGCGTCTCGCTCAGGAAAAGGCCAACGCCGCCAAAGCTTAACGCGCTTTCTTCAGGGGCTGGACCAGATCGCTCAGCCCCTCGCTTTTAATCAGCAGGGTCAGCGCCATCAGCTCGCCGAGATGGCCGGCAGGGAATTGATCCTTGCGCGCAAACCACAATAAATACTCCTCCGGGACATCGATTAAACGACGCCCCTTGTATTTACCGAACGGCATCTCAGTATTGGCGATCTCCACCAGCTGCGCTTTATCCACGTTATTCTCCCAGCAGACGCATCATTTCGGCTTCGTCAATCACCTCGATGCCGAGCTCCTGCGCTTTCGCCAGCTTAGAACCCGCCGCTTCGCCAGCAATCACCAGATCGGTCTTCTTCGATACGCTGCCCGCCACCTTCGCCCCCAGCGCCACCAGACGCGCTTTGGCGTCATCCCGCGACAGCTGACTGAGGCTGCCGGTCAGGACGACGGTTTTGCCTGCAAACGGGCTGTCAATCTCTTCCGCCTTCACCACCACCGGCGCCGGCCAGTGAACCCCTTCCGCCAGCAGCTGCGCGATGACATCGCGGTTGCTCTCTTCGGCAAAGAAGTTGAAGGTATGGGTGGCGACCACAATGCCGACATCAGGGACCTTCTGCAGCTCCTCAATAGAAGCCTGCTCCAGGGCCTCGAGGGTGCCGAAATGCGCCGCCAGGCCCGCCGCCGTCGCTTCTCCTACCTCGCGAATGCCTAAGGCGTAGAGGAAACGCGCAAAGGTTGTCTCTTTGGCTTTCTCGAGAGCGTTGACCACGTTTTGCGCGGACTTCGGCCCCATCCGATCCAGCCCGGTCAGTTTCCCTGCGGTCAGTCGGAACAGATCCGCCGGGGTATGGACGTACTCTTTCTCCACCAGCTGGTCGATGATCTTGTCGCCCATGCCGTCAACGTCCAGCGCGCGACGGGAGACAAAGTGCTTGAGCGACTCTTTACGCTGCGCGCCGCAGATAAGGCCGCCGGTACAGCGGGCTACCGCCTCGCCTTCCACTCGCTCAACGTCGGACTGACAGACCGGGCAGTGGGTCGGGAATTCAACATCCCGGGCATCTGCCGGGCGTTCGGAAAGCACCACGTTGACCACCTGAGGGATCACGTCGCCTGCCCGGCGAATCACCACCTTGTCGCCGATTTTCAAGCCTAAGCGTTCGATCTCATCGGCATTATGCAACGTGGCATTACTCACCAGCACGCCGGCGACATGGACCGGCTCCAGGCGCGCCACCGGCGTAATCGCCCCGGTGCGGCCCACCTGGAACTCCACGTCCCGGACGAAAGTCATCTGCTCCTGGGCGGGGAACTTAAAGGCCACGGCCCAGCGCGGCGCGCGGGCCACGAAACCTAACTGCTCCTGCAGCGCCAGCGAATCGACTTTGATCACCACGCCATCAATGTCAAAGCCCAGATGGGGACGATCTTCCTCGACTTTACGATAGTAAGTGAGCACTTCCTCGGGGGTATCACATAGGGTGACGCGATCGCTCACCGGTAATCCCCATGCTTTAAACTGCTGTAAACGGGCCGAGTGGCTGGCCGGCAGCTCACCGCCCTCCAGCACCCCAACGCCGTAGCAGAAGAAAGTAAGCGGTCGCTTCGCGGTGATGCGCGGATCCAGCTGGCGCAACGAGCCCGCCGCCGCATTGCGCGGGTTAGCAAACACTTTTCCGCCGGTGCGTCGAGCTTCTTCATTGATTTTTTCGAACCCGGCCTGCGGGAGGAACACTTCCCCGCGCACTTCCAGGCGTGCGGGAATATTATCGCCATGCAGCCTGAGCGGGATGGTGCGGATGGTTCGCACGTTAGAGGTAATGTCCTCGCCGGTGGTGCCGTCGCCGCGGGTCGCCGCCTGCACCAGCACGCCGTTTTCGTAGAGAATGCTCACCGCGAGGCCGTCGAGCTTCAGCTCGCAGCAGTAGATGAGAGGGTCAGTGCTTTTCAGGCGATCCTGCACCCGCTTGTTGAAGGCCAGAAAGCTCTCTTCGTCAAACACGTTGTCCAGCGACAGCATCGGCACTTCATGGCGGATCTGGCTGAAGGCGGTCAGCGGCGCCGCCCCCACGCGCTGAGTCGGTGAATCCGGGGTAATCAGCTCCGGATGCTGTCTCTCCAGCTCGTGCAGCTCGCGCATCAGCCGGTCATACTCCGCATCGGGCACTTCCGGTGCGTCCATAACGTGGTACAGGTATTCATGATGGCGAAGCGTGGTTCGCAGTTCAGTCAGTTGTTGTTCGATCGGTTCCATATCACACCATCAATGATAAAAAACCCCCGACAGGCGGGGGTTGAGAAGGAGTTGAGATAACGCGCGACGTCAGGCGTTCGCGTCTTTCACTTCGCGAATACGATCCTGGTATTCACGCAGTTTTTGCGGCGTCATCATGCGACGCTGATCGTCAAGCACCACGCCGCCCACTTCATCGGCGATATACTGCGCAGACTGCAGCATCAGCTTGAAGTTCTGCAGTTCATCACCGTAGGAAGGGACCTGCATAAAGATAGTCACCCCAGGGGTCATCATATCCGCCATGCTGTCCGGATTGAAGGTCCCCGGCTTCACCATGTTGGCCAGGCTGAACAGTACCGGGCCGCTGCCGTCCGGGCTCAGATGGCGGTGGAAAATATTCATTTCACCAAACTTGAACCCGGCCTGCTGGATGCTATTGATAAGCACCTCGCCGTTAAGCTGCGCGCCATGGTGCGCGGCAACGTTCATCACGATGACCGTCTCTTTACGCTCTTTCGGCTGGGGCGCTGCAGGCTGCTGCGGCTCTGTCGGCTGCGGTTCAGCAACCGCGGGCTGCGGTTCAGCAACCGCGGGCTGCGGCGCGGCAACAGGCTGGGGCGCAGGCTGCTGCGGAGCGGCCGGCTGCGGCTGGGCGACGGTCGGGGTCACCGGCTGCGGCGCGACAGGCTGTTGCACAGCAGGTTGCGGCTGGTGTTGCGGCTGCGCGGGTTGCGGCTGTTGCCAGCCAGGCTGTGGAGCCGCATGCGGCGCAGACGGTTGTCCCTGCGGTTGTGCCGGGGCCTGGCGCGGCGGCGCCTGACGAACCGGTTCCTCAGGACGCACAGGCTGCTGCATCTGGCGCTCGTAAGGCGGCTGGTACTGGTGCTGCGGCGCCTGACGAGGGGCTTCATGCTCCCCATGCGCGCCGTGCGGAGCGTGAGTCACCGGATGAACGCGGACTTCACCTACGCCTTCAACATTATCATCAAAGTCGTCGTTTTCCGACTCATCGTCGCGCGACTTCATACGTTTCAGTGGGCGATCGCGAAACATCGAAGAACGTTCTTTACGGCTGGTCCAGAAACCATGTACCAGTAAAGCGATTATGGCGATCGCGCCAACAATGATTAATATCAGACGCAAATCCTGCATCATTATATTCTCTGTTGTTCTAACACCTTGCCACCACGGCAAACATTTACTCACTAAGAGTATTTGCCGATTACCTCAAGTGCAAGTGCGTCGGTCGCTTTCACCACATAAAGATGAACTAAATCGTGCTTTTTGCTGTTTTTTCGAACATTTCCTAACTGGTTATTGTCTGACGACCCGATAAAATAAGCGAGCATTCACACTGGATGTTCAAAAAGGAGCAATGCCTGGCTATGGTTTCATCATCCGCACCGACCCCGCGTAGCGGCGTATACTACTTTTCGCAGGGCTGGAAACTCATCAGGCTGCCGGGCATACGTCGTTATGTCTTCCTGCCTTTACTGGTTAACGTGCTGCTGATGGGCGGTGCTTTCTGGTGGCTGTTTACCCGTCTCGACAGCTGGATCCCTTCGCTGATGAGCCATGTGCCTGACTGGCTGCAGTGGCTAAATTACCTGCTGTGGCCGGTGGTGGTGCTGTCGATCCTGCTGGTGTTTGGCTATTTCTTTTCTACTATTGCCAACTGGATTGCCGCCCCGTTCAGCGGCCTGCTGGCGGAACAGCTGGAAGCGCGTCTGACTGGCGCCACCCCGCCGGACGTCGGCGTCTTTGGCATCATGAAGGATATTCCGCGCATCATGAAGCGTGAGTGGCAGAAGCTGGCCTGGTACCTGCCCCGCGCCATCGTACTGTTGCTGCTCTACTTTATACCCGGCGTTGGCCAGACGGTGGCCCCGGTACTCTGGTTCCTGTTCAGCGCATGGATGCTGGCGATTCAATACTGCGATTACCCCTTCGATAACCACAAGGTCCCCTTCAGGACCATGCGCGAAGCGCTGCGCAGCCGCAAGGTGATGAATATGCAGTTTGGCGCGCTCACCAGCCTGTTCACCATGATCCCGGTGTTAAACCTGGTGATCCTCCCGGTGGCTATCTGCGGCGCCACCGCCATGTGGGTCGATTGCTATCGCGACAGACACGCCAGCTGGAAGTAACAGCAGCACCTCCCCTGGAGCGGCGAGAGCCGCTCCTTATATCTCACTTATTCCTTCTTGATCATCATTATTTCCCTTCCGCATATAGATATGCTAAATCCTTACTTCCGCATATTCTTTAAGCGGGTATGCTGATGCCGTACCCCCAAATTTCATACAGTTAAGGACGGGCCATGAGTAAGATTTTTGAAGACAACTCCCTGACTATCGGTCATACGCCGCTGGTACGACTGAACCGCATTGGTAACGGCCGTATCCTGGCAAAGGTAGAATCTCGTAACCCGAGCTTTAGCGTAAAATGCCGTATCGGCGCCAATATGATCTGGGATGCTGAAAAGCGCGGCGTGCTGAAACCTGGCGTGGAACTGGTCGAACCGACCAGCGGCAACACCGGTATCGCCCTCGCCTACGTGGCGGCGGCTCGCGGCTACAAGCTAACGCTAACCATGCCGGAAACCATGAGCATCGAGCGTCGTAAGCTTCTGAAAGCGCTGGGCGCCAACCTGGTGCTGACCGAAGGCGCCAAAGGCATGAAAGGCGCCATTCAGAAAGCGGAAGAGATTGTCGCCAGCAACCCGGAAAAATTCCTGTTGCTGCAGCAGTTCAGCAACCCGGCTAACCCGGAAATCCACGAAAAGACCACCGGTCCGGAAATCTGGGAAGACACCGACGGTCAGGTGGATGTCTTCATCTCCGGCGTAGGTACCGGCGGTACGCTGACCGGCGTCAGCCGCTACATTAAAAACACCAAGGGCAAAAAAGATCTGTTCACTGTCGCGGTTGAACCGACCGATTCGCCGGTTATCTCCCAGGCGCTGGCGGGTGAAGAGCTCAAGCCGGGCCCGCACAAAATTCAGGGCATCGGCGCCGGCTTCATTCCTGGTAACCTGGATCTGAAGCTGGTGGACAAAGTGATCGGCATTACCAATGATGAAGCGATCTCCACGGCACGCCGCCTGATGGAAGAAGAAGGCATCCTCGCGGGTATCTCTTCCGGGGCCGCCGTTGCCGCGGCGCTGAAGCTGCAGGAAGATGAAGCCTTTACCAATAAGAATATTGTGGTTATCCTGCCTTCCTCGGGTGAGCGTTATTTAAGCACCGCGCTGTTTGCCGATCTCTTCACCGAGAAAGAACTGCAACAGTAGTGCCAGCTTGTAAATAATGTGTAAAAAAGCACCTTTTCAGGTGCTTTTTTGTGGCATACGTCAAAGTTTTACCCCTCCTGGCATTGATTCACCTCGTAGGGTCTGGTATTTAACCAGCACATTTATTTTGATGCGCGAAATTATTCAGAAGAGGATTTCCGCCAGCTGAATCGATTTTATGATTTGGTTCAAGTCTTCCTTTCGCGGCATAATGTTTAATGACGTGCTAGACGTCAATGGCCCGCAGGTCTTCGCAGCGCCAGGCGCTGCCGACGCCAAGGCCGGAAACGTAACGCCGGCGCTAACAATACAGGCTAAAGTCGAGTCGTTAGACTAGACTTTAGGTCCACAACACTAAACCTATAAGTTGGGGAAATATAATGTTCCAGCAAGAAGTTACCATTACCGCTCCGAACGGTCTGCACACCCGCCCTGCTGCTCAGTTTGTTAAAGAAGCTAAAGGCTTCACTTCTGAGATCACTGTAACCTCCAACGGCAAAAGCGCCAGCGCCAAAAGCCTGTTCAAACTGCAGACTCTGGGCCTGACCCAGGGCACCGTAGTAACCCTCTCCGCGGAAGGCGAAGATGAACAGAAAGCGGTTGAGCATCTGGTTAAACTGATGGCTGAACTCGAGTAAGTTCACGGGTTCTTTTTCATATCAGTCACAAGTAAGGTAGGGTTATGATTTCAGGCATTTTAGCATCCCCGGGTATCGCCTTCGGCAAAGCACTGCTGCTGAAGGAAGATGAAATTGTCATCGACCGGAAGAAAATTTCTGCCGATAAGGTTGATCAGGAAGTCGAACGTTTCCTGAGCGGCCGCGCCAAGGCCTCCGCCCAGCTGGAGGTCATCAAAACCAAAGCTGGTGAAACTTTCGGTGAAGAAAAAGAAGCCATCTTCGAAGGGCATATTATGCTGCTGGAAGATGAGGAGCTTGAGCAGGAAATCATAGCCCTGATTAAAGATAAGCATATGACTGCCGACGCGGCAGCCAATGAGGTTATCGACGGTCAGGCCACTGCCCTGGAAGAGCTGGACGATGAATACCTGAAAGAACGTGCGGCTGACGTACGTGATATCGGTAAGCGCCTGCTGCGCAACATCCTTGGTCTGGCCATCATCGATCTGAGCGCGATTCAGGATGAAGTCATCCTCGTCGCCGCCGATCTGACCCCGTCAGAAACCGCACAGCTGAACCTGAAAAAAGTGCTGGGTTTCATCACCGACGCGGGCGGCCGTACCTCCCACACCTCCATCATGGCGCGTTCCCTCGAACTGCCGGCCATCGTGGGCACCGGCAGCATCACGGCGCAGGTGAAAAACGGCGACTATCTGATTCTCGACGCGGTGAACAACCAGGTTCTGATCAACCCGTCTAACGAGCAAATTGAAGCGCTGCGTAATCTGCAGGCTCAGGTTGCGGAAGAAAAAGCCGAACTGGCGAAACTGAAAGATCTGCCGGCGATTACTCTCGACGGCCATCAGGTTGAAGTGTGCGCCAACATTGGTACCGTTCGCGACGTCGAAGGTGCTGAGCGCAACGGCGCCGAAGGCGTAGGCCTGTATCGTACTGAATTCCTGTTCATGGATCGCGACGCGCTGCCAACCGAAGAAGAGCAGTTTGCGGCTTATAAAGCGGTGGCTGAAGCCTGTGGCTCTCAGGCCGTTATCGTGCGTACCATGGACATCGGCGGCGACAAAGAGCTGCCGTACATGAACTTCCCGAAAGAAGAGAACCCGTTCCTCGGCTGGCGTGCTGTGCGTATCGCGATGGATCGTAAAGAGATCCTCCGCGATCAGGTTCGCGCCATCCTGCGTGCCTCCGCTTTCGGTAAGCTGCGCATTATGTTCCCGATGATCATCTCTGTTGAAGAAGTGCGTGCGCTGAAGAAAGAGATCGAAATCTACAAACAGGAACTGCGTGACGAAGGTAAAGCATTTGACGAATCCATTGAGATCGGCGTGATGGTGGAAACACCGGCTGCGGCGACCATTGCTCGTCATCTGGCCAAAGAAGTTGATTTCTTTAGTATCGGCACCAATGATTTAACGCAATATACTCTGGCAGTTGACCGTGGTAATGATATGATTTCACATCTTTACCAGCCGATGTCACCGTCTGTACTGAATCTGATTAAGCAAGTTATTGATGCTTCTCACGCTGAAGGTAAATGGACTGGCATGTGCGGTGAGCTTGCGGGCGATGAACGTGCTACACTTCTGTTGCTGGGTATGGGGCTGGACGAATTCTCTATGAGCGCCATTTCCATCCCGCGCATCAAGAAGATTATTCGTAACACGAACTTCGAAGATGCGAAAGTATTAGCAGAGCAGGCTCTTGCTCAACCGACAACGGACGAGTTAATGACGCTGGTTAACAAGTTCATTGAAGAAAAAACAATCTGCTAATCCACGAGATGCGCGGCCCAAATTACTGCTTAGGAGAAGATCATGGGTTTGTTTGATAAATTGAAATCTCTGGTTTCTGATGACAAGAAAGACACCGGAACTATTGAGATTGTTGCTCCCCTCTCCGGTGAGATCGTCAACATTGAAGACGTGCCGGATGTGGTTTTTGCGGAAAAAATTGTGGGCGATGGGATTGCCATCAAACCGACCGGCAACAAAATGGTCGCGCCGGTAGACGGTACCATTGGTAAAATTTTCGAAACCAACCATGCGTTCTCTATTGAATCTGATAGCGGCATCGAGCTGTTCGTTCACTTCGGTATTGATACCGTTGAACTGAAAGGCGAAGGCTTCAAGCGTATCGCTGAAGAAGGCCAGCGCGTGAAAGTCGGCGACCCGGTTATCGAATTCGATCTGCCGCTGCTGGAAGAGAAAGCCAAGTCGACCCTGACTCCGGTGGTTATCTCCAACATGGACGAGATCAAAGAGCTGATCAAACTGTCAGGTAGCGTGACCGTGGGTGAAACCCCGGTAATCCGCATCAAGAAGTAATATCTGCTGCATAAAAATGGCGCCGAAAGGCGCCATTTTTTTATATCGCGTGGGTCACCGGCTGATAGCATTTTTCGCGGGATAAGATACGCAATCCTTCCGGAGTGCTCTCCAGAATTCGCCGCTCGCTGTCAGAGACCAGCAGTTCACACTGATATCCACCGGCCAGGCCGAACAGCGACCGCGCCACGCAGGCATCCTCCAGCGCCGCCTCCCCTGAAGTATCAAAATGACCAACAATGCGTCCCTGCTGACGGATCACTAACCGATAGCTTTTCATCTCTGTTTCTCCAGCGGCGGCAGGATCAGTTCGTCACATCCCTGCGCGGCAGTCCAGTTCATCACCTCCAGCACGCGCTGGGCGGCTGCCTCCGTCGCAGCCCCCAGCGCCAGGCCGGAAAGCAACCCGCTCACCAGCTCGGCGCAGAACAGATCGCCGGTACCCTTTAAATCCGTCTCCACCCGCGGGTGAACCACCACCTCCACCGCATCGGCCGTCACCACCAGCACATTGATCGTCGAATCAGCCTCTCCCGGCGCGCTGGTGATCACCACCCATTTGAGGCTGTCCGACAGCAGGCTACGCGCCGCGGCGACCGCCTCCGGCTGATTGCGACAGCGCTGGCCGCTCAGCGTCTCCAGCTCAAACAGATTAGGGGTGATCCCTTGCGCCAGCGGCAGCAGGTGCTGACGATAGGCGTCCGGGATCTCGGCCTTGACGTAGATGCCGCTGTCGACATCGCCAATCACCGGATCCACCAGAATACAGAGATCGGGATGGCGGTCGCGGACCCGCGTCAGCCACTGCGCCAGACGTTCAATTTGCACGGCGTTGCCCATATAACCGGTGGTCACCGCACGCAGTTCGCGCAACGCGTCACGCTCCTCCAGCGCCTGCAGGTACCCGACAAACCACTCCTCCGGGATAATGCCGCCATAGAACGTCTCATAATGGGGCGTATTGCTGAACAGCACCGTCGGCACCGCCAGCACGCGCAGACCGTGCTGTTTAATCGCCGGTACCGCGATGCTGTTCCCGACGCTGCCGTAGACTACCTGCGACTGCACGGCGACGATATCGACTTCCGACGCCCGGCTTTTGTCGTGAAAGAGCACTGATTGTATGTCATCTTGCTGGCCCATCTTTTCTCCCCCCGCTGGACAGCGGGTCACGCTCTGATTATGATTCGTCCTATGCTAAATTTCATTTTGTCATAGGTCAATAATGTTTGCCGGAAAAACCGCCAGCGATATCTTCGATCATATCCGCCATCTGGTGCAGAGCGGTGGCTTGCAGCCCGGAGAGGTTCTGCCGCCGGTCCGCGAGCTCGCCAGCCAGCTTGCGGTGAATCGCAATACCGTCGCCGCCGCCTATAAACGGCTGGTCACCTCCGGGCTGGCCGTCAGCCAGGGACGGAACGGCACAGCTATCAAAGCACGGGATCCGCTGCCGGCGCTGGAAGGCGGTGACCCCACGACGCCGCTGAACGATCTTTCCAGCGGCAATCCGGACCCCGCCAGGCTGCCTGATTTACCACGCTATCTGGGCCAAATTGCCCGCACGCCCCGCCTGTATGGCGATGCCCCCATCGAGCCGCGGCTAGGAGAATGGGCTGAGGCATGGTTTGCCAGGGAGATAACCGTTCCCTTTGCCCTGAATCTCGCCAGCGGGGCGATTGACGCGCTGGAGCGTCTGCTGTGCGCCTTGCTGCTCCCCGGCGACGGCGTGGTGGTTGAAGATCCCTGTTTTCTCAGCAGCATCAATATGGTGCGTTACGCTGGCTTTACCCCCTGCCCGGTGGCGGTGGATGCCGAGGGGATGGATCCAGACGGGCTGGAGGAGGCGTTACGCAACGGCGCGCGGGCGGTGATCTTGACCCCGCGCGCGCACAATCCTACCGGCTGTAGCCTGACGGAAACCCGGGCGCATGCCCTGCGGGAGGTGCTGGCCCGCTATCCGCAGGTACTGGCGATCGTCGATGACCATTTTGCCCTGCTGTCGGCCACGCCCTGGTTTTCTCCTCTGCCAGCGAGCACCCAACGCTGGGCGGTGGTGCGTTCGATGTCAAAAACCCTCGGGCCAGACCTGCGGCTGGCTTTTATCGCCAGCGATGTCGACACCTCCTCCGCGCTGCGTCTGCGGCTTAACGCCGGCAGCCAGTGGGTCAGCCATCTGCTGCAGGATCTGACGCTGGCCTGTCTCACCGATAAGGCGTTTATCGCCTCGATGACGGAGACCCGCCGTCACTATCGGCAACAGAATGAGAAACTGGCGGCAGCGCTGGCCCGGCACGGCGACAGTCATGCTGCGCCTGGCGATGGCCTCAATTTCTGGCTGCCGCTGCCAACGGCGAGCCAACCCTACGCCTTACGCCTGGCCCGCGCCGGCTGGCTGGTCCGCGAGGGGGAGGTGTTTGGCATCCGTACGCCCTCCCACGGGCTACGCCTGTCGCTGGGTCGCCTGAGCGATGCTGAAATTGCCCGCCTGGCGGCCGATATAGCCCAGGTGTTAGACGCCCCCTGACGCAGGCAGTGCGCCGAACGCATCGGGGAGGGATGGCAGCTGTCGACAAATTACTGAAAAATCAAACGAAAACAGGCGTAGTCTTACCTGCATGACCGGAACGTCGAGACGGATACAACGCTCTCGGTGGCTGACAAATCGCTCACAATAAGGAGCACCAGAGATGCATCACATTGACCTGACGCTAAAAACAGTCATTGAGGCCTGCGACCGCGCTATCTCGCAGGAAGATTACGATACCCTGATGGGCTATTACGCGGAAGACGCCGCGCTGGTCGTCAAACCGGGCATGGTGGTCAGAGGGAAAGAGAATATCCGCAAAGCGTTTATCGCCATTGCCGACTATTTCCAGCACCGGCTGATAGTGACTCAGGGGAAAATGGAGGTCATCGAGGGCGGCGGCAATGCGCTGGTGATTATGGAGACCCTGCTGGATATCCCGACGGCACAGGGGATAACACAGGTTACGCGACGCGCAACCTATGTCTTTCAGAAGCAGGGCGAGCGCTGGCTGTGCACCGTCGATAACTCCTACGGCACCGACCTGCTCGATGATTAAATACCCGCTCCCTGGCTAAAGTGTTCCTCGCCGAACACGCCGGTGGAGAGGTAGCGATCGCCGCGATCGCAGACGATCGCCACCACCACCGCGCCTGGGTTTTCGCGAGCGATACGTAACGCCCCGGCTACCGCGCCGCCAGAGCTGACGCCGCAGAAAATGCCTTCCTGTACCGCCAGCTGACGCATGGTGTTCTCGGCATCCTGCTGATGAATATCCAGCACCGCATCCACCAGCGAAGCGTTAAAGATCCCCGGCATATACTCTGCCGGCCAGCGGCGTATCCCGGGAATACTGCTGCCCTCCTCCGGCTGCAGGCCGACAATGGTCACCGGTTTACTCTGTTCGCGCAGAAAACGTGACACGCCGGTAATGGTGCCGGTGGTCCCCATACTGGAGACAAAGTGGGTGATACGCCCCGCGGTCTGCTGCCAGATTTCCGGCCCGGTGGTAGTGTAGTGGGCGTAGGGGTTGTCCGGGTTGTTGAACTGATCGAGCAGTTTGCCCTCCCCGCGCTGAGCCATCTCCAGGGCCAGGTCGCGGGCCCCCTCCATCCCCTGCTCTTTGGTGACCAGGATCAGCTCGGCGCCATAGGCGCGCATCGCGGCCCGGCGCTCCTGGCTCATGTTGTCGGGCATCAGCAGCTTCATCCGGTAGCCTTTCAGCGCGGCGATCATCGCCAGCGCGATACCGGTGTTGCCGCTGGTCGCTTCAATTAGCACGTCGCCGGGCTGAATTTCGCCCCGCTTTTCCGCTTCAACGATCATCGACAGCGCAGCGCGATCTTTCACCGAACCGGCTGGATTATTGCCTTCAAGTTTGACCCAGATTTCGCTGCCATTGTCCGGCCCCAGACGCTGAAGCCTGACCAGAGGGGTGTTGCCGATGGTGTGTTCGAGTGTATTCACGATTTTTACTCAATAAAAAAGCCGGGCGGCGCTTCGCTTACCCGGCCTACCAGACGCGTGATAATTCCAGACCGGGTAAGCACAG
Organism: Klebsiella sp. JN_Kp127; assembly: GCF_040062505.1. Classification (NCBI taxonomy): domain Bacteria; kingdom Pseudomonadati; phylum Pseudomonadota; class Gammaproteobacteria; order Enterobacterales; family Enterobacteriaceae; genus Klebsiella; species Klebsiella sp. JN_Kp127. Next base: position 14,932 of record NZ_JBEAHS010000033.1, read on the forward strand.
CGTCACCCGGCAAAAGCACATGGATTTAAGCTATCAGGCCGACTGCGCCAGAGCAAGCTCGCCGCGCGGCTCGATACGCTCGGTACCGTTGTACAGGCGCGCGTTTTGCAGCCCGACGAACAGCCGTTCGCCGCGGGACGGCGCCTCATCGCCCGTTAACACCACGCTCAGCGGTTCGTCATACCACCCCAGAGGCTGGACGACTAATTGGGTGTAGTGACCTTTCGGGCTGGCCTCCAGGACCTGCACCGGCAGCGGCGAATCCAGGCTGGTTCGGCGGCTGATGTCCACTTCCCACGGACGCAGGAACAGATCCACCGGCCCCTGGTATGCCGGGGTATAGCCTAACGGCCAGCGGTGAGCGCCAACGTGGAACTGTCCGCCGCGGATAACCCCCTGCAGGCGATTCACTTCCCCCATGAACTCCAGCACGAAGCGGGTCGACGGCTCACGCCACACGCGTTCAGGCGCATCGGCCTGTTCGATGTTGCCCTGGCTCATCACCACCACCCGGTCGGCAACTTCCATCGCCTCTTCCTGATCGTGGGTGACGAACACGCTGGTAAATTTCAGCTCTTCATGCAGCTGACGCAGCCAGCGGCGCAGCTCTTTACGCACCTGCGCATCCAGCGCGCCGAAAGGTTCATCCAGCAGCAGAATTTGCGGCTCTACCGCCAGGGCGCGCGCCAGCGCCACGCGCTGTTTCTGACCACCGGACAGCTGCGCCGGATAGCGATCCGCCAGGTGAGCCAGTTGCACCATCTCCAGCAGTTTGGTCACTTTGGCTTTAATCGCCGCGGCGTTGGGTCGTTCGCGGCGCGGCAGCACGGTCAGGCCAAAGGCGATGTTATCGAACACGGTCATATGGCGGAACAGCGCATAGTGCTGGAAGACGAAGCCCACTTTACGGTCGCGGGCGTGCATCCGGCTGACGTCGGTACCGTGGAAGCGGATATGACCGCTGGTCTGATGTTCCAGCCCGGCGATAATCCGCAGCAGGGTCGTTTTCCCGGAGCCGGAAGGCCCCAGCAGCGCAACCATTTGTCCGGAAGGGATATCCAGCGAGATATCATTCAGCACCTGGGTGCGACCAAACGATTTCTTAATATTGGCAATCTCAATGCTCATGATTTCCCTCCTGTTGCGCGCGTTTTTCCTGATTGGCCAGACGCCATTGCAACATACTCTTTAAAAACAGGGTAAGAATAGCCATTAACGTCAGCAGGGCCGCGGCGGTAAACGAGCCGACGGTGTTGTAATCCTGCTCCAGTAATTCAATTTGCAGCGGCAGCGACAGGGTTTCTCCGCGGATCGAACCGGAGACCACCGATACCGCGCCGAATTCGCCGATGGCGCGGGCGTTGGTCAACACCACGCCGTACAGCAGCGCCCAGCGAATATTGGGCAGCGTCACCCGGCGGAACATCTGCCAGCCGGAAGCGCCCAGCAAGACCGCCGCCTCATCTTCATGACTGCCCTGACTCATCATCACCGGCACCAGCTCACGCACCACAAACGGACAGGTGACAAAGATCGTCGCCAGCACCATGCCCGGCCAGGCGAACATGATTTGCAGGTTATGCGCATCAAGCCAGCCGCCCAGCGGACCGTTAGAGCCGTAGAACAGCAGATAAACCAGACCGGCTACCACCGGCGAGACAGCGAACGGGATATCCAGCATCGTCAATAGCAGCTGGCGTCCCGGGAACGTAAAGCGCGTGACCAGCCAGGCCAGCAAGGTCCCGAACACCAGGTTCACCGGCACGGTAATCAAGGCGATCATCACCGTCAGCCAGATGGCGTGGAGCATGTCCGGATTGGCCAGGTTTTCCAGCACCGGCATTAACCCTTTGCTGAAGGCCTGGATAAAGATGTAAAGCATCGGCACCACGAGGATGAAGGCGGAGACCAGCATCCCGACGCCAATCAGAAACCATTTTCCCCAGTTGATGCGGGGCGCGTCGTAGCGTTTCAATTGAGTAACTTCCGCCATTAGTGACCTACCACGCGTCGACCAAAGCGACTCTGCAGGGTATTGATGGAAAACAGCAGCAGCAGTGAGGCGGCCAGGATCACCGAGGCGATGGCGCTCGCCGCCGGATAGTCAAACTCCTGCAGTCGAATAAAGATCATCAGCGACGTCACTTCCGTCTTCCACGCGATGTTGCCGGCGATAAAAATCACCGCGCCAAATTCGCCGAGGCTGCGGGTAAACGACAGAGCAATGCCCGCCAGCAGCGCTGGCGACAGCTCCGGCAGCACCACCTTGCGGAAGCTCTGCCAGCGCGTAGCGCCCAGCGTTTCCGCTGCTTCTTCATATTCCGGTCCCAGCTCTTCCAGCACCGGCTGCACGGTACGTACCACGAAGGGGATGCTGGTGAACGCCATCGCCACGGCGATACCGAGCCAGGTATAGGTCACTTTAATATCGAACTTCGCCAGCCATTCCCCGTAAATGCCGTTAACCGAAAACAGCGAAGCCAGGGTCAGGCCGGCCACCGCCGTCGGCAGCGCAAACGGCAGATCCATTAAGGCATCCAGCAGCGTGCGGCCCGGAAAACGATAGCGGGTAAGGATCCACGCCATCAGCAGGCCGAAGACGCCGTTAAAAATCGAGGCCACGAACGCCGACAGCAGCGTCACCTTATAGGCCGCCACCACCTGCGGGTTGGTGATCACATCCCAGTACTGCGCCCAGCTCATCTGCGCCAGCTGCATCACCAGCGCGCTGAGCGGTAATAACAAAATCAGACAGACAAACAGCAGGCTGGTGCCGAGGCTCAGGGTAAAGCCCGGCAGCACGCGCTTGGACGACACAGCAAACATTACTTACGCCCCGCCGCCAGCAGTTTGTCCAGTTCGCCGCCGCTGGCGAAGTGGGTCTTCATCACCTCAGGCCAGGAGCCAAACTTGTCCTCCACGCGGAACAGTTCAGTCTGCGGGAATTTATCCTTCAGCGAATCCATCACTTTCGGGTTGTTTACCCGATAGTAGTAGTCGGTAATGATGGTCTGCGCCTGCGGACTGTAGAGCCAGTTCAGGTAGGCCTTCGCCGCCTTTTCCGTGCCGTTGGCTTTGACGTTTTTATCCACCCAGGCCACCGGGAACTCCGCCAGAATGTTGGTTTTCGGGATCACCACTTCAAATCCCTGCGCCTCATACTGCTTGCGAATATTGTTCACTTCCGACTCGAAGCTGATCAGCACATCGCCCAGGCCGCGCTCGGCGAAGGTGGTGGTCGCCCCGCGTCCGCCGGTGTCGAAGACTTCGACGTTCTTCAGGAACTGGGTCATAAACTGTTCGGTTTTGGCTTTATCGCCGCCGTCGGCTTTATCCGCCGCGCCCCAGGCCGCCAGGTAGGTGTACCGCGCGTTGCCCGAGGTTTTCGGGTTCGGGAAGATCAGCTTAACGTCAGAGCGGACCAGGTCATTCCAGTCATGAATGTTTTTCGGGTTGCCTTTGCGCACCAGGAAGCCCATCGTCGAATAGAACGGCGAGCTGTTGTTCGGCAGGCGGCTTTGCCAGTCGGCCGGGATCAGGTTGCCTTTGTCATGCAGGATCTGCACGTCCGTCACCTGGTTGTAGGTCACCACGTCCGCCTTCAGGCCCTGCAGGATCGCCAGCGCCTGCTTGGACGAGCCAGCGTGCGACTGCTTGATGGTCAGCTTGTCCCCGCCATTGTCCTTCGCCCACTGCTGCTCAAAAGGCGGGTTAAGGGCGGCAAACAGCTCGCGGGAGACATCATAGGAGCTGTTCAGCAGCTCCGTCGCCTGCGCCTGCGCCACCAGCAGCATGGAAGCCGCCAGCGCCAGATATCCTTTTTTCAGTGATTTAACGGCCATTGCGCACCCTTATCAAAAATGATCATTTACTGATGATCATCATATTTATAACGGGTACGAAAGGAGTAACGGTTTTATATACCGTTTGGCGATTTGGAAGTCGAAAAGGGAATAAGCACCTGGCAAAGCTTAGCTGAAAGCGGCTGGCAAATAAGGTGATGAAATCGGACGAGGAGCGAACAGCGTGGCACACTTTGTTAATGGAAAACAGCACAAATGACGCCCGGCAGTTGCGCCGCCACCTGACGCCGCAGGAGCGCCGCCTGTGGCACCAGCTGCGCGATCGCCGTTTTGCCAGCTACAAGTTTCGCCGCCAGCATCCCGCCGGACCCTATATTCAAGATTTTGCCTGGTGATTGAGCTCGCCGGCGGCCAGCATGACAACCGGACTGAATACGATGCCCGGCGCACAACATGGCTTAAGCAGCAAGGCTGGACCGTTTTACGCTTCTGGAATATCGAGTATGACCGGAACGAAACCGGCGTGCTGCAGGTGATCCTGCGCACGCTCGAGGAACTCTCCCCCTCACCCCGGCCCTCTCCCTCAGGGAGAGGGTTAGGGTGAGGGGAAAGCATTACAGCGCCTGAATACGCTCCAGGGACGGCGCGAAGTAATAGCCGCCGGTCACCGGTTTGGTGAAGCGCAGCATCGCGTCGCGTTTGCCGTCGGTATCGCCGAACATGCTCAGCAGCTGCTGCTCGATGTTGTACAGACGCGCGCAGTAGGCGCAAAAATAGAGGCCATGGGTACCGCTGGCGGTGCCATACGGCAGGCTCTGGCGGACGATTTTCAGCCCTTTGCCATCTTCTTTTAAGTCGACGCGGCTCAGGTGAGACGTGACCGGACGTGCGTCGCCATCGATCTCTTCGTTGGCTTCCTTGGTGCGGCCAATCATCATCTCCTGATCCGGCACGCTCATGCGGTTCAGCTGTTTGAGATTATGCTCCCAGCGCTGGACGAATACGTAGCTGCCGCCCGCGTCCACGCCGTCTTTGATCACCGCCACTTCACGACGGGTTTCTTCCCCCGCCGGGTTTTCGGTGCCGTCGACGAAGCCGCTGAGGTCACGCTCTTCCACCCAGCGGAAGCCGTGGATCTCTTCTTTCACCTCGATAGCGTCGCCAAAGGCGGCCAGCGCGGCCTGCGCCACCGAGAAGTTCACTTCATGGCGGGCGGATAAAATATGAATCAGCAGGTCATACTGGGTGGATGGCGCCAGCCCTTTGCCGTAGACCGGAAAATCTTTTAACTCCTCCGCCCCTTCGCCGCCGCTCAGCTGACGCCAGACGGTATTGCCGAACGCCACCACCGCACCGAGTTTAGCGTCGGGGAATTTAGCCTGGAAGGTGGCCACGTTATCGACAAAATTTTTGCTCGCTTCGCGCAGGGCGTTAACGTCCCCTTTGATATTGGCTTCAATCCAAATCGCCGCGCGGCAATGTTCCGGCAAAATGCCGCTCTGAACCTGAGACATCGCTCCTCCTGAAATGATGCAACTACAACGCTGTCGCGTTGCTAACGCGCCATTGTAACCGTTTTTCAGGGCCATCGTGTCTCTTCAGATCAATTTAGCGACGCCAGATAATTTTGCTGACCTTCCAGTTTTTCAGCGTATCGTCGGAGGGCATCAGCTCGTCCGGGCCGCTCCAGTGACCGGTGAAGGCGTAACTGATATGCTGGCTCCCCTCGGCCTGACACTCGACGACCGCGCCATTGTCATTGCTGCCTTTCTGGCAGTTGCCGAAGGCTTTGCTGTACAGGTCGCTGAACGGTGTGCCGATTTTCACGCCGCTGGCGGTTTTGATTTCGGCATCGCGGACGTCAATCCGGCTGATGGCGCCGTTGTCGCCATTGATGGTCAGCGCCACGCTGTTGTCTTTCAGCGCTTCAAAGTAGTGGACGATATTCCCCTTATCGGTCTTCATTCCGCTGCGCAAACGGTAGTCGCTCCCCAGCGCATCGCTAATGGCCTGTTCGTTGAGCGGCGTGGACGCCGTCAGTTTCCCCACCCCCTGCTCGGTCACCTCGGTGGAAGAACCAAACCAGTTCCACGGATAGGCCGCCGACCAGTTGACCGCGCTCATCGTTGAGCAGCCGGTCAGCGCCAGCGGAAGCGCGCAGAGCATTACACGTAGCGATTTCATATCACAATCCTTTCTGAGTCATTCAACGCATGTTGGAGTTCACGATCGGCAAAAAGTGCCATTAAAAGGTGGTCTGGCGAAAACAGGCGCCGAGGCGACGGCTGGTCGCCAGCCACCACAGGGCATAACCATCCGCCGCCAGCAGTCCGATGGTCAGCGAGGAAGGAGATTCGCCGCTCAGCCATAGCATCGGCTGCCACAGCAAGAGCAGCACTTGCGATAACACCAGCAGCCAGCGCATCGCCCGCCACAGGCGCGGCAGGCGCTGACGATAGCCGCTAAGCAGAAAGGCCAGCACCGCCGGCACGCCGGGGAGTAGACCGAGCCAGAAGCGGTCGTGATCGGGATAGAACAGATTAAGAATCGCGTCGCCCTGCTGACGCGACGCGCCGGCCATCAAGAACAGCACCCAGGTGCGGGCCTGTAACAACAGCACGCACCAGAAAAGGAAAGGCAGACGCAGACGGCCATGGGCATCAAAATCGGCGGGGATAAACTCAGTATTCTTCATCTTCAATCAGGCGTTTGCCCAGGGTCAGAACATCGGCGTACTCATAGCCCAGCCGCTCGTACATCCCCTGCACCACGTCGTTGTCCTCGCGGACCATAATATTGATTTTCGGGCAGCCGCGAGCAATCAGCTTTTTCTCCAGACGGTTGAGCAGCGCGTTCGCGATCCCCCGACCGCGATATTCCGGATGGACGCCCAGATAGTAGGCCGACCCGCGATGGCCGTCATATCCGCCCATCACCGTACCGACGACTTCGCCGTTCACTTCCGCCACCAGGAACAGGCTGACATCGTGATTCAGCTTGCGCTCAATATCCATCTCCGGATCGTTCCAGGGACGCAGCAGATCGCAACGCTCCCACAGCGTCACAACCTCTTCGAAATCCTGCTGGCGAAAAACGCGAATCTCCATGGTATTCCCCACCATTGACGGTTAAAAACAGTGATTATGGCGCGAATATGACTGATAGCCAATATCAGGCGAAATCAGCGACAAAAAATGGCATAATATGACTTTGTCATGTATTGAAATGAAAAGTAAAACAATTCTTATTTTGAATGGTCGTAACGGCAAACGCGATACGATATAACATTGGACATCACTTGTTTACAATTCAGGCCGAATGAGCACTTTTAAACCCTTAAAAATACTTGCTTCGCGCCGTCAGGTGCTGAAAGCCGGGCTGGCTGCCATGACGCTGAGCGGCGTCACTGCACAGGTCAGCGCAAAAGAGCAGCCACTGAAAACATCAAATGGACACAGCAAACCCGCCGCCAAAAAGGCCGGCGCTCGCCGCATTGTGATGCTCGACCCGGGCCACGGCGGCATCGACACCGGGGCTATCGGCCATAATGGCTCGAAAGAGAAGCATGTGGTGCTGGCGATCGCTAAGAACGTGCGCAGCATCTTGCGCAGCAACGGCATTGACGCCCGCCTGACCCGCACCGGCGATACCTTTATCCCGCTGTATGACCGCGTGGAGATTGCCCATCAGCACGGCGCCGATCTGTTTATGTCGATCCACGCCGATGGCTTCACCAACCCGAGCGCTGCCGGCGCCTCGGTGTTCGCTCTGTCAAACCGCGGCGCCAGTAGCGCCATGGCGAAATACCTCTCCGATCGCGAAAACCGCGCCGACGAGGTCGCCGGTAAGAAAGCGACGGATAAAGACCATCTGCTGCAGCAGGTGCTGTTCGATCTGGTACAGACCGACACCATTAAAAACAGCCTGACGCTGGGCTCGCATATCCTGAAAAAGATCAAGCCGGTGCATAAGCTGCACAGCCGCAATACCGAACAGGCGGCGTTCGTGGTGCTGAAGTCGCCGTCTATACCGTCCGTGCTGGTGGAAACCTCGTTCATTACGAACCCGAACGAGGAAAAACTGCTCGGCACCACCGCCTTCCGGCAGAAAATCGCCACCGCGATTGCCAACGGCATTATCAGCTATTTCCACTGGTTCGATAACCAGAAAGCCCATTCGAAGAGACGTTAATGAAACCCGATGCCGCGCAGGTTAAAACTTTTCTGCTCCAGCTGCAGGACAGCCTCTGTCAGCAGCTAAGCGCCGTGGATGGCGCGCCGTTTATTGAAGACGCCTGGCAGCGGGAAGGCGGCGGCGGCGGACGCAGCCGGGTGCTGCGCGACGGCAATGTGTTCGAGCAGGCGGGGGTCAACTTTTCCCATGTCCATGGCGACGCCATGCCAGCCTCCGCCACCGCCCACCGCCCGGAGCTGGCCGGACGCAGCTTTGAAGCCATGGGCGTTTCGCTGGTGGTCCATCCGCTGAACCCCTATGTGCCCACCAGCCACGCCAACGTGCGGTTCTTTATTGCCGAAAAGCCTGGCGCCGACCCGGTGTGGTGGTTCGGCGGCGGCTTTGATTTAACCCCCTACTACGGCTTTGAAGAGGATGCCGTCCACTGGCATCGTACCGCCCGCGATCTGTGTCTGCCGTTCGGCGAAGCCGTCTATCCGCGCTATAAAAAATGGTGCGATGATTATTTCTATCTGAAGCACCGCCAGGAACAGCGCGGGATTGGCGGTCTGTTCTTTGACGACCTGAACACCCCGGATTTTGACCACTGCTTCGCCTTTATGCAGGCAGTGGGTAACGGTTACGCTGACGCCTATTTACCCATCGTCGAACGCCGAAAAGCCACGCCGTACGGCGAGCGTGAGCGCCATTTTCAGCTCTATCGCCGCGGCCGCTACGTCGAATTCAATCTGGTCTGGGACCGCGGCACCCTGTTCGGTCTGCAGACCGGCGGTAGGACGGAATCTATTCTGATGTCGATGCCGCCGCTGGTGCGCTGGGAATATGATTACCAGCCGGAGGCCGGCAGCCCTGAGGCGGCGCTGAGCGAGTTTATTAAAGTGAAAGCCTGGATCTGAGCGACGCCAAATCAGAGCAAAAAGCCCCGGAGTACCGGGGCTTTTTTATGACGTTTACAGCGGTTCGGTTTGCGCTTCGACAACCGCCAGCGCCACCATATTCACGATGCGACGCACAGAGGCGATCGGCGTCAGGATATGCACCGGCTTCGCTACCCCCATCAGCACCGGCCCGACGGTGACCCCTTCCGAACTGGAGACGCGCAGCAGGTTATAGCTGATCCGGGCGGCTTCCATATTCGGCATCACCAGAATATTGGCCGACCCCTTCAGCGGGCTGTCCGGCATGCGATCGTTGCGAATGCTTTCCACCAGCGCGGCGTCGCCATGCATTTCGCCATCGATCATCAACTCCGGCGCGCGCGCCTTCACCAGCTCAAGGGTTCTGCGCATCTTGCTGGCGGACGGGCAGTCGGCAGAGCCAAAGTTGGAATGCGACAGCAACGCCACCCGCGGTTCGATACCAAAGCGACGCACGCTTTCCGCCGCCATCAGGGTGATCTCCGCCAGCTCTTCCGGCGATGGATCGTGATTGACATAGGTGTCGGCGATAAAGGTGTTGCCGCTCGGCAGCAACAGCGCGTTCATCGCCCCGGCGGTGCTGACGCCGTCGCGATAGCCGAACAGCGGCTGCACCACGCGGTAGTGGTCGTGGTACTCGCCAATGGTGCCGCAGATCATCGCATCCGCTTCGCCACGGTGAACCATGATGGCGCCAATCACCGTGGTGTTGCTAATCACCGCCCGCTGCGCCTGCTCCTGGGTAATGCCGCGGCGTTTCATCAGCTGGTAGTACTCGCTCCAGTACTCTTTAAACCGCGGGTCGGATTCATTATTGACGATCTCGAAGTCAACGCCGGCCTTGATCTGCAGGCCCAGCTTCTGGATGCGCATTTCAATCACGCTCGGGCGCCCCACCAGAATCGGTTTGGCCAGCCCCAGCGACACCAGCTCCTGGGTGGCGTGCAGCACCCGGGTCTCCTCCCCTTCCGCCAGCACCACGCGCTTCGGCTCTTTGCGCGCCTGAGAGAAGATAGGCTTCATAAACAGGTTGGTCTTATAGACGAATTCGCTCAGCTTCTCGATATAGGCGTCAAAATCGGCGATCGGGCGCGTCGCCACGCCGGAGTCCATCGCCGCCTTCGCCACCGCGGGGGCGATCTTGACGATCAGCCGCGGATCGAACGGTTTCGGAATAATGTAGTCCGGGCCAAAGCTTAAATCCTGATCGCCGTAGGCGGAGGCCACCACTTCGCTCTGCTCGGCGTGGGCCAGCTCGGCAATGGCATGCACCGCCGCCAGCTTCATCTCTTCGTTGATCGCCGTCGCGCCGACGTCCAGCGCGCCGCGGAAGATGAACGGGAAGCAGAGGACGTTGTTGACCTGGTTAGGGTAGTCGGAGCGGCCGGTGCAGATGATGGCGTCATCGCGGACCTGCTTCGCCAGCGGCGGCAGAATTTCCGGCTCCGGGTTGGCCAGGGCGAGGATCAGCGGCGCGCGCGCCATCTTCTTCACCATCTCCGGGGTCAGCACTTTCGGACCAGAGCAGCCGAGGAAAATGTCCGCGCCATCGATCACGTCATCAAGGGTGCGTTTGCCGTCGTCTTCCACCGCGTAGGCCGCTTTGGTTTCCGCCATGTTCGGCTCACGATCCTTATAGATAACGCCTTTCGAATCGCAGACCACGATGTTGTGCTTTTGCATCCCCAGCGCCACCAGCAGGTTCATGCAGGCGATAGCCGCCGCCCCCGCGCCGGAGACCACCATCCGCACGTCGGACAGATTCTTCTCAACGACGCGCAGGCCGTTGAGGATCGCCGCGGTGCTGATGATCGCCGTGCCGTGCTGATCGTCATGGAACACCGGAATATTCATCCGCTCGCGCAGCTGCTGCTCAATGTAGAAACACTCCGGCGCTTTAATATCTTCGAGGTTGATGCCGCCGAAGGTCGGCTCGAGGGCGGCGACGACGTTAATGAACTTGTCCGGGTCCAGCTCATCGACTTCGATATCAAACACATCGATGCCGGCAAATTTCTTAAACAGGACGCCTTTGCCCTCCATTACCGGTTTGCCGGCCAGGGCGCCGATGTTGCCAAGCCCCAGCACCGCGGTGCCGTTGGAGACGACCGCCACCAGGTTGCCGCGGGCGGTATATTTGTAGGCCGCCAGCGGATCTTTTTCGATTTCCAGACAGGGGGCCGCGACGCCCGGCGAGTAGGCCAGCGCCAGATCGCGCTGGGTGGCGAGAGGTTTGGTCGGCGAGACCTGGATTTTTCCGGGAACCGGAAATTCGTGGAAGTCGAGGGCGCTCTGTTTTAACTGCTCATCCATTTTATATTCCTTTCTTTCACGTATCGTTCGTAGGGAAAAAGCGTGATGACCATCCTGTCGTTCACCTTTCAGTGGCAGACAGTATCCCTCCTGGCGGGGCGATAAACTTTGAACACCGCCAAACTCTGGCCATCGCTATGATCTGGTTGTTATCAATTTATAGCGGTTATGTTACCCGGATTCGCCGCCAATAATAGCCCCGTCTGCTATGCTTTTTGGTTATGTACCTCATCAATATTTATACCGCATACCGGCAAGCACTCATGTAACACCTTGTTCCAGGAGGACTTATCCATGAATCAGCTAGACAGTATTAAGCAGTTCACCACCGTGGTCGCCGACAGCGGCGACATCGAATCCATCCGCCACTACCATCCGGAAGATGCCACCACCAACCCCTCCCTGCTGCTGAAAGCCGCCGGGCTGGCGTCCTATAGCGGACTCATCGACGACGCGATCGCTTGGGCCAAAAAGCAAGGAGGCAGCCGCGAAGCGCAGGTAACTCATGCCTGCGATAAGCTGGCGGTCAATTTTGGCGCGGAGATCCTCAAAAGCATTCCTGGCCGTGTCTCCACCGAGGTGGACGCCCGGCTCTCCTTCAACCGGGAGAAGAGTATCGAGAAGGCGCGCCATCTGGTGGCGCTGTATCAGGAGATGGGCATTGATAAGTCACGGATCCTGATCAAGCTGGCCTCCACCTGGGAGGGGATCCGCGCCGCCGAAACGCTGGAAAAAGAGGGGATCCACTGCAACCTGACGCTGCTGTTTTCCTTCGCCCAGGCCCGGGCCTGCGCCGAAGCCGGGGTCTATCTGATCTCCCCTTTCGTCGGGCGTATTTATGACTGGTATCAGGCGCGCAAACCGCTGGATCCTTACGTGGTTGAGGAAGATCCAGGCGTGAAATCCGTGCGCAATATCTATGACTACTTCAAACAGCATAAATACAACACCATCGTGATGGGCGCCAGCTTCCGCCGCACCGAGCAGATCCTCGCCCTGGTCGGCTGCGACCGCCTGACCATCGCCCCGCCTTTATTAAAAGAGCTGCAGGCCAGCGACGCCCCGGTGGTGCGCAAACTGATCCCTGCCAGCCAGATCCTGCCGCGCCCGGTGCCGCTCAGCGAGGCGGAGTTCCGCTGGGAACATAATCAGGATCCTATGGCGGTCGAAAAGCTGGCGGAGGGTATCCGCCTGTTCGCCGTCGATCAACGCAAACTGGAAGATCTGCTTGCCACCAAACTGTCACTTTAGTCTCACGGAGAAAACTATGTCCCGAAGAGAGCTTGCCAACGCTATCCGCGCCCTGAGTATGGACGCGGTGCAGAAAGCCAATTCCGGCCACCCCGGTGCGCCAATGGGGATGGCAGATATTGCCGAAGTGCTGTGGAACGATTTTCTCAAGCACAATCCGCAGAACCCTGGCTGGGTGGACCGCGACCGCTTTATTCTGTCCAACGGCCACGCGTCGATGCTGCTCTACAGTCTGCTGCACCTGACCGGCTACGATCTGCCGCTGTCAGAGCTGAAGCAGTTCCGCCAGCTGCACTCTAAAACGCCGGGTCACCCGGAGCATGGCTATACCCCCGGGGTGGAGACCACCACAGGCCCGCTGGGCCAGGGGCTGGCGAACGCCGTCGGTATGGCCATTGCCGAACGCACCCTGGCGGCGCAGTTTAACCGCCCCGGTCATGAGATTATCGACCATCACACCTGGGTTTTCATGGGCGATGGCTGTCTGATGGAGGGGATCTCCCATGAGGCCTGTTCGCTGGCAGGCACGCTCGGACTGGGCAAGCTGATCGGTTTTTACGATCACAACGGCATCTCCATCGACGGCAAAACCGAAGGCTGGTTTTCCGACGATACAGCGGAACGCTTCCGCGCCTACCACTGGCATGTGATCGGCGATATCGACGGCCACGATCCGCAGGCCATCAAACAGGCCATTACGGAAGCGCAGGCGGTGAAAGATAAGCCGTCGCTGATCATCTGTCGGACCATCATCGGCTTCGGTTCGCCCAACAAAGCCGGCTCAGAGGAGTCGCACGGCGCGGCGCTGGGTGAAAAAGAGGTGGCCCTGGCCCGCCAGCAGCTGGGCTGGAAATATCCGCCCTTTGAGATCCCGAAAGAGATCTATCAGGGCTGGGATGCGCGGCCACGCGGCGAAAAAGCCGAGCACGCCTGGAACGAGAAATTCGCCGCCTACCAGCAGCAGTTCCCGGAACTGGCCGCTGAGCTGACCCGTCGCATGGCAGGCGCCCTGCCGGAAGATTTTGCCGCGACGGCGCGTGACTACGTGGCGAAGCTGCAGGCCGAGCCGGCGAAGATCGCCAGCCGTAAAGCCTCGCAGAATGCGCTGAACGCGTACGGCCCCCACCTCCCGGAGCTGCTGGGCGGTTCGGCGGATCTCGCGCCGAGTAACCTGACCATCTGGTCTGGCTCGACATCGATTAAAGAGGATGCCGCCGGCAACTATATTCACTACGGCGTGCGCGAATTCGGCATGACCGCGGTGGCCAACGGCATCGCCCTGCACGGGGGCTTCATTCCCTATACCTCGACCTTTCTGATGTTTGTGGAATACGCCCGCAACGCCGCGCGCATGGCGGCCCTGATGAAGGCCCGGCAGATCATGGTCTATACCCATGACTCCATCGGTCTTGGGGAAGACGGTCCGACCCACCAGGCGGTGGAACAGCTGGCCAGTCTGCGGCTGACGCCCAACTTCAGCACCTGGCGCCCTTGCGACCAGGTGGAGACCGCCGTCGCCTGGCAGGCGGCCATCGCGCGTCAGGGCGGACCGACGGCGCTGATCTTGTCGCGACAAAACCTTGCGCAGATGCCGCGTACCCCGCAACAGGTTCAGGATATCGCCCGGGGCGGCTACGTGCTGAAGGATGCCGGCGGCAAACCCGACCTGATCCTTATCGCCACCGGCTCGGAAGTGGAAATCACCGTCCTGGCGGCGGAAAAACTGTTGGCCAATGGAGTGAATGTGCGGGTGGTTTCGCTCCCCTCCACCGACGTGTTTGATGCTCAGGACGAGGCCTGGCGCGAGTCGGTGCTGCCGTCGGACGTCAGCGCCCGGGTGGCCGTCGAGGCCGGGATAGCGGACTACTGGTATAAATATGTCGGCTTAAAAGGCAAGATCGTCGGCATGACCGGCTACGGTGAATCCGCCCCGGCGGAGCAGCTGTTCCCGTTCTTTGGCTTTACGGTCGACCATATCGTCGCCACCGCCGAACAGGTGCTTAACGGGTGATCCACAGCGTGGGCCAGGCATCTGGCCCCTGCCAGTTGTCGCACGTCGGCTGCTGTGCGTAACGGGAGAGGCTGAACCGCTGGCCGTCAAAACGCCAGCGGGTCTGGATCCCGCAATCGCCAGACGCGCGCCCCTTGTCCAGGGTCACCAGCTCATGACGACGGTCATCATAGCTGGCGTTAATCAGCTCAATCTCCCGCGGCGCCTCGCCGGGCGGCTGAAATGGCAGCGTCAGCCGCACCTGACGGGCGACATACGGGCGCTGGCGGGAGACCAGCCAGGCCAGCCAGACGGTGTTGTACGCCCCGGATTCACAGCTGGTCATCAGCAGCACTTTGTCATCCGTCAGCGCAGTGACGCGAATTTCGCGGCGGAACGGATCGAGGGAGCAGTTGCTGTTGCTCATCCGCTCATTGCCGTAATCCATCAGATCGTTGAGTTCATCACGTCCCAGCGGCGACTGCGCCGTGACCGCGCTCGCCACCGCGCGCAGCGCCGGCGCCGGCGGTACGCTGAGCGGCGGCTCCTCCCCTTTGCCGACCCAGGCCGTTTCGCTGCCCACCCGCTTTTGCCGGGCATCGATAAATAACAGGGCCGCTTTCAGCCCCTGCAGGGAGATGGTCTGCAGGCCGTTGGCCAGCGAGAGGGTTTTTCCCTCCTGGACCCGCTGAAGGAAGGCATCGATCGTCACGCTGTCGTCGGTTTTAATGAGTTTATCTTCAATGCGCCAGCGCTTGTCGGTCAGGGACAGCGGTTTACCATCCAGCAGCAGACGCGGCGCTATCGGCGCGAGCGTCGCCACCGGATTGCCGGTGCCGCCCAGTTCGATACGCAGGCTGGCGTCAGTAGCCGCCCCGGCGCTGCGGCTGAGGGTCATCACCAGACCATAATGCAGCCCCACGTTGCGGGTGACGCAGAAATTTTGGTTATTACAGGTGACCTGCCAGTCGTTGAAGCGCTGCTGCGCCGGTGCCGACCATGCCTGTGAGCAAGGCAGCACCGCCAGAAAGAGGAAAAAAATGATGCGAA
Source organism: Klebsiella sp. JN_Kp127 (assembly GCF_040062505.1). Lineage (NCBI taxonomy): Bacteria > Pseudomonadati > Pseudomonadota > Gammaproteobacteria > Enterobacterales > Enterobacteriaceae > Klebsiella > Klebsiella sp. JN_Kp127. The sequence continues at coordinate 30,450 of NZ_JBEAHS010000033.1, forward strand.
AAAGCATGAACCGCCCGACCCCAGATAAACCCGACCACGGCGCCTATCCTGGACAACGGCAGCCGCTGACTCAATCGGATTTGTCAGAGTTCCCCGACATCAGGCCGGAGGTTTGCAGATACTGCAGCAGAATGACCGCTTTCCCGTCGCGGATCTCCCCATCAGCGACCATCTGTAGCGCCTGGCTAAAGGGCAGCTCCAGCACCTCGATGGCTTCGTCATCCACCCCGCCGCCGCTGGTGGTTCGCTGGGCGTCGCTGTACTCGGCGATAAAGAAATGCACCACTTCGGTGACGCCGCCTGGCGACATAAACAGCTCAAACAGCTTTCGCACCTCGCCCACTTCATAGCCGGTCTCTTCCACCGCCTCTTTCCGAATGCAGGCCTCCGGCTCGTCGTTGTCCAGCAGCCCGGCGCAGGTTTCAATCAGCATGCCGTCATGATTGCCATTGACCCAGGTGGCGACCCGGAACTGACGCACCAGGACCACCGTCTGCTTATGGCGGTTATACAGCAGCACGGTGGCGCCATTGCCGCGATCGTAGACCTCGCGTTTGTGGCGCACGACGCTGCCGTCCGCCCGCGTCAGCTCATAGGTCATGTTGCGTAGTACGAACCAGTTCTCAGAGAGGATTTTATCTTTAATGACGTGAATATTGAGTGACATACCGACCCCACAGCGTAAAAGGACGCCCTCATACTACGCTGCGGAGCCGGGTTTGTCGTCAGTGAAGCGGCGTCGTTTTCAGCCCCAGATAGTCAAGGATCCCCTGCGCCGCATGACGGCCTTCCGCCATCGCCGTTACCACCAGGTCGGCGCCGCGCACGGCATCGCCGCCGGCAAAGATCTTCTCCTGACTGGTCTGATAACGGTAACGGCTCTCCACTCCGGCTTTAATCCGCCCCTGGCTGTCCAGCGCCACCCCGGCCGCTTCCAGCCAGGGCATGCGGTGCGGGTGGAAGCCAAAGGCCATGATCACCGCCTCTGCCGGCATAACAAACTCGCTGCCGGGGATCGGCGTCGGGCGGCGTCTTCCGCCGGCGTCCGGCGCGCCAAGCTCGGTGCGCAAAAAGCGAACCCCGTTCACCCGTCCGTTCTCGTCCAGCTCAAGCGTCACCGGCTGGACGTTAAACTCAAAGAGCGCCCCCTCTTCGCGGGCGTTTTTGACCTCTTTTTTCGAGCCCGGCATGTTGGCTTCATCCCGCCGATAGGCGCAAGTCACCTGGCGGGCGCCATGGCGCAGCGCGGTGCGCACGCAGTCCATCGCCGTATCGCCGCCCCCCAGCACCACCACGTTCAGCCCGGCAGTGTTGACATAAGGCTCCTGCGCCGATTCCGCCAGCCCCATCACCTGTTTGGTGTTGGCGATAAGAAACGGCAGCGCATCGTAGACCCCGGGCGCCTCTTCATTCGGCAGGCCGGCCTTCATGGAGCGATAGGTTCCGGCGCCGACGAACACCGCGTCATACTCAGCCAGCAGCGTCGCCAGGGGGATATCTTTCCCCACCTCGCAGTTGAGCTCAAAGCGGACGCCCATCTCGCAGAAAATCGCCCGCCGCCGGGTCAGCAGTGACTTATCCAGCTTGAACGCCGGAATGCCGAAGGTCAGCAGGCCGCCGATCTCCGGATGACGGTCAAAGACCACCGGCTGTACGCCGTGGCGCACCAGCGCATCGGCGCAGGCCAGCCCGGCCGGTCCGGCGCCGATAATCGCCACCCGTTTGCCGCTCGGCTTAACCTGCGAGAGGTCCGGACGCCAGCCGCTGGCCAGCGCCTGGTCGGATATAAATCGCTCAATATTGCCGATGGTGACCGCGCCGCTTTCATCGCGCAGGGTGCAGGCGCCCTCACACAGCCGGTCCTGAGGGCAGACGCGGCCGGTGATCTCCGGCAGACAGTTGGTCTGATGGGACAGGGCGACCGCGGCGGCGATATCCCCTGCCTTCACCAGCTCGACCCACTGCGGAATGTGGTTATGCAGTGGACAGGTCCATTCACAGATGCTGTGTTCTCCACATTTCAGGCAGCGGGCGGCCTGCTGCCGTGCCTGCGTCGGGGTGAACGGCTGATAGATCTCCTCAAAGTGGCTCTTACGCGCCTCCGCCGCCAGCTTATCCGGCTCTCCGCGCGGCGGCGTCATCGCCATTTGCCTGGCCTTCTCGCCGGCGTCGGGCTGCCTGGCGGGGGCCGCGCCGCGCTGCCACGGCTGCGCCTCCTGGCAGGCCGATCGCAGACGCCGCTGCCTGGCCAGCGTGGTCAATGTCTCATCGTCGGCGAGGGTCAGCGCCTGCGCCGGACAGTTTTCCACACAGGCCGGTCCCGCCTCGCGGCCCGCGCACAGATCGCATTTTTGCGCGCTGGCTTTCACCTGGCCTGCGGCTTCCGGCGTGACCACGACCTGCATCACCCCGAACGGGCAGGCCACCATGCAGGATTTACAGCCAATGCATTTCTCCTGACAGACCTGAACGCTGTCGCCAGTCTGGGCGATGGCGCCGTTGGGGCAGCTGCGGAGGCAGGGGGCGTCTTCGCAGTGGCGGCAGGTGATGGCGTTACGCTGCCCTTCTGCTTTAATCACGGTGATACGGGGCAAAAAGCGCTGCGGGGTCAGCGCATGTTGCTCCTCGTTATGCGCCATTACGCAGGCCACTTCGCAGGCCTGGCAACCGATACATTTTCGGCTATCGCTCAATATAAAGTGGTTCATGGCTTCCTTTTGTCTTATTGATGAATAACCCCTTAATGCGCATGACTATTTATTACCCGACAAGACGAGGCCGGAACAATGTTCATTTGCCCAGGATACCCTTTTTCTGGAAAGAATCCGTTTTGGATCAATTTTTTTGACTTAAATGAAATCAGGTTTCACACCGGCAAGGAATAATGCGTCCCCGGGTGCTGCGGGCGAAGCGGAGTGGCCGACCCGGCGGCAAGAAAGTTCGATGTTTCTTTACGATACGGCAAAAGCAACATGATAAATTACACTATCTCCTTAATTTCTCCACGATTGCCGGAGGCGCTGGGGCTAAAGTGGCACAGGCTGTGCAATAACAAGAACATGTGCATATGAGGTTTTTATTCTGATGGCGAATTTCTTTATCGATCGCCCCATTTTTGCGTGGGTGCTGGCAATCCTGTTATGCCTGACGGGCACCCTTGCCATTTTGTCGCTGCCGGTTGAACAGTATCCCGATCTGGCCCCGCCGAATGTGCGGGTCACGGCCAACTACCCCGGCGCCTCCGCGCAAACCCTGGAGAATACCGTCACCCAGGTTATCGAACAGAATATGACCGGCCTCGATAACCTGATGTATATGTCATCCCAGAGCAGCGCCACCGGCCAGGCGACCATCACCCTCAGTTTTACCGCCGGTACCGACCCGGATGAAGCCGTGCAGCAGGTGCAAAACCAGCTGCAGTCGGCGATGCGTAAACTGCCGCAAGCGGTGCAAAACCAGGGGGTAACGGTGCGCAAGACTGGCGATACCAATATCCTGACCCTCGCCTTCGTCTCCACCGACGGCAGTATGGATAAACAGGATATCGCCGACTACGTCGCCAGTAACATTCAGGACCCGCTCAGCCGCGTCAACGGCGTAGGGGATATCGACGCCTACGGCTCGCAATACTCAATGCGCATCTGGCTCGATCCGGCAAAGCTCAATAGCTTCCAGCTGACCACCAAGGATGTTACCGACGCCATCAGTTCGCAGAACGCCCAGATTGCCGTCGGCCAGCTCGGCGGCACGCCTTCCGTCGATAAGCAGGCGCTGAACGCCACCATCAACTCGCAATCTCTGCTGCAAACCCCGGAACAGTTTCGCAATATCACCCTGCGCGTCAATCAGGATGGTTCAGAAGTGACCCTCGGCGATGTCGCTACCGTGGAGATGGGGGCGGAGAAGTACGACTATCTTAGCCGCTATAACCGCCAGGCCGCCTCTGGCCTGGGAATTAAGCTCGCCTCCGGCGCCAACGAAATGGCCACCGCGGAGCGCGTGATCGCTCGCCTCAATGAGCTGTCGCAGTATTTCCCGCACGGGCTGGAATATAAAGTCGCCTATGAGACCACCTCCTTCGTGAAGGCTTCCATTACCGACGTGGTGAAAACCCTGCTGGAGGCGATCCTGCTGGTTTTCCTCGTGATGTATCTGTTCCTGCAGAACTTCCGCGCCACCCTGATCCCGACAATCGCCGTGCCGGTGGTGCTGATGGGCACCTTCGCGGTGCTTTATGCCTGTGGCTACAGCATCAACACCCTGACGATGTTCGCGATGGTGCTGGCTATCGGCCTGCTGGTGGATGACGCCATCGTGGTGGTGGAAAACGTTGAGCGCATCATGAGCGAGGAAGGCCTGTCGCCGCGGGAAGCCACCCGCAAATCGATGGGACAAATTCAGGGCGCGCTGGTGGGGATCGCGATGGTGCTGTCGGCGGTGTTTGTGCCGATGGCCTTCTTCGGCGGCACCACCGGCGCTATCTATCGCCAGTTCTCAATTACTATCGTCGCGGCGATGGTCCTCTCGGTGCTGGTGGCCATGATCCTCACCCCGGCCCTTTGCGCCACCCTGCTCAAACCGGTTAAGCCAGGTGAATCTCATGAGAGAAAAGGCTTCTTCGGCTGGTTCAACCGCACCTTTAACCGCAGCGCCAGCCGCTATGAAACCTTCGTCGGCAAAATTCTTCATCGCTCGCTACGCTGGATGCTGATCTACGTCGTTCTGCTCGGCGGGATGGTGTTCCTGTTCCTGCATCTGCCCACCTCATTCCTGCCGCTGGAGGATCGGGGGATGTTCACCACCTCGGTACAGTTGCCGAGCGGCAGCACCCAACAGCAGACGCTGAAAGTGGTGCAGAAAGCGGAAGATTACTTCCTCAATAACGAGAGGCAAAACGTGGAGTCGGTGTTCGCTACCGTTGGCTCCGGCCCCGGCGGCAACGGGCAGAACGTAGCCCGTATGTTCGTGCGCCTCAAAGACTGGGACCAGCGCGATCCGCAAACCGGCTCCTCCTTTGCCATTATTGAACGCGCCACCAAAGCGTTTAATCAGATCAACGAAGCCCGGGTCATCGCCAGCAGCCCGCCGGCGATCAGCGGCCTCGGCAGTTCGGCAGGCTTCGATATGGAGCTGGAAGATCACGCCGGTAAGGGGCACGATGCGCTGATGGCGGCGCGCGATACGCTGCTTGAGCTGGCGGGTAAAAACCCGCTGTTGACCCGGGTCCGGCATAACGGGCTCGACGACAGCCCGCAGCTGCAGGTCGATATCGATCAGCGTAAAGCTCAGGCGCTGGGCGTCTCCATTGACGACATCAACGATACGCTGCAAACCGCGTGGGGGTCGAGCTACGTCAACGACTTTATGGATCGCGGGAGGGTGAAGAAAGTCTACGTCCAGGCGGCGGCGAAATATCGAATGCTGCCTGACGATATCAATCTCTGGTACGTCCGCAACAGCAGCGGCACGATGGTGCCGTTCTCGGCCTTCGCCACCTCGCGCTGGGAAACCGGCTCGCCGCGTCTGGAGCGCTACAATGGCTATTCGGCGGTGGAGATCGTCGGTGAGGCGGCGCCGGGCATCAGTACCGGTACCGCGATGGACATGATGGAGAAACTGGCCGCGCAGCTGCCAACCGGCTTTGGCCTCGAATGGACCGCCATGTCCTATCAGGAACGCCTCTCCGGCGCTCAGGCGCCGGCCCTGTACGCGATTTCTCTGCTGGTGGTGTTCCTGTGCCTGGCGGCGCTGTACGAGAGCTGGTCGGTGCCGTTCTCGGTGATGCTGGTGGTCCCGCTCGGGGTGATTGGCGCCCTGCTGGCGACCTGGATGCGCGGCCTGGAGAATGACGTTTACTTCCAGGTGGGCCTGTTGACGGTGATCGGCCTGTCGGCGAAAAACGCCATTCTGATCGTCGAGTTCGCCAATGAGCTCAACGAGAAAGGCCAGGATCTGCTCAGCGCCACGCTGTCGGCCTGCCGTCAGCGCCTGCGCCCCATTATGATGACCTCGCTGGCGTTTATCTTCGGCGTCCTGCCGATGGCCACCAGCACCGGAGCCGGCTCCGGCAGCCAGCATGCGGTCGGTACCGGGGTGATGGGCGGGATGATCTCCGCCACCGTGCTGGCCATCTTTTTCGTACCGCTGTTCTTTGTGCTGGTGCGCCGCCGCTTTCCGCTGAAGGAGCGTCCGCAATAAACCGTCGGGCGTCGGCGGCGAGCCGGAATAACAGAAAAGGCGACCTGGATGGTCGCCTTCTTTATGTGTTCAGAACCATGACGCGCTTATTTACGTCGCGTTATTCCCCTGCTCACATTGCGGAAATTTATTTACGAAGCATGCCTTCAATAAAATCTTTCCAGTTCCCCAGTTCATGTTCAATCATAATAGCCTCTCTTATTATTATGGTCGATTCTATATAACTTCATTGCTGATGGGAAGTTGTGCTTCCCTATTACTCTGATTGTCTTGTGGACCGCTGACAGAGATAAAACCTCTGGTTGCCGCCACTATGCCGTCTCGTATGTAAAAATTATGTGACGCAGAGCACCATCAGGCAACATTTTCGTAATATTGTTAGTGCCCTCACATCATGCCCGCGACTGGGCGAATTTTAATCACCCGAAAACATGGCATAAGATGCCCGGTAAAAAGTTATATTTATTCATCTGAATCACGTATTATTTCAATAAGGCTTATATATTCGGAAATATCTGAGTTAACCGCTTAATTGAATGTTAAAGGTTTATCTATGCTCACCATGTACGGAATTAAAAACTGCGATACCATTAAAAAAGCCCGCCGCTGGCTGGAAGCGCATCAGATTGACTATCGCTTCCATGACTACCGCGCCGATGGCCTCGACCGCGCGCAACTGGATACCTTTATTGCCGAACTGGGCTGGCAGGCGCTGCTGAACACCCGCGGCACCACCTGGCGCAAGCTGGACGAATCGCTGCGCAACAGCATCGATAATGCCGATGCCGCCGCCGCATTGATGCTGGAAATGCCGGCGATTATCAAACGCCCATTGCTCTGCGCGCCCGGTCGTCCTATGCTGCTGGGTTTTAGTGAAGCAAGTTATCAGCAGTTTAACGAGGTATAGTCTATGTCTTGCCCGGTCATTGAGCTGGCTCAGCAGCTTATTCGCCGCCCTTCCCTTAGCCCCGATGATGCGGGATGCCAGGCGTTAATGATTGAACGCCTGCGTGCGATCGGCTTTACCGTTGAACCGATGGATTTCGGCGATACGCAGAACTTCTGGGCCTGGCGCGGCCACGGCGAGACGCTGGCCTTCGCCGGCCACACCGACGTGGTCCCGGCAGGCGACGCCGACCGCTGGATCAATCCGCCGTTCGAACCCACCATCCGCGACGGGATGCTGTTTGGCCGCGGGGCGGCAGATATGAAAGGCTCGCTGGCGGCGATGGTGGTTGCCGCTGAGCGTTTTGTCGCGCAGTACCCGAACCACCGGGGCCGGCTGGCGTTTTTGATTACCTCTGATGAAGAGGCCAGCGCCAAAAACGGCACCGTCAAAGTGGTGGAGACGCTGATGGCGCGTAACGAGCGTCTGGACTACTGTCTGGTCGGCGAACCCTCCAGTACCGAAGTGGTCGGCGATGTGGTGAAAAACGGCCGCCGCGGCTCGCTGACCTGCAATCTGACCATTCACGGCGTACAGGGCCATGTCGCCTATCCGCACCTTGCCGATAACCCCGTCCATCGCGCGGCGCCGATGCTGGCGGAGCTGGTCACTATCGAGTGGGATAAAGGCAATGAATACTTCCCGCCGACCAGCATGCAGATTGCCAACGTGCAGTCCGGCACCGGCAGCAACAACGTGATCCCTGGCGATATGTTCGTCCAGTTCAACTTCCGCTTCAGTACGGAACTGACGGACGAGATGATCAAAGCCCGGGTGGTCGCCCTGCTGGAAAAATACCAGCTGCGTTACAGCGTGGAGTGGTGGCTCTCCGGCCAGCCGTTCCTCACCGGACGGGGCAAGCTGGTGGATGCGGTCGTCAACGCGATTGAGCACTATAATGAGATCAAACCGCAGCTGTTAACCAACGGCGGCACCTCAGACGGACGGTTTATCGCGCGCATGGGGGCGCAGGTGGTAGAGCTGGGCCCCGTAAACGCCACGATTCACAAAATTAATGAATGTGTGAACGCCGCCGACCTGCAGCTGCTGGCGCGGATGTATCAACGCGTAATGGAACAGCTGGTCGCCTGACGTACTGACGTAAAGAGGAAGCGCGCATGGAATGGCTTATTAAACACTGGTGGATTCTGGTGCTGGTCTTTTTGGTGGGGGTAATTATCAACGTGATTAAAGATCTGAACCGCGTTGACCACAAAAAATTCCTTAACAACAAACCCGATCTGCCGCCGCACCGTGATTTTAACGATAAATGGGACGATGACGACGACTGGCCGAAGCACGACCAGTCGAAGAAACCGTAAGTTTGCCTTTATCGCGGTACCGCCCGCCTGTAACCCCGCCCGCCGGGGTTACAGCATTTCGATGATATCGTCCCCTTTCGGCGTACTGCCGCTCAGCGCCTCATCAAAATAGTGCTTCGGCACGGTATAGCGCAGTCGCTCAATCGCAAACTGCATGCTGCGATCGTCAATGGCATGCCCCAGATCGTCAACAATATCTAAGGTCACGTCGCCCCCCGCCTGCAACAACGCCTCCTGAGCCGACACCGCCCATGCCAGATCGATAACCCGATCGTCACCACCGTGGATCAGGTGAATGGTGGTGGCCGTCGTTGCGGTGACCGGCAGCGTCGCGTAGCGGCCATTAAAGGCGATCACCCGCGAAACCAGATCCGGCGCCGCTTTGATGCTCTCCAGCGACATGATCGCCCCCTGAGAGAAGCCGATCAGCGCGGTGGCCAGCGGGCTGACGCCGCTCCTTTCCTGCCAGTAGCGCACAATGTCAATAAAGGTCGGCATAATGGCGTCGATACGCTGCTGACGATTCTCTTCCGTCACTCCCTGCACCGAAAACCACTGCCGGCCGTTGGGACCGCAAGGCTCCACCCCACCAATGCTAACGATCAGCGCATCAGGAAACTGCGGCGCGAACCAGCTGCCAATTTGCCCCATGGAGACCGGGTTATCCCCCACGCCATGAAACAGCAGCAACAGCTGTTGCGCAGGCGTCGCAGGGCTTTGAACAATAAAATGATCGTGTTTCATGGCTGTCTCCTTTGTGTATGCGGGCAGTGTACGCCGCTCGCCAGATATGACCATGCCATTTAACTGAATGAGTTAGTTAAAAAAATTGCAGGTGCGCTACCTGCTGACGCAGCGCCTCAGCGCGCGCTGCATCGAGGAAGCGCAAGGCGTCAGCGGCCTCCTGACGCCATCTCGCCAGCAGCGCTTTACGCCCTGTTAGCTGCAGCGCGGCGCAGAGTTCGGCCTCTTCTTCCCCCTGCAGGCGCCCGCGCAGCGCCGGCAACGGCATGTCGACCTGCATCAGCAGACGATTGAGGCAACCCAGCGCCGCGGCCAGCGGGCGATGGGCGAAGGCAAAGCTGGCCGCTTCCAGCCAGTCCTCCTCACTAAGCATAGCCCCTGAAACGGCCGGCAGCGGCGCGGGCGCGTCCCGCCACGGGCGCAGCCAGTATTCATCGCGTTGTAGCCGCTGTGCCTCCCGCTGCGCGAGCTGATGCCCCGCTGCAGTCAGCGGGAACAGAGCCATCGCGGTATAGCATCCGCTGCTGGCCTCGCGATGAGTACCCAGCCGCACGAGGATAAACCCGCAGCGTTGCCAGAAGCGCCACAGCTCAGGGGTATAGCCAAAGCTGACGGAGAGATAGTCATAACCTGCGGCATCGGCGGCGATATCCGCGATCATCTGCTGCCCCAGCCCTTCGCGCTGGCGGGCGGGGTGGACGGCGATCCGACTGACCCGCAGCCCGCGCAGCGTCGCCGCGAGGGGACTGCCGCCATGCGCCGCCAGCGACTGGGCGACCAGGTTCCCTCGCGGCCGGCGAAAACCCGCCCACACCGCCCGGCTGAGTTCAGGAGAAAGTCCCCCCTCGGCCACCAGCCACAGCGCACCCGCCACCGCGCCGCCGGCGCGTGCGCAGCGGAAAGCCTGGCCCGGCGCGTCCATCATGCGCCGCAGATCGAGAGGAGAAGTGCGGTAATGCGCCCCGGACAACAGCTGGTACATCGCCTCCGGCAGCGCCGGCCGCGTTTGCCAGCTGGACTGATCGACCTCTTCCACGGCAACCTCCCCCGTCGGCGCATCGCGAAATGCCTCATCGCTGAAGATCAGCAGCTGACTGATGGCTGACTCCAGCGGGCAGCCCACTGCCCAGCGGATCGGCGCGCTCAGGCTGAACGACTGCAGATGGGGCAGGCTGGCGCAAAATTTCAGCAGGAACCCGCGCCCGGTGCCCTCATAACCCTGCACCGTCGTGGTGAGTAGCGTGCGGGGAAAACGGCTTACCAGCTGCCGGAGAAGCGGAGCCGGAATGGCCGCGGCCTCATCGACAATCAGCCAGGACGCCGTTTCTTTCGACGACAGCAGCGCATCAGGCGCCATAAAGCGAAACGCCTCGCCGGCAAAGCTCGCCAGCACATCGACGGCGCTGCGGGTCGGGGCGGTAACGATGGCCTCGCCCGCGAGCTGGCGCAGCAACATGCCCGCGAGGGCGGATTTGCCTCGCCCTCGTTCAGCCGTCACCGCCGCGATACCGGGCGGTAAACGCAACAATTGCGCAAGGATCGCCGCCTGTTCGGCCAGCGGGTGACCCTCGGCGGGATGCCAGTCAGGGCGCGGGACGGCCAGCGGGAGCCGCGGTGAGTCCGACTGCCGCCAGAGCAGCACATCGGGGTCGGCGATAAACTGCCGACAGCAGCGGAGAACAAAGTGGGGGGTAGAGATCGGGTCGGGCGTATCGCTCCAGCGCAGGGAGTCCTCATCCACCCGGGACGGCCAGTCGGCGAAGGGGGGCGTCAGCAGCACCAGCCAGCTTCCCGCCCGCAGGGTACCGCTCAGGGCCGCCAGGGCGGCTACATCAAATCCGCGCCGGGCATCGAAAAAGGCGTGCATGACTTCCCGCCCCAGCAGCGTCTTCAGGGCGCCAGGCGCCACCCCGGGCGCGAAAACCGGCTCGGGGCCCACCCACAGGCCATCGCCGGCGAGCCTCTCCCGCAGCGCCTGCGCCTGCTGCAGCGTCCAGGCCTCGTCGCCGCTGAGTACCAGCAGGCGGCGAATTCCCTCCCGCGCCATCTGCGCGGTGAGGTCAAGCAGCGCGTCCATCATCGGTGGCGATTACAGGGCGCTGCCGAAGGTGTTGCACTGCGCCGGGTCGCCGCTGTCGAAACCGCGTTTGAACCAGGTGTAGCGCTGTTTTGACGTGCCGTGGGTAAAGCTGTCCGGTACCACCCGACCCTGGCTCTGCTGCTGCAGACGGTCGTCGCCGATGGCCTCGGCGGCGTTCAGCGCCTCCTGCAGATCGCCGGTTTCCAGAATATCCTGCTGCTGCATATTATGGCCCCAGACGCCGGCGAAGCAGTCTGCCTGCAGCTCCATCTTAACCGACAGCCGGTTGGCTTCGGCCTCGGTGGCATGCTGCTGTTGCTGGCGGACTTTCGGCTCAATGCCCAGCAGTTTTTGTACGTGATGACCCACTTCATGGGCAATGACGTACCCCTGGGCAAAGTCGCCGTCGGCGCCCAGTTTATTTTTCATCTCATCGTAGAATGACAGGTCGATATAGACAGTGCTGTCGGCAGGACAGTAGAACGGCCCCATCACCGACTGGCCGGTACCGCAGCCGGTACGGGTCGCGCCGCGGTAGAGCACCAGCTTTGGCTGGGGGTACTGGCGGCCCATCTTTTCAAAGATCGGTCCCCAGGTATCTTCGGTGGTGGCCAGGATCACCGAAGTAAACTTCGCCGCTTCATCGTCTTTTGGACTGATGGAGCGCTGCGTGGAGGTCTGCTGCTGCGGCATCGGTTCGCCGGTCAGCATGCCGGTCAAATCCACGCCGTAATAGCCCGCCACCAGCACAATAATCAGCAGCACAATGCCGCCCTTCCCGCTCGGCAGCCGGAAGCCGCCGCCCCCGCCGCCAAACGGCGAGCCCGATTGACCGCGTCGATCTTCAACATTGTCGCTTTCGCGACGCCCTTGCCAGCGCATAAGCACCTCATTCCCTGTTATGTATCAATAGCAGAGATCGTAGGCGGTTCAGCGCAGGATTACCACAGGAAACAGCAAGAGACGCCAGAAGATGAGACCATCTTCTGGCGGCGGGCGAGTTAGTCGAGCTTAACGCCCAGGCGGTGAGCCACTTCTTCGTAGGCTTCGATCAGGCCGCCAAGGCTCTGGCGGAAGCGGTCTTTGTCCATTTTATCAAGGGTGTTTTTGTCCCACAGGCGGCTGCCGTCCGGCGAAAACTCATCGCCCAGCACCACTTCGCCTTTGAACAGACCAAACTCCAGCTTAAAGTCCACCAGAATCAGACCGGCCTCATCGAACAATTTTTTCAGCACGTCGTTAGCTTTGTAGGTCAGCTCGCGCATCCGCGCCAGATTCTCTTTGCTCACCCAGCCGAAGGTTTCGCAGTAGGAGTCGTTGACCATCGGATCGTGCATGGCATCGTTTTTCAGGAACAGATCGAACAGCGGCGGATTCAGCTCGATACCTTCTTCAATGCCTAAACGTTTTACCAGCGAGCCTGCCGCACGGTTACGCACCACGCACTCCACCGGCACCATATCCAGTTTTTTCACCAGGCATTCGGTATCGGAGAGCAGCGCTTCCATCTGGGTAGGGATGCCCGCTTCTGCCAGTTTGCTCATAATGAAGTGGTTGAACTTGTTATTCACCATGCCTTTACGATCGAACTGCTCGATGCGCGCGCCATCACCTGCTGACGTATCGTTACGGAATTCCAGTACCAGCAGGTCCGGATTATCGGTGCTGTATACTGTCTTCGCCTTACCACGATACAACTCAGCTTGCTTTTTCATCTTTCACTACTCCAGTGATATTGAGCCTAAAAATACGTTTCCACCTATACACAAAATCATTCAAAGTGCATCGAGGCGGCAACTGAGCGAATCCCCAGGGGCTTACAAAAGTAAGTGACTGGGTTGAACGAAGGCGGCCAACAAAGAGGCAATTTGAAGGATGATGTGTATACGCACACGTTTGCGTCACTATATATTAAAAGGGCCGGATTGCTCCAGCCCTTTTGATTACTTGTTAAATGCGGCCTGGAATACGGCTACCAGAGCGTCATTTTGCGACTGCGTCAGGGTGTGGCCTTTCGGGTCGATGAACTGCAGGCTACTGCGGTTATCGAGGTCGCCGACCTGAAGTTTGTAGTCACCGGAGACCAGCTGCGGGTCGCGTGCGCCCAGCTCCTGCCAGCTGCTGTCAGACAGCGGCTTGTAGGTCAGCGCCATGCTGCCCTGAGAGCGCGTGCTGTCGGTCACTTTCATCCCCACTTTCTCGAGGGCGCCCGGCAGACGCTGCCACACCATGTTAAACGGCGCGCGAACGACGAGCATTGGCAGGCCAGTATCGTCGGCAGCGCTCTGCACGTCGAAGGTGGCGCCCGCGCTGCGCTGAGCGGCGTTCTGGGCGCTGGTGGCGTTCATGTCCAGGCCTTCCGAAATGACGTTCAGCATGGCGGTGCTGTAGCGCTGCAGTGACGCCGGATCGGCAACCGGTTTACCCGCCTGCTCCAGATTCACCAGCTTGACCACAACCGCTTGCTGATAGCCCTGCGGTTTGACGGAGATTTGATAACGACCGCGATACTGCTGATCTTCATCAAGACGGTTCCACTCAACCCAGTCGGTGTTCAGCGTCTGGCTCGCATCATCGCGCTTGGCGATAACGTAGTTCTTCGACTGAAGAATGCTGGTAACCTGCGCCCACAGCGAACCGCTGCGGCCGTTTTCGACCATCAGCGTCGCGGTATCGCCGTTGAACTGGGTGCGGGCGCCGCTAACCAATGCCAGCGGCTGCGCCGGCGGGCGAATGTCCAGCGCCTTGCCGACCGCGCCGGTGCTGTTGGCCACCGGAATATTGTAATCACCCACCTGAATCGGCAGGATCATCCCCGCCGGCGCGTGAAGTTCGCTCAACGGTGACGCCTGTAAATAGGCCTCATCACCGCTCACCTGACGCTTATAGCGCGAGTCGGAACTACAGGCCGCGAGGAGTAGAACCAGCGAAACACCCGCAACCTTCGCCAGGCGCGACTTCTGTACTGAGTAAGCCATCAAATCTCCCTAAACTTTACAGCAAACCGGCATGCTTCAGCGCGGCGGTAACGGCTTCACGACCCTGGTCGGTGATAGGCGTCATCGGCAAGCGCAGCGTATCGGTCGCCACAAGACCCAACGCCTTGCATCCCCATTTCACCGGGATAGGATTGGGTTCGACAAATAATTTTGTATGCAATGGCATCAGACGCTGGTTAATCGCCCGGGCTTCGGCAAATTGACCCGCCAGCGCCAGACGGCACATGTCGGCCATTTCGCGCGCCGCCACGTTGGCGGTAACGGAAATCACGCCCACGCCGCCGAGCTGCATAAAGTCCATACCGGTCGCATCGTCACCGCTCAGCAGAATAAAGTCGTCTGAAACCAGCTCTTTGATCTGGTGAACACGACTTAAGTTCCCTGTTGCTTCCTTAATACCGACAATATTTTTAATTTGCGCCAGACGGCCAACGGTTTCCGGCAGCATATCGCAACCGGTACGGGACGGCACATTATACAGAATTTGCGGCAGGTCAGTATGTTCGGCGATAGCTTTAAAGTGCTGGAACAGGCCTTCCTGGGTCGGACGGTTATAATAAGGAGTGACCGTCAGGCAGCCGACTACGCCGCTGTCGTTAAAACGTTTGGTCAGGCTAATCGCCTCTGCGGTTGCATTGGCTCCCGTTCCCGCGATAACCGGGATACGCCCGTCAGCCAGTTCCAGCGTCATCATCACCACGTCGCCATGCTCTTCATGGCTCAGCGTTGCGGATTCACCGGTAGTCCCTACCGAAACGATCGCCGAGGTTCCGTTGGCGACATGGTAATCAATCAGTTTTTTCAGGCTTGTCCGGCAGACATTACCGTTTTCATCCATCGGCGTGACAAGCGCTACAATACTTCCCGTGAACATGGGCCATCCTCAGAGCAGAAGTGCGACAAGATTCTCAATGTTACGTTTGGAGCTGCAATAAAAGCAAGAGACCCGACGCCATCAGGGATGTTGTATGGCGGTTTTTTTTATGCTTTCCTAATGTTACCTCACCTTTTTAAAGGAAGAACAGGTTTGACAGCCTCATTACAACACTATCTGGTTATTACCGCCCTGGGGGCTGACCGTCCCGGCATCGTGAATACGATCACTCGCCACGTCAGCAGCTGCGGTTGTAATATCGAAGACAGCCGGCTGGCCATGCTCGGTGATGAGTTTACGTTTATCATGCTGCTTTCCGGTTCGTGGAATGCGATTAACCTGATCGAATCAACCCTGCCGCTGAAAGGCGCGGAGCTGGAGCTGTTGATCGTGATGAAACGCACCACCGCGCGCCCGCCGCAGGCCATGCCAAACACCGTCTGGGTCCAGGTTGAGGTGCCGGACTCACCGCATATCATCGAGCGCTTCACTGCCCTGTGCGATACATGGAATATGAATATCGCGGAACTGGTGTCCCGCACGCAGCCGGGAGACGGCGATTCCGCGCAGCTTTTTATCCAGATAACGGCTCACAGCCCTGCGACGCAAAATGCAGCAAATATCGAACAAGCGTTCAAAGCCCTATGTACAGAACTCAACGCACAAGGCAGTATTAACATCGTTAATTATTCACAGCATGATGAACAGGATGGAGTTTAACCCATGACCCCACTGAAAGCCGGTGATCTTGCACCGAAATTTAGCTTACCGGACCAGGACGGCGAGGAAGTAAATTTAACCGACTTCCAGGGACAGCGTGTCCTGGTTTATTTTTACCCGAAAGCCATGACCCCGGGCTGCACCGTCCAGGCGTGCGGCTTGCGCGATAATATGGACGACCTGAAAAAAGCCGGTGTGGAAGTGCTGGGCATCAGCACCGATAAACCGGAAAAGCTCTCCCGTTTCGCCGAAAAAGAGCTGCTGAACTTTACGCTGCTGTCTGATGAAAACCATCAGGTTTGCGAGCAGTTTGGCGTCTGGGGCGAAAAATCCTTTATGGGGAAAACCTACGACGGGATCCACCGTATCAGCTTCCTCGTCGATGCCGATGGCAAAATCGAACACGTCTTTGATGACTTCAAAACCAGCAATCACCACGACGTGGTGTTGAACTGGCTGAAAGAAAACGCCTGATGCAAAGCAAGACGCCGGGAGAGAGAACCTCGCCCGGCGTCTTTTTTTATCCTCAATGCCTTAGTCGTCGTCGACGACCAGGCCATCCGGCCAGGCATGCACCACCGCTTTAATTAACGTGGCCAGCGGAATGGCGAAGAAGACGCCCCAGAATCCCCACAAACCGCCAAAGATCACCACCGAGAGGATAATCACCAGCGGGTGCAGATTCACCGCTTCCGAGAACAGCACCGGGACCAGCAGGTTACCGTCCAGTCCCTGAATAATCAGATAGACCGCGAACAGACTCCAGAACTCGGTGCCTGCGCCAAACTGAAACAGCGCCACCCCTACCACCGGAATGGTCACCACAAACGCGCCGATATAGGGGATCAGCACCGAGAAGCCCACCAGCACCGCCAACAGCAGCGAGTAGTTGAGGCCGAAAAGGATAAAGCCTATCCAGGTGGCGACGCTGACGACAATCATCTCCAGCACCTTACCGCGAATGTAGTTGGTGATTTGCTGGTTCATCTCCTTCCATACCTGCCCGGCCAGACCGCGGTTTCGCGGCAGCACGCGGCGTACCGCGTTGAGCATCTGCTCTTTATCCTTCAGCAGGAAGAAGACCATCAGCGGCACCAGCACCAGATAGACCGCCAGCGTGAGCAGCCCCACCAGCGAGGCGAGAGAATACTTGACCACCGAGTCGCCCACCGTCAGCATCCGGGTGCGCATATTTTCCGCCATCGCGTCGATGATGCCGGCATCCATCAACGCCGGATAGCGCCGCGGCAGCGTGGCGGCGAAATCAGAGAGCTTGTTAAGCATGCCCGGCATATCGCGGATAAGGTAGATCCCCTGCTGCCAGGCCACCGGCAGCACCACAAAGGCCAGCAAGAGCAGAATACCCACAAAGAGGATTAGCACCAGCGAGGTCGCCCAGGTGCGCGACAGGCCGATGCGCTCCAGGCGAACGGTCGGCCACTCCAGCAGATAGGCCAGCACGATAGCCACCAGTAACGGGGCCAGCAGGCCGCTGAAAAAGAACATGATGCCGAAACCGGCAAGCAAAATAACCAGCAGCGCTATCGCCTCAGGGTCGCTGAATCGACGGCGGTACCACTGCATTAACATCTCGAGCATAAAACCTTCCCTGAAGCGCAACGCGGCGACAAACGGGGGAATTGTATCGAAATGTCACAAAAAAGACTTCGCTTTTTGATGCGCAGCAGACAAACCCGTCTCCGCCGTGAAGAACCTATTTTCAATGCGTCTAACGCCAGCTAAACTCGCTGGGATGCGGCCAGGGAACATTACGTCGCACAATCGGTCAAACTGGCACACCCACATTACAGGACAGAGGTTATGTTCAGGCAGTTGAAGAAAACGCTGGTGGCGACCGTGATCGCGTCGCTGACGCTGGGTTCGTTAGGCCCTGCTTTTGCTGACTCCGCAGATACCCTGCCGGACATGGGGACCTCCGCAGGAAGCACGTTATCGATTGGTCAGGAAATGCAGATGGGGGATTACTACGTCCGCCAGCTGCGCGGCAGCGCGCCGCTGATCAACGACCCTCTGCTGGTGCAATATATCAACGGGCTGGGCATGCGTCTGGTCTCGCATGCGAATTCGGTGCGCACCCCGTTCCACTTCTATTTGATTAATAACGACCAAATTAACGCCTTCGCCTTCTTCGGCGGCAATGTGGTCCTCCACTCCGCCCTGTTCCGCTACTCCGATAACGAGAGCGAACTGGCCTCTGTCATGGCGCACGAAATTTCCCACGTTACGCAGCGGCATCTCGCCCGCGCAATGGAAGATCAGAAACGCAATGCGCCGCTGACCTGGGTCGGCGCGCTGGGTTCAATTCTGCTGGCGATGGCCAGCCCGCAGGCCGGGATGGCGGCGCTGACCGGGACGCTGGCCGGCACCCAACAGGGCATGATCAGCTTCACCCGTCAGAACGAAGAAGAGGCCGACCGGATCGGTATTCAGGTTCTGCAACGCTCAGGATTCGACCCGCAGGCCATGCCGATGTTTATGGGTAAACTGCTTGATGAGTCGCGCTACTCAACGCGGCCGCCGGAAATGCTGCTCACCCACCCCCTGCCGGAAAGCCGGCTTGCCGATGCCCGTAACCGCGCCAACCAGATGCGCCCGGTTGTCGTACAGTCCTCAGCGGACTTCTATCTGGCGAAGGCGCGTACCCTCGGAATGTACACCAACGGCGACAATAAGCTAGGCACCGATCTGCTCAACGCCTGGGATAAAGGCAATATCCGCCAGCAACATGCCGCGCAGTATGGCCGCGCCCTGCTGGCGATGGAAAGCAACAACTTTGACCAGGCGCGCAAAACGCTGCAACCGCTGCTCAGCGCCGATCCGCAAAATCCCTGGTACCTCGATCTGGCCACCGATATCGACCTCGGGCAGAAGAAAACCGGCGACGCCATCAACCGCCTTAAAAACGCTCGTGAGCTGCGCACCAATCCGGTGCTGCAGTTGAACCTGGCCAACGCCCTCCTGCAGGGCGGACAGCCCGGGGAAGCGGCGACCATCCTGAATCGTTATACCTTTACCTATAAAGAGGATGGCAACGGCTGGGACCTGCTGGCGCAGGCGGAAGGCGCCCTGGGCAATCGCGATCAGGAGCTGGCGGCGCGGGCAGAAAGCATGGCGCTGGTCGGCCAGCTGGAACAGGCGATTTCCCTGCTCAGCAGCGCCAGCTCGCAAGTGAAACTCGGTAGTCTGCAGCAGGCCCGCTACGATGCCCGCATCGACCAGCTACGTGAGCTACAGGCCCGCTTCCGCCCCTACCAAAAAATGTAAGGAGACCCCATGACCGACGCGGTAAAAATTTACCATAACCCACGCTGCTCGAAGAGCCGCGAAACGCTGAGCCTGTTGAAGAGCCACGGCATCGATCCTGAGGTGGTGCTTTATCTTGAGACGCCACCGGATGCCGGGACGCTGCGTCAACTGCTGCAGCTGCTGGGTATGGAGAGCCCCCGCGAGCTCATGCGCCAGAAAGAGGATCTGTATAAATCGCTCAATCTTGCCAACCCGGCGCTCAGCGACGCCGCGCTGATACAGGCGATGGTCGACAACCCTAAGCTCATCGAACGCCCAATTGTCGTCAGCCACGGCCAGGCGCGTATTGGCCGACCACCGGAGCAGGTCCTTGAGATCGTGAGCTAAGCCACCCGCGCCGCGCTACGCGGCGCTTTTTTTACGTAGCTGATTCCAGATCTTCCACGCCAATCCCTCCCGCCCGTCTTGCAGTGCTACTGTTCATCTAACGCTCAATCCACTGGACGGATGAACATGAAAAAACCAACCTCAACGCCTCACGATGCCGTATTTAAGACCTATCTCTCCCACCCTGATACCGCCCGCGATTTTCTGCGGCTGTACCTGCCCGAGACGCTGCTTAAAGTGTGCGATCTGCGTACGCTGCATCTCGAGTCCGGGCATTTTGTCGAAGACGATCTGCGTCCCTTTTACGCCGACATTCTGTATTCCCTGAAAACCACGGCGGGAGACGGCTATATTTATGCGCTTATCGAACACCAGAGCACGCCCGACCGGCATATGGCCTTTCGTCTGATGCGCTACGCCATCGCCGCCATGCAGCGCCACCTTGATGCCGGCCACGATCGGCTGCCGCTGGTGATCCCTGTTCTCTTCTACCACGGTCTGGTAAGCCCCTACCCGTTCTCACTGCGCTGGCTCGATGAATTCGTCGCTCCGGAACTGGCCGGCCACCTTTATCACGGGGCGTTTCCGCTGGCGGACATTACCGTCATTCCGGATGACGACATTGCCACCCACCAGCGCATGGCGACGCTGGAGTTACTGCAAAAACATATTCGACAACGCGATCTGGCGCAGCTCCTCGACAAACTGAGCGAATTATTATTGACTGGTCTGGCGACGGAATCGCAGGTACAAGCCCTGATGCACTATCTGGTGCAGGCAGGCAACGCGCGAGAGCCGATCAAGTTCATTCGCGAGCTGGCGTTACGTACGCCGCAGCACAAGGAGACGTTGATGACAATTGCGGAATATCTGGAACAGCAGGGTCTGGAGCGGGGCCTGGCGCAGGGCCGTCAGGAAGGCCGGAAAGAAGAGGCGCAGCGTATCGCCGCCGCTATGCTACACAGTGGCCTGGCGCGCGACCTGGTCGCCCGGTTGACCGGGCTGACGGAGGAGGAACTGACTCCGCAGGCGGACTAGAGTTTAAGGATCTCTTTCACGAAGGGGATCGTCAGCTTGCGCTGAGCGGTAATCGAGGCATGATCCAGCTGATCGAGGGTCATAAATAGCGAGCGCATCTCGCGATCCAGCCGCTTCAGCAGGAAGCGGCACACGTCCTCCGGCATCTCGAAGCCGCGCAGTCTGGCGCGCAGCTGCAGGGCCTGCAGTTTGTCTTCATCCGACAGCGGCTGCAGCTTATAGATCTGCCCCCAGTCAAGCCGCGAGGCAAGATCCGGCAGACCAAGATTCAGTTGCCGCGGCGGCCGGTCGCCGGTGATCAGCAGCCGGGTTTTACCTGATTCCAGGATCCGGTTGTAGAGATTAAAGATGGCCATTTCCCAGGGCTCATCCCCGGCGACGCACTCGATGTTATCGATGCAGACCAGGGCCAGCTGTTCCATCCCCTCCAGCACCTCCGGCACAAACCAGGTGCGTTTATCCAGCGGCACGTAGCCCACGGCATCCCCGCGCTGGGAAAGCTCGGCGCAGGCGGCGTGTAACAGGTGGCTGCGACCCGCCCCTTCACGTGACCAGATATAAATATACCCGCTGTGTTCCTGGCGCAGTACGTTCTGGAGGGCAGCAAGTAGGGAAGGATTATCACCCGGCCAGAAACTCGCGAAGGTTTCGTCGTCAGGAAGATACAGTGGCAAAGAGAGCTGTGCCGGTGCGTTCAGATGGACCTCAACATAGGCTTACAGAAAAACGCGAAGAGTTTATCACAGATTTAGGTCAGGAGAGAACCGGGCGGGATCGCCGCCCGGTCAGGCGATCGTTATTTAACCTCTTCGCTATCCACGGCGTCGAGAACCACCTCTTCCGGACGCAGGACGCTGATAAGCTTGAAAATCAGGCTGAGCGCGATACCGACGATGGTGGCCAGCGCCATCCCTTTCAGCTCAGCGGCGCCGATGTGCACTTTGGCACCGCTGACGCCGATGATCAGGATCACGGAGGTGAGGATCAGATTCTGCGCTTTGCTGTAATCCACCTTCGATTCAATCAGTACGCGGATCCCCGAGGCGCCGATCACCCCGTACAGCAGCAGCGACACGCCGCCCATCACCGGCACCGGGATGATCTGGATCGCCGCCGCCAGTTTGCCGACGCAGGAGAGCAGAATCGCAATGATCGCCGCGCCGCCGATAACCCAGGTGCTGTAGACGCGGGTAATCGCCATCACGCCGATATTTTCCCCGTAGGTGGTGTTAGGCGTCGAGCCGAAAAAGCCGGAAATGATCGTCGACAGGCCATTGGCAAACATCGAACGATGCAGGCCCGGGTCGCGGATCAGATCGCGTTTGACGATATTGGCCGTCACCACCAGGTGACCGACGTGCTCGGCAATCACCACCAGCGCAGCGGGCAGAATGGTGAAGATGGCGAACCATTCAAAACGCGGCGTGTAGAAGGTTGGCAGCGCGAACCAGTGTGCTTCGGCGATCGGGGTGGTATCAACCACGCCCATCACAAACGACAGCGCATAGCCCACCAGAACGCCAATCAGGATCGGGATAATCGCCAGGAAGCCGCGGAACAGGACCGAACCAAACACCGTCACCGCCAGGGTTACCATCGAGATAATAATGGTTTTGCTGTCCGGTGACTGGCCGTCGGCTGGCAGCAGCCCGGCCATATTGGCCGCCACGCCTGCCAGCTCCAGACCGATAACCGCCACGATGGCCCCCATCGCCGCCGGGGGGAACATCACATCCAGCCAGCCGGTACCGGCTTTTTTGACAATAAAGGAGACGAGGCAGAACAGCACGCCGCACATAATGAAACCGCCCAGCGCCACTTCATAGCCCAGCGGCAGCAGGAGCAGCACCGGAGAGATAAAGGCGAAACTCGATCCCAGATACGCCGGGATTTTGCCTTTACAGATAAAGAGGTACAGCAGCGTACCAATACCGTTGAACAGCAGCACGGTGGCCGGGTTGATGTGGAACAGGATTGGCACCAGCACCGTTGCGCCGAACATGGCAAACAGGTGCTGCAAACTAAGCGGGATAGTCTGTAAAAGCGGCGGTCTTTCACTCACCCCGATAGCACGGCGCGTCATAGTGTTTTCCTCTGAGATGGTTAGTTATGTGTGTTTTATTCAAAAAAAAGCCGACTCTCAAAGTCGGCTTATTTATCGTTATTCGATTATTTCGTACCAAAGATCTTGTCGCCGGCATCGCCGAGACCGGGAATGATGTACCCGTGCTCGTTCAGTCCCTTATCGACAGAGGCGGTATACAGCTCAACGTCCGGGTGCGCTTTCTCCAGCGCGGCAATCCCTTCCGGCGCCGCCACCAGCACCAGCACCTTGATGCTGGTGCAGCCGGCGTTTTTCAGCAGATCGATAGTGGCGATCATCGACCCACCGGTGGCCAGCATCGGGTCAACCACCAGCGCCATACGCTCATCGATGTTGGACACCAGCTTCTGGAAGTAAGGTACCGGCTCGAGGGTTTCTTCATTGCGATAAATACCCACCACGCTGATACGCGCGCTTGGCACGTGCTCAAGCACCCCTTCCATCATGCCGAGGCCTGCGCGCAGGATAGGCACGACGGTAATTTTCTTGCCCTTGATCTGCTCAACTTCCACCGGGCCGTTCCAGCCTTCGATGGTCACTTTCTCGGTTGCCAGATCGGCGGTGGCTTCATAAGTCAGTAAGCTGCCCACTTCTGAGGCGAGTTCACGGAAGCGTTTGGTGCTGATGTCGTGCTCGCGCATCAGGCCCAGCTTGTGTTTGACGAGTGGGTGTTTGACTTCCACAATCTTCATTCTCTTTCTCCTCTGAGGGGCAGCCACAAAAAAAATCGCGGGATTATACCGCTTTTTTCGGATTAGGCCATACCCATCTTGCTTGACGTATATCAAGCAAAGTGATTTAGAGACAAAAAAACCGGAGACGAGGCTCCGGTTTTAGCGCGGGGTTCTGCCGGGCGGCGCTAACGCTTACCCGGACTGGAAACCACGCAGGCCCGATAAGCGCAGCGCCATCGGGAAATTATAGCTGCTCCCCGTTGCTGGCAATCACCTTCTTATACCAGTCGAACGACTTCTTCTTACTGCGGTCCAGCGTGCCGTTGCCTTCATTATCTTTATCCACGTAGATAAAGCCGTAGCGTTTTTTCATCTCCCCCGTTCCGGCGGAAACCAGATCGATACAGCCCCACGGGGTATAGCCCATCAGGTCAACACCATCTTCGACCACCGCCTTTTTCATCTCCGCGATATGGGCGGAGAGATAATCGATACGGTACTGGTCATCCACGCTGCCGTCCGCTTCACGAACATCGATCGCGCCAAAACCGTTTTCGACAATAAACAGCGGTAGCTGATAGTGATCCCAGAACCAGTTCAGCGAATAGCGCAGGCCGACCGGATCTATCTGCCAGCCCCAGTCCGACTTTTTCACGTACGGGTTGGAGACCAGGCTGGTGGTTTCATCATAATCGAGCAATGGGTTGTCTTCGGTGGCTTTGGTGGCGAAGGACATATAGTAGCTAAAGCCGATGTAGTCGACACAGCCTTCGGTTAACGCCTGACGATCGGCTTCGGTCATGTCCAGGCTAAAGCCGCGGCGGGCAAAATAGTTGAGCAGATGCTGCGGATAGCGGCCGCGCACGTGGACGTCGGTGAACCAGTACCGGCGGTGCATGGCGTTCATCGCCATCATCATATCGTCCGGCGCGCAGGTCAGCGGATAGATGGGACACATGGCGATCATGCAGCCTATCTGCAGAGCAGGGTTGATCTCGCGCGCCGCTTTCACCGCCAGGGCGCTGGCCACCAGCTCATAATGTGCGGCCTGGTACATCACCGGTTCCCGATCTTCACCCGGCACATACTTCAGACCGGAGTTGGTGAAGGGGGCAAAGTCCTCATGGTAGTTGGCCTGGTTGTTGATCTCGTTGAAGGTCATCCAGTACTTCACTTTATGCTGGTAGCGGGTGAAGACGACCCTGGCGAAGCGCACGAAAAAGTCGATCAGCTTGCGGTTACGCCAGCCGCCGTACTCGGTGACCAGGTGATAGGGCATTTCAAAATGCGACAGCGTAATGACCGGTTCAATACCGTGTTTCAGACATTCGTCGAACAGATCGTCATAAAACTGCAGGCCAGCCTCGTTCGGCTCCTGTTCATCGCCCTGCGGGAAAATACGCGTCCAGGCAATCGAGGTGCGGAAACATTTAAAGCCCATTTCGGCAAACAGCGCCAGGTCCTGCGGGTAGCGATGATAAAAATCGATCGCCTCATGGTTCGGGTAGTTTTTCCCCGCTACCACGCCATCGGTGATTTCCCGCGGCACCCCGTGGGCGCCGGCGGTCATGACATCCGCCACGCTGACCCCCTTGCCCCCCTCCTGCCAGCCGCCCTCTAACTGATGCGCCGCCACCGCGCCGCCCCACAGAAAACCTTCTTTAAATCCGGACATAATCTCTCCCTAAGGTCGATCGTCGCCAGGCGAACGATAGTGCTGATTGAAATGGTAAACCGCGCCAATCAGGCCGGCATCATTGCCGTGACTGACGGTATCGAGATAGTCGGCAATGCCGAACCAGGCCAGATGCTGGCGCAGCAGCGTCAGAAATCCTGGGCGTTCCACAATGCCGCCGCCGATAAAAATAGTCTGCGGATCGAAGATATTGACGAGGTTATAAAGGCCATGGCCCAGGCCATTGAAGAACTCGGCGACCAAACGCTGGCAAACCGGGTCGCCGGCGTCGTAGCGGTCAAAAATCATTTCGCCAGTGACGCTATCCAGCGGCGCGCCAATATGTTCCGCATAGCGATGGCGCAGCACCCGCAGGGTGCAGTTTTCATTCATCGAGTAGCGACGGGGATCGCGTCCGCCGGGACGATCGGTAAGCATATAGCCGAACTCACCGGCGCGAAAACGCGCCCCGTGGATCAACTGATGTTGGCAAAAAATCGCTCCACCGATGCCAGTGCCGATAGTGAGCACCAGAAAATTGGCCATTTCCGCCGCTTTGCCCTGCCAGCGCTCGGCCAGCAGCACACAGTTGGCGTCGTTTTCCACCGAGACCGGCAGCCCGGTTCGCGTCTCGAGCCACGATTTCATGGCGAAGTTGTCAAATCGACGGATAGCGCCGCCCATGGTGATAAATCCGCTGTGCGGATCGACATAGCCCGGCGCGCTGATGGCTATACCTTCGCACGACGGGTGGGCCGCCAGCCACGACAGGATGGTCTGTAAGATATGATCGCCATCGCTGTCATTGATTGACTGCTTCGCGGTTTCCAGCAGCCTGCCGTCGCGGGTCATGACGCCCATCTTTAGCGCGGTGCCGCCGATATCAAATGCCGCAATCTTCATTCATCCCTCCCCTGTCGAGCATAATGCACCGGTGATCCACACGGCGGCCAGTCACAGAAACCGGTTTCAGTCGTATGATGAGGATTCCCTGGCACGGAGGCAAGCACAAGGCTGTACCCGGTTTCATTTTCGTGAGCAGTATCAAATTTGACCATCCGCCAACGGTTTTACGCCGACTGTAAAGCAGGCTCGCAAACGTTTGCTTTCCCTGTTAGAATTGCGCCGATTTTTCTTGCTTACCGCAAACGCGTGGAGACTTCGCAGTGACCGACAAAACCTCTCTCAGCTATAAAGATGCCGGCGTGGATATTGATGCAGGCAACGCTCTCGTCGACCGTATTAAGGGCGTGGTGAAGAAAACCCGTCGCCCGGAAGTGATGGGTGGACTGGGCGGATTCGGCGCGCTGTGCGCACTGCCGCAGAAATACCGCGAGCCGGTACTGGTCTCCGGCACCGACGGCGTCGGTACCAAGCTGCGTCTGGCAATGGATCTGAAGCGTCACGACACCATCGGCATCGACCTGGTCGCCATGTGCGTGAACGACCTGGTGGTTCAGGGCGCTGAGCCGCTGTTTTTCCTTGATTATTACGCCACCGGTAAACTGGACGTCGATACCGCAGCCAGCGTCATCAACGGCATCGCCGAAGGCTGCCTGCAGTCCGGTTGCGCGCTGGTGGGCGGTGAGACCGCAGAGATGCCGGGGATGTACCACGGCGAAGATTACGACGTGGCGGGTTTTTGCGTCGGGGTGGTGGAAAAATCAGAAATCATCGACGGCAGCAAAGTCGCTGACGGCGACGTGCTGGTGGCGCTGGCCTCCAGCGGCCCGCACTCTAACGGCTATTCGCTGGTGCGTAAGATTATTGAAGTTAGCGGCGTTGACCCGCAGACCACCGACCTTGACGGCAAACCGCTGGCCGACCATCTGCTGGCGCCGACCCGCATCTATGTGAAATCGGTTCTCGACCTGATTGCCAGCGTTGACGTCCACGCCATCGCCCATCTGACCGGCGGCGGCTTCTGGGAAAATATTCCGCGCGTGCTGCCGGACAACACCCAGGCGGTGATTGATGAGTCTTCCTGGCAGTGGCCATCCGTCTTCAACTGGCTGCAAACCGCCGGTAACGTCAGCCAGCATGAGATGTACCGTACCTTTAACTGCGGCGTGGGGATGGTTATCGCCCTGCCGGCTGCAGAAGCAGACAAGGCCATTGCCCTGCTGAACGAGAAAGGTGAAAACGCGTGGAAAATCGGGTATATCAAAGCCTCCGATTCCGAACAGCGTGTGGTCATTGCATGAAAAACATTGTGGTGCTGATTTCCGGTAGCGGCAGTAATTTGCAGGCGATCATCGACGCCTGCGGCCGGAAACAGATCAACGGCACCCTGCGTGCGGTATTCAGTAACAAGGCCGATGCGTTCGGCCTTGAGCGCGCGCGCGCGGCCGGGATCCCGGCCCACGCGCTGGCGCAAAGTCAGTTTGCCGACCGGGAAGCGTTCGATCGTCAGCTGATGCATGAAATTGACGCCTACGCCCCGGATCTGGTGGTGCTGGCGGGCTATATGCGTATCCTTAGCCCCGCCTTCGTCAGCCACTATCAGGGACGTCTGCTGAACATCCACCCTTCGTTACTGCCGAAGTATCCTGGCCTGCATACCCATCGCCAGGTGCTGGAAAACGGTGACGAGGAGCATGGGACCTCGGTGCACTTCGTCACCGACGAGCTGGACGGCGGTCCGGTTATCCTGCAGGCCAAAGTGCCGGTCTTTGCTGGCGACAGCGAGGAAGAGGTCACGGCGCGGGTTCAGACCCAGGAACATTCCATTTATCCGCTGGTGATAAGCTGGTTCGTCGAGGGACGTCTGCGCATGGAGGGCAACCACGCCTGGCTGGATGAACGACAGCTTCCCCCCCAGGGCTATGCCGCTGAAGAATGAACAACAGCCCCGCCTTTCGCCATCGCGGGGCTTTTTTTAATTAAAATTGTTTATTAATCAAGTATCTCACAGAAATAATTCTTCTTACTGTCATATAGTTGTGACACAGTAAATCGCTATGCAGAAAAATTCGTCATAATAGTCTACGTCCTGTGAGTAAAACGGAGTGTGAGCGGTAATGGGCCAGGAAAAGCTATACATCGAAAAAGAACTCAGCTGGTTGTCTTTTAACGAGCGCGTGCTGCAGGAAGCGGCGGACAAGAGTAACCCGCTGATTGAGCGCATGCGCTTCTTAGGGATCTACTCCAACAACCTTGATGAGTTTTACAAAGTGCGCTTCGCTGAGCTTAAGCGCCGGATTATTATCAGTGAAGAACAAGGTAGTACCGCCCATTCTCGCCACCTGTTAGGCAAAATCCAGGCCCGCGTGCTGAAGGCCGATCAGGAATTCGATAGTCTGTATAACGAACTGCTGCTGGAGATGGCGCGCAACCAGATCTTCCTGATCAATGAGCGTCAGCTGTCCGTCAATCAGCAGGCCTGGCTGCGCAACTACTTTAAACAGTATTTGCGCCAGCATATCTCGCCGATCCTGATTAACCGCGAAACGGACCTTGTGCAGTTTCTGAAAGATGATTACACCTATCTGGCGGTGGAGATTATCCGCGGGGAAAACATCAATTATGCCCTGCTGGAAATTCCCTCGGATAAGGTCCCGCGCTTCGTAAACCTGCCGCCGGAAGCGCCTCGTCGCCGTAAGCCAATGATCCTGTTGGATAACATTCTGCGCTATTGCCTGGACGACATCTTTAAAGGCTTCTTTGATTACGATGCGCTGAACGCCTACTCGATGAAAATGACCCGTGACGCCGAGTACGATCTGGTGCATGAGATGGAGTCGAGCCTGATGGAGCTGATGTCCTCCAGCCTGAAACAGCGCCTGACCGCCGAGCCGGTTCGCTTCGTCTACCAGCGCGATATGCCGGACGCGATGGTCGAAATGCTGCGCGATAAGCTCTCCATCTCCAACTATGACTCAATGCTGCCGGGCGGCCGCTATCACAACTTTAAAGACTTTATCGGCTTCCCGAACGTGGGTAAGGCCAATCTGGTCAATAAACCTATGCCGCGCCTGCGTCATCTGTGGTTTGATAAATTCCGCAACGGCTTCGACGCCATTCGCGAACGCGATGTGCTGCTCTACTACCCCTATCATACTTTTGAGCATGTGCTGGAGCTGCTTCGCCAGGCCTCGTTCGACCCCAGCGTACTGGCGATCAAAATCAACATCTACCGCGTGGCCAAGGATTCGCGCATCATCGACGCGATGATCCACGCCGCCCACAACGGTAAAAAAGTCACCGTGGTGGTGGAGCTGCAGGCGCGTTTTGACGAAGAGGCCAACATTCACTGGGCGAAGCGCCTGACGGAAGCGGGCGTTCACGTGATCTTCTCCGCGCCGGGCCTGAAGATCCACGCCAAGCTGTTCCTTATCTCGCGTAAAGAAGGCGATGAGGTGGTGCGCTACGCCCACATCGGCACCGGTAACTTCAACGAGAAGACCGCGCGGATCTATACCGACTATTCGCTGTTAACCGCCGATGCGCGCATTACCAATGAAGTCCGCCGGGTGTTTAACTTTATTGAAAACCCCTACCGCCCGGTCAGCTTCGATTACCTGCTGGTGTCGCCGCAGAACTCGCGTCGTCTGCTGTATGAGATGATCGACCGCGAGATCGCTAATGCGCAGAACGGGCAGCCGTCCGGTATTACCCTGAAGCTGAACAACCTGGTGGACAAAGGGCTGGTGGACAGACTGTATGCCGCCTCCAGCTCCGGTGTGCCGGTCAACCTGTTGATCCGCGGCATGTGCTCGCTGATCCCCGGTCTGGAAGGCATCAGCGAAAATATTCGCGTCATCAGCATTGTGGACCGTTTCCTCGAGCACGACCGGGTCTACTGTTTTGAAAACGGTGGCGATAAGCAGGTCTGGCTCTCCTCTGCCGACTGGATGACGCGTAATATCGATTATCGTATCGAAGTTGCCGCCCCGCTGCTCGACCCGCGCCTGAAACAGCGGGTGCTGGATATTTTTGATATCCTGTTCAACGATACGGTAAAAGCGCGCTATCTTGATAAAGAACTGAGTAATCGCTATGTGCCGCGCGGCAATCGCCGTAAAGTGCGCGCTCAGATGGCGATTTACGATTATCTCAAATCACTCGAACAACCCGACTAACCTATGCCAATAAACGAAAAAACCCCTCGACCGCAGGAGTTCGCTGCGGTTGACCTTGGTTCGAACAGTTTTCATATGGTGATCGCCCGTGTCGTTGACGGCGCCATGCAGATCATCGGACGCCTGAAACAGCGCGTACATCTGGCCGATGGCCTCGATGAAAACTCGGTGTTGAGCGAAGAAGCCATGACCCGCGGGCTGAACTGCCTGTCGCTGTTTGCCGAACGCCTGCAGGGATTTTCTCCCTCCAGCGTCTGCATCGTCGGGACGCATACGCTGCGTCAGGCGACCAATGCGGCGGAGTTTCTTAAACGCGCGGAAAAAGTGATCCCCTACCCGATCGAGATCATCTCCGGTAATGAAGAAGCGCGCCTGATATTTATGGGCGTGGAGCACACGCAGCCGGAGCGCGGCCGTAAGCTGGTGATTGATATCGGCGGCGGTTCGACCGAGCTGGTCATCGGTGAAGATTTTGAGCCCCGCCTGGTGGAAAGCCGCCGCATGGGGTGCGTGAGTTTCTCCCAGGCCTACTTCCCGGGCGGGACGATCAATAAGGAAAATTTCCAGCGCGCTCGCCTGGCGGCGGTGCAAAAGCTGGAAACCCTGGCCTGGCAGTTCCGTATTCAGGGCTGGACCGTGGCGCTGGGCGCCTCCGGCACCATTAAAGCCGCCCAGGAAGTGCTGGTGGCGATGGGCGAGAAGGACGGGTTTATTACGCCGGAACGCCTCGAAATGCTGGTCAGTGAGCTGCTGAAACATAAAAACTTCGACGCGCTCAGCCTGCCCGGCCTCTCGGAAGACCGTAAAGCGGTCTTTGCCCCGGGGCTGGCGATCCTGTGCGGCGTGTTTGACGCGTTAGCCATTAAAGAGCTTCGTCTGTCTGATGGCGCGCTGCGTGAAGGCGTGCTGTACGAAATGGAAGGCCGTTTCCGCCACCAGGATATTCGTAGCCGCACGGCGCAGAGTCTGGCGAATCAGTACAACATCGATCGCGAACAGGCGCGCCGGGTACTGGAAACCACCACCCTTATGCTGGAGCAGTGGCAGGAGCAGAATCCGAAGCTGGCCAATCCACACCTCGCGGCGCTGTTGAAGTGGGCGGTGATGCTCCATGAGGTGGGCCTGAATATTAACCACAGCGGCATGCACCGCCACTCGGCCTACATTCTGCAGAACAGCGACCTGCCGGGCTTCAACCAGGAGCAGCAGATGCTGATGGCCACGCTGGTGCGCTATCATCGCAAAGCGATAAAACTCGACGACCTGCCGCGCTTTACGCTGTTCAGGAAAAAGCAGTTTCTGCCGCTGATCCAGCTGCTGCGCCTCGGCGTGCTGCTGAATAACCAGCGTCAGGCCACCACCACGCCGCCGACGCTACGGCTGCAGACGGAAGCTCACCACTGGACGCTGACCTTCCCGCACAACTGGTTTAGCCAGAATGCGCTGGTGCTGCTGGATCTGGAAAAAGAGCAGCAGTACTGGGAAGGTGTGCCGGAGTGGCTGCTGAAGATTGCGGAAGAAGAGCCAGACGCCTGATCGCCTCTGTGGATAGCATTCGAGCCGGGCCATCGCGCCCGGCTTTTTACCGCTTCAGGCGCTCATCCCCTCCGCCAGCTGCGCCAGAGGTACCGGAACGCCAATATCATAGCCCTGCATATAATCTATCCCCAGCGCGATGACCGCCTGGCGTATCTCCGGCGACTCGACATATTCGGCCACCACTTGCATGTTCTTCATCCGCGCCAGACGACAGATAGAGTCCACCACCTGGTAATCAAGACTGCTGGCGAGCAGATTGCGAATAAAGCTGCCGTCGATTTTAAGAATATCGACGTTCATCGTTTTTAACCGCGCATAGCTGGCGTAGCCGGTACCAAAATCATCGATCGCCACCCGGCAGCCCAGCGCACGCAGACGCTCTAATGTCTGGCAAACCAGCTCGGGGTTGCTGAGCGCATAGTTTTCGGTCAGCTCGAAGATAATCTGCCATGGCTCAATGTTATAGGCCTGCAGCAGGTTTTCCACCTCCTCGGGAAACTGACTGCGGCTCAGCGAGACCGGAGAGAGGTTGATCGCCAGCCGCAGACCGGGCAGCGCCCGCCGGTTGGCATCCATAAAGGCCAGGGTGTGCTCAATGACCCACTGATCCACGCGCGTGGACAACCCAAACTCGTGCGCCACCGGCAGGAACTCGTTTGGCCCCGTCAGTTCCCCCGACTCCCCTTTCATCCTCAACAACACTTCATGGTAGTTGTCGCCGCGAATGCCCTGGATAGGTTGCGCCATCAGGACAAAATGGTCTTGCTCCAGCGCCTTGAGGATGCGGTTCATCATCACCACTTTGTCTTTCAGATCCTGCTGGACATGCCCGGCGCCGCGGCGCTGCAAATTCTCCGGATGGCCGCTGGCCAGCGACATGTCGGCAATCGTGTTCAGCTCGCCAAGCAGCAAATACAGATGCTTCACCGGCGAGCGGACGTTGCAATAGCTCATGCCGATCCTCGGCTGCAGGGGGACCCCGTCCCAGTGAAAACGGAACTGTCGCAGGGAGCGCTCAATTAAGTGAATGCGCGCCTGGTGCCCTTCGCTGTTGAGACGAAACACTAAATCGTGACCGGCAAGATGATATACCGCTTCGTTCGGCTGCAGCAGCGCACGCAGGTGATTCGCCAGCATTTGCTTATACTGAATGCGCAACAGCACCCCATAGTGGCGGCCCAGCAGCTCAAGCTCAGGAATACGCAAAAAACAGAGCGTCGACCAGCTCGCGCCGTTCAGCGCCCGGCTCAGCGCCCGCAGATTCGGCATATGTACCACCGGGTCGAGGAAGGCCATCTGTCGGACGCGGGCGTAGATCAGCCGCTGCTGTGTCGCCAGCATCGCCGTATAGGCGACAATAAACGAGAACACCAGATAGCTTGACGAAGTGATCGCCAGCTGAGTGTTATAACTTGGATAAATGGGTAAATAACGGTAATGAAAATGGATCACGGCGATCAGTACCGGCGTCCAAATCAGCGAGATAAAGCGATAGCCAAAACGCATCGCCCCCCACAGCATCACCGGCATCAGTAAGGATAATGTATAATTTGTACTGAATATAGTGCTGCTATCATTAAGCGGCATCAATAATAGCCCCAGCAGCAGGATTAATATCGCCACCCAGCTGATGATTTCAATTTTTTTTATTTTTGGATCAATTTGTAAGCGAACCTGAGAAATAAATCCGCGCAAATAAAAAGGGTTACGAATTACCCGCAGCAGTAAATAACATAAGGGCACGCCGGTCAGGCACCCTACCATCAGCGCCTGAAAGGTGATTAACGACCGTAAACTAAACGGCGAGACGCCGGTCATCTCCGTTGTGCGCGGATGCAGCCCCAGAAACTCGGCGATCTGCGACAGAATCAGAAAAATGACCGAAGGGAGCAGCATTTGCCAGAACAAACGATGCGGCATCAGTCTGACGTTACCGTGCGATACCTGCTGCCGTTGGGGAACAAAGATGCGGTATCCGCCCCAGCAGAGTACGCAGGGGATCAGAAAATGGAACAGTACGCCAAAGGCCTGTTCCGGCGTCATGCCCCGGGCCAGCGTAAGCAGCAGGCCAACGATAATACCGGGGATCGCCGCCCAGCCGAAAAACATCATCAGGCTGAGCACCAGCGCCAGGGGAAGATAATAAAGATAAACCATGTGACCATTCAGCACGGTATATGTATTCATCCCTCTGGCAAGGGGTAATAACAGCACAGGCAGGAGAAGCGGTAAGGCCCACCATTTGTCGCGATATTGTTGATAGTATTTTAATAAATTCATAGGTGCTCTACAGAGAGCCTCTGATCCTGCGAGGCATATTCAGGCAGGCATCCAACCACCCCATGCTGACCGCATAAGTAATTACGATACGGTAACGTCCGCTGATTTTAGTGGCCAAGAGAATGAGGCTGTTGATATAAATCAACAAATGCTGACACCAACATTAATAAAACTTATTTTTTCACCTTTCCCTGGCTAATAAAGTGAGCATGTAAATACGCCGATTATCTTATATAACATTAATTAATGTTTTCTCTGCCGCACTTTTACATCTGCATCAATTGACCCCACCTCGTTCCTGTGCCTTAATACCCCCATCGCCCATCTTCGGGTATACTTCAAGGAACCTTTTGTGAGTCAGGCACCCAGTATGCGTAAACGACATCGATTTAACCGTCGCATGACCCGTATCGTACTGCTTATCAGCTTTCTCTTCTTCTTTGGACGCTTTGTCTACTCCTCCATTGGCGCCTGGTACCATCACCAGGATAAAAAAGCGTCGCAGGAGTCAACACTCACCGTCGAGCCTACCGCCCGCGAGTAACCCGTTGAGCCCGATGCCGGGTGCGCCCCCAACCGCTGTCAGAGACGCCCGTTTTCGAGACTCTATCCCTGACGAGGCATATGTTGCTGCTGGCGATTTATAAGCGCACGGCCTGTAGCAGACGCAGCATTTCCGCCATTCCTTTGGTAATCACTTTATCCTGACGCATGACAACCGCCAGCTGACGGTACAGCGACGGGGCCAGAGAATGTACCGTTAAGCCACAGCGATCCTCCGCCTGCTCCACCGCCATGCGGGGCACAATACTGTAGCCCAGCCCGGCCCGCACCATGCGTTTGATCGCCTCGATGCTTCCCAGCTGCATCACCGGCGTGACCGCCAGGCCCGCCGAACGGAACCAGCGGTCAATCAGATCCCGCGTGCCGCTGCCCGCCTCGAAGGCAATGAGCGGCAGCGCCTGCAGCGCTTCAGGGGTGCACACCGCCGGGATCCCCGCCTCGTGGCTGGGATGAATGACCACGAACTCCTCGTCAACCACTGCGGTCACTGCCAGACTGCGCCCCTGCACGGGCAGGGTAACCAGTCCAAGATCGAGCCGGTTTTCCTCCACCGCCCGGACGATATCCAGCGTGTTGCCGGTGGTTACCCCCACCGTCAGCAGCGGGTGCTGCTGACGAAGATGCTGCAGAAGCGGCGGAAGAAGATGAATGCAGGCCGTCGCGCCGGTCCCCAGCGTCAACGAGCCATTAACTTCCTGGCTAAATGCGCTGACCGACTGCACCGCGCTTTTCACCGCCCGATCGATCTGCTCGCTGTGGGCCAGTAGCGCCATTCCCGCCGCCGTCGCCTTGATCCCACGCCCGGTGCGCTCCAGCAGCCGAGTCTGTAAAAATTGCTCCAGCTGACGCACCTGCAGGCTAACGGCAGGCTGGGAGATCCCCAGCGCGTCGGCGGCGGCGGAGAAGCTGCCGCGCTGTACGACCAGCCGGAAGGTCGCCAGGTTTCCCAGGTTCAGTGTTGTCATGCAAAGTTTCTCTTATACCGCGCATAAGGTGGCCGCTCTGCCAGAACAATAGCCTGCCGGGTATGCTCAGGACAACTGTCTTAACGGAATGAAAAACCATGGAAACACCGGCTATTCCCCGACGCCTCGCCTTCACGGCGGGCGCTCAGCAACTGATCAACTGGGGTATCTCTTTTTATATGCCCGGCACCTTTGCCGGGGCAATCGCCGCCGACAAGGGATGGAGCTCGCCGCAGATTTATCTTGGCCTGACGCTTGCGATGCTGATCATGGCGGCGGTCTCCCCGTTGGTCGCCAGGCTGCTGGCTCGCTTTGGCGGACGGCTGGTGGTCACCAGCGGAACCTTACTGATAGCCGCCAGTTGCGCGATGATGGCCTGGCGCCCTTCGCTGGTCGGCTGGTACGGCGCCTGGCTGCTGACCGGCGTCGGCATGCGGCTGTCGTTGTATGACGCCCTGTTCGCCGCGGTAGTAAATCTTTACGGCCAGCAGGCGCGGAAAACCATCTCTCACATCACCCTCGCCGGCGGCCTGGCCTCTGCCCTCTTCTGGCCGCTGGGGGAGGCTTTACTCACGGTGATGTCCTGGCAGGATGCTCTGGGGATCTATGCGCTGTTTGGCCTGCTGAGCGCATGGCTGAGTTATCAGCTGCCCCGCCAGCGGCTCGGCTCAGCGACGAAAGCGAAAGCTCCGACAGCGGATGGCGATCGGCGTAACGGCATACGTTATGCGCTCTTTATTGCGCTGATCACCTTCATCTCCACCGGCACCTCCACCCATCTGCCGGAGTTTATCAGCCACTTTGGCCTGCCGGTTGCCCTCGGAATGCTGTGGGGATTGGGCCAGACCGGCGCCCGGCTGGGGGAAGTGCTGGCCGGTCGACGCGTCACCCCGCTCGCGCTGACGCGTTTTACCGCGCTCGCCATGCCACTCTGTTTTCTCGTTGGCGTGAGCAGCACGGCTTATGCCGGGTGCGCAGCCGGGTTTGTGCTCGGCTATGGCGCGATAAACGGGCTGGTGACGATTGTTAAAGCGACGCTGCCGCTGGCGCTGTTTAGCGCAGAAAGCTACGCCAGCCGCACGGGTCTCCTGCTGATACCCGGGCAACTCATGGCGGCGGCCGCACCCTTTGCCTATGCATGGCTGAACCATCGGCTGGGCATCGTAGGGGGAATGTGGATTTCCACCGGGTTAACGCTGATCGTTGCCGGACTGGCGCTGGCGATGGTGCGCTCGGCGGGTAAAACAGAGCCGGGCAAGCGTCCAGCCCTCCGCCCGGAGGCAAAACGCGGGCCGGCTGAACATCTGCCGGAACCGTAAACGGCTACATTCACCGGGGACAGGTAGATCCGTCGGAAAGCCCGCAATGGCGGATAGCATTCAGGGATGACAGGATTGAGGATAGGCATAAATTAAAAAACCCTCTGTAACAACAGAGGGTTTCGTTTTATTCAACTCACGCCGGGGATTATTCCCACTCGATCGTTGCTGGCGGCTTACCGCTGATGTCATACACCACGCGGGAGATACCGTTCACTTCATTGATAATGCGGTTAGAGACGCGGCCGAGGAAATCATACGGCAGGTGCGCCCAGTGCGCGGTCATGAAGTCGATGGTTTCCACCGCACGCAGGGAAACCACCCAGTCGTATTTACGGCCATCGCCCATCACGCCGACGGAGCGAACCGGCAGGAACACGGTGAACGCCTGGCTCACTTTGTTGTACAGGTCAGCTTTGTGCAGCTCTTCGATGAAGATAGCGTCGGCGCGACGCAGCAGGTCGCAGTACTCTTTCTTCACTTCGCCCAGCACGCGCACGCCGAGGCCCGGACCCGGGAACGGATGACGGTAGAGCATATCGTACGGCAGACCCAGCTCCAGACCGATCTTACGCACTTCGTCTTTGAACAGCTCGCGCAGCGGCTCAACCAGCCCCATCTTCATCTCTTTCGGCAGGCCGCCCACGTTGTGGTGAGATTTGATGACGTGCGCTTTACCGGTAGCGGAAGCGGCAGATTCGATAACGTCAGGGTAGATGGTGCCCTGCGCCAGCCATTTGACGTCGTCCAGCTTCAGCGCTTCTTCGTCGAACACTTCCACGAAGACGCGGCCGATAATCTTACGTTTCGCTTCCGGATCGTTCTCGCCTTTCAGCGCGTCGAGGAAGCGCTGCTCGCCTTCGACGTGAACAATGTTCAGGCCAAAGTGGTCGCCGAACATGTCCATCACCTGCTGGGCTTCGTTCAGACGCAGGAGACCGTTATCCACGAATACGCAGGTCAGGTTTTTGCCGATGGCGCGGTGCAGCAGCATCGCGGTCACCGAAGAGTCCACGCCGCCGGAGAGGCCGAGGATCACTTTGTCATCGCCAACCTGCTGGCGGATACGCTCAACGGCGTCGTCGATGATTTTCGCCGGGGTCCACAGGGCTTCGCACTGGCAGATGTCGCGCACGAAGCGCTCCAGCATACGCATCCCCTGACGGGTATGGGTCACTTCCGGGTGGAACTGCACGCCGTAGAAGCGTTTTTCTTCGTTGGCCATAATGGCGAACGGGCAGTTGTCGGTGCTGGCGACGGTGACGAAGTCAGACGGGATGGCGGTGACTTTGTCGCCGTGGCTCATCCACACGTCCAGCAACGGTTTGCCGTCCGCGGTCAGAGAGTCCTCGATACCGCGCACCAGCGCGCTGTCGTTAACCACTTCAACCTGCGCGTAGCCAAACTCACGCTCGTTAGAGCCTTCTACATGGCCGCCCAACTGCATCGCCATGGTCTGCATACCGTAGCAGACGCCAAATACCGGCACGCCGGCTTCGAACACATACTGCGGCGCGCGCGGGCTGTTCTCTTCGGTGGTGCTTTCCGGGCCGCCGGAAAGAATGATGCCGCTTGGATTAAATTCGCGGATCTGTGCTTCCGTGACATCCCATGCCCACAGCTCACAGTAGACGCCCAGCTCACGCACGCGACGCGCCACCAGCTGTGTATACTGTGACCCGAAGTCGAGAATGAGAATGCGATGTTTATGAATGTTTTCCGTCATTGACGCTAATTCCGAGGCAAGTGAAACAGAGTAAATAAATCGCCCGACGCAAGGTCGGGCGAAGAAATCAGGAGCCCAGACGGTAGTTCGGGGACTCTTTGGTGATGGTCACGTCGTGAACGTGGCTTTCCTGAATGCCCGCACCGCTGATGCGTACGAATTCAGCTTTGGTACGCAGCAGGTCAATGGTACCACAGCCGGTCAGACCCATACAGGAGCGCAGGCCGCCCATCTGCTGGTGAATGATCTCTTTCAGGCGGCCTTTATAGGCCACGCGGCCTTCGATACCTTCCGGCACCAGTTTGTCAGCGGCGTTATCGCTCTGGAAGTAGCGGTCAGAGGAGCCTTTCGACATCGCGCCGAGGGAGCCCATCCCGCGATAGGATTTGTAAGAGCGCCCCTGGTAGAGTTCGATTTCGCCCGGGGATTCTTCGGTACCGGCCAGCATGGAGCCGACCATCACTGCCGCCGCACCGGCCGCGATCGCTTTAGCGATGTCGCCGGAGAAACGGATACCGCCGTCGGCGATAACCGGAATACCGGTGCCTTCCAGCGCTTCCACCGCGTCGGAAACCGCGGTGATCTGCGGCACGCCTACGCCGGTCACGATACGGGTAGTACAGATGGAGCCCGGGCCGATGCCCACTTTCACCGCGCTGCAGCCGGCTTCCGCCAGCGCGCGCGCGCCTGCGCCAGTGGCGACGTTGCCGCCGATGATTTGCAGGTCCGGGTATTTCGCGCGCGTTTCACGAATACGTTGCAGAACGCCTTCGGAGTGGCCGTGAGAGGAGTCGATCAGCAGGACGTCAACGCCCGCAGCCACCAGCGCGTCAACACGCTCTTCGTTGCCCGCGCCGGCGCCGACCGCAGCGCCTACGCGCAGACGGCCCTGCTCATCTTTACAGGCATTCGGTTTACGTTCCGCTTTCTGGAAGTCTTTTACGGTGATCATCCCGCGCAGGTGGAAGCTCTCATCCACAACCAGCGCCTTCTCAACGCGTTTTTCGTGCATCTTCGCAAAGACCACTTCACGGCTTTCGCCTTCACGAACGGTAACCAGACGCTCTTTCGGGGTCATGTAGACGCTGACCGGCTGGTTCAGATCGGTGACGAAACGCACGTCGCGGCCAGTGATGATGCCGACCAGCTCGTTCTCTTCGGTAACCACCGGGTAGCCGGCGAAGCCGTTACGCTCGGTCAGCTCTTTCACTTCACGCAGGGTGGTGGTCGGCAGAACGGTCTGCGGGTCGGTGACCACGCCGGACTCATGTTTCTTCACGCGGCGAACTTCTTCCGCCTGGCGCTCGATGGACATGTTTTTGTGAATAAAGCCGATGCCGCCTTCCTGTGCCAGGGCAATAGCCAGACGCGCTTCCGTTACGGTATCCATGGCTGCGGAGAGCATAGGAATATTCAGACGAATGGTTTTCGTCAGCTGAGTGCTGAGATCGGCTGTATTCGGCAGAACGGTAGAATGAGCGGGAACGAGGAGGACGTCGTCAAACGTCAGGGCTTCTTTAGCGATACGTAGCATGGGCAATATCTCGACCAGGGTGGATAAATATTGCCGTGGCATTATACAGAGCGTAACCGATTGCATCTACCCTTTTTTGCAAATAATACTTGCCATCCCCTCTGAGCGCGTTACTATCGACTGAATAACCTGCTGATTTAAAGTTTGATCTTGCTCACATGTTACCCTCTCAATCCCCCGCAATTTTTACCGTTAGCCGCCTCAATCAGACGGTGCGTCTGCTGCTTGAGCGCGAAATGGGCCAGGTCTGGATCAGCGGCGAGATCTCTAACTTCAGCCAGCCCTCTTCCGGCCACTGGTACTTCACCTTAAAAGACGATAACGCCCAGGTGCGCTGCGCGATGTTCCGCAACAGCAACCGCCGGGTCACGTTTCGCCCGCAGCATGGGCAGCAGGTGCTGGTTCGCGCCAACATCACCCTGTATGAGCCGCGCGGCGACTACCAGATTATCGTCGAAAGCATGCAGCCCGCCGGCGAAGGGTTGCTGCAGCAGAAGTATGAGCAACTGAAAGCGCAGTTAACCGCGGAAGGGCTGTTCGATCAAAAACATAAGCAGGTGCTCCCCTCCCCCGCCCGCTGCGTCGGGGTCATCACCTCGAAAACCGGCGCCGCGCTGCACGATATTCTTCATGTCCTCAGACGCCGCGACCCCGGGCTGCCGGTGATCGTCTACCCGACCGCGGTCCAGGGTGACGATGCCCCCGGGCAGATTGTGCGCGCCATCGCGCTGGCGAACGCGCGTCAGGAGTGTGACGTGCTGATTGTCGGACGCGGCGGCGGTTCGCTGGAGGATCTGTGGAGTTTTAACGATGAGCGGGTGGCGCGCGCTATCTTCGCCAGCCAGATCCCTATCGTCAGCGCCGTCGGCCATGAAACCGACGTCACTATCGCTGATTTTGTTGCCGACCTGCGAGCGCCGACCCCTTCTGCCGCCGCGGAGATCGTCAGCCGTAATCAGCAGGAGCTGCTGCGCCAGCTACAGGCCGGGCAGCAGCGGCTGGAGATGGCGATGGACTATTTCCTCGCCAGTCGCCAGCGCCGTTTTACCCAGTTGTTCCATCGTCTGCAGCAGCAGCACCCGCAGCTGCGGCTGGCCCGCCAGCAGACCGCACTGGAACGCCTGCGCCAGCGGATGCGCATCGCCGTGGAATCGCAGCTTAAACGCGCCGAGCAGCGGCAAAAGCGCACTGTTCAGCGCCTGAATCACTATAACCCGCAGCCGCGTATCCACCGGGCGCAATCGCGCGTCCAGCAGCTGGAATACCGGCTGGCGGAAACGATGCGTAGCCGCCTCAGCGAGCGGCGTGAACGGTTTGGTCACGCGGTGACCCATCTGGAGGCGGTGAGTCCCTTAGCCACCCTGGCGCGCGGCTATAGCGTCACTTCGGTGAGCGACGGCACGGTGTTGAAGCAGACAAAACAGGTCAAAACCGGCGATCTGCTCACCACCCGCCTGAAAGACGGCTGGGTCGAAAGCGAAGTGAGGCAGATTGCGCCGGTGAAAAAAACGCGGGCCAGAAAGCCATCGCCGCCTAAACCAGCGGAATAAACTCCACCCGTTTTTTCGAGATCAGGCCGTGCCCGTGCTGGCAAAAGTAATCCACCGCGCCGCACGCCTTCAGCACCTCCAGCGGCTGGTGGCATTCCGGGCAGCGCGCCTCAAGGGCAAATACCCTTTCGCACTGAGCGCAATGCGCGCTGCTGCCTTTGACATCTAACGGCGCGTGGCACAGAGGGCAATCAAGTTCCATAACCATTCCTTTCAACGTTTATCTGCACCTATTTTATCATGTTCCGGGTTTAATGAGGGCCGCGTAATTGCTGCTGCAACCTGAGCAGCCATTCCACTTCCTCAAGCCGACGCCGCGTCAGCCCGGCCACGCTTTCGGGCGCCCGGGTAAACACATTCTCCGCGCCAAGGATCTGCTCATCGAGACAGTGCGCATAGATCGCTCCGGGCCGGGTCCAGCGCTGGATCCGCTCGCCGTCCTGTAGCGTCGCCACCTCGCCATCAGGGGCGCGATCGAGGGCAAGCAGTCGCCCGTCCCGCAGCCCTATCCGCATTCCCTTTTGCCCGCCCGCGGGACCGGCATATTTGTTAAGCCAGATATTCAGCGGGATATCGCCCAGGCGTCCCTCCAGATGCGCCTCTCCCTCGGCAGTGACCGTATCCCCATGAGCAATATCTCGGCCGAGACGGTCTTTCGCCGCCCGAACGGCGAGGTCCAGCGTCACATCGCCCCCGCAGTCGAGCAGCGTTTCCCGCAGCATCGCCAGGACATGGGTACCGATATCGAGGATCACGCCGTCAGGATGACGCAGCCGCCGGCTATCCAGCTCGCCGGTGGCAAAGTTAAGCGCGACCGGTTCTCCGGCAGCGTTAAAGCCGCTTGGCTCCTGCAAATAGCCTTCTATCCAGGCGATATCCTGCGCTGAAAGGTGCGGCGGCGGCAGGCCGCTGCCCTCCTCTTCCGCCTGCCACGGCGGAGCAAGAGCGTTCAGGGCTAACCCACGCGCCATCCAGTGGTCGAGGGCCAGCACCCGACCGGCCTCCCCCGCCGGCGCCAGCAGCGCCCGCAGCCGCGCGGCCTGCTCAAGGTTGGCCACTATCGGTTTCTCCACCACGATGCGGGGAATGGCGCTGGCTAACGCCCTCTCCAGCACGGGCAGGTGCTGGAGGGATGACGTGGTGATGAAGAGCGTATCCAGGGGTTTGGCCAGCAGCGCCGACAGCGAACTGCAGCGCTGGATCCCCGGCAGCGCTCTGCTGCTGTCCAGGTCATAGCCCTGGCAGCTGTCAATACGATATCCGAGGCGACGCAGCGCGGGTAAATAGGCGGTTTCCACCACCGCGCCGAGGCCGATAAATCCAATTTGCATGTTTAGTCCACCCCTGAGCCGATCTGTTCCCGGCGAAGTATCGCGGGATTATGGCGGATGGTTTTGACATTTACCGGCATGGCGGCCACAAAAAAACCCGCCGAAGCGGGTTTAATGATTATTTGCTTTTCTTGATGTGCTTGATCAGGCGCTTACGTTTCCGCATCTGGTTCGGCGTCAGGGTGTTGCGCTTGTTGGCGAACGGGTTTTCCCCTTCCTTGAACTGGATACGGATTGGCGTACCCATCACGTCCAGGGATTTACGGAAATAGTTCATCAGATAGCGCTTGTAGGAATCCGGCAGATCCTTCACCTGGTTACCGTGGATCACCACGATAGGCGGGTTGTAGCCCCCGGCGTGGGCATATTTCAGCTTCACGCGACGGCCGCGAACCAGCGGTGGCTGATGATCTTCCGCCGCCATGTTCATGATCCGGGTGAGCATCGCGGTGCTTACGCGGCGGGTTGCGCTATCGTAGGCTTCACGTACCGATTCAAACAGGTTGCCGACGCCGCTGCCGTGCAGGGCGGAGATGAAGTGCACCCGGGCAAAGTCAATAAAGCCCAGACGATAGTCGAGGGTCTCTTTCACCTGCTCCTTCACTTCCTGGCTCAGGCCGTCCCATTTGTTGACGACGATCACCAGGGAGCGGCCGCTGTTGAGGATAAAGCCCAGCAGCGACAGATCCTGATCGGAAATGCCTTCGCGGGCATCAATCACCAGCAGCACGACGTTGGCGTCTTCAATCGCCTGCAGCGTCTTGATGACCGAGAATTTCTCCACCACGTCAGTAATTTTGCCGCGCTTGCGCACCCCGGCGGTATCGATGAGCACGTATTCGCGCTCGTCACGCTGCATCGGGATGTAAATGCTGTCGCGGGTGGTGCCCGGCATATCGTAGACCACCACACGATCTTCGCCGAGGATGCGGTTGGTGAGCGTCGATTTACCGACGTTAGGACGTCCGACAATCGCCAGCTTGATCGGCAGATCCTGCGGATTGAAATCGTCTTCCGGCTCTTCTTCCGCTTCACCATTCTGCTCAGCTTCGAATTTTGCCCAGTATTCGGCGTCTTCATCCACTTCTTCCTGAGGATTAACCTCATCGACCCATGGCAGCAGGGCCTGCTCAAGCAGGCTGGTCACGCCGCGGCCGTGCGAAGCGGCAATAGGATAGATATCGCCCAGGCCGAGCGACCAGAAGTCCGCCATCGCCTGGTCGACGTCGATGCCGTCGGTTTTGTTAGCCACCAGGAAGGTGGGCTTTTCACGAGAGCGCAGGTGTTTAGCGATCGCGATGTCCGCCGGCAT
Organism: Klebsiella sp. JN_Kp127; assembly: GCF_040062505.1. Lineage (NCBI taxonomy): Bacteria > Pseudomonadati > Pseudomonadota > Gammaproteobacteria > Enterobacterales > Enterobacteriaceae > Klebsiella > Klebsiella sp. JN_Kp127. The sequence continues at coordinate 74,679 of NZ_JBEAHS010000033.1, forward strand.
CAGGCCCGCGCGCGCATCGACCATAAACAGCACCACATCGGCCTCTTCGATTGCCAGCAGCGACTGCTCCGCCATCCGGGTTTCCACGCCCTCTTCCGTACCATCAATACCACCGGTATCGATACAGATGAATTCGCGGCCTTCGACTTCGGCCCGACCGTACTTACGGTCACGAGTCAGCCCCGGGAAATCCGCAACCAGCGCATCACGAGTGCGCGTCAGGCGGTTAAAGAGCGTGGATTTTCCAACGTTAGGGCGCCCGACAAGCGCGACCACAGGTATCATGTTAAATGCCTCATACAATCACTAAGCAACATCGTCATAACGACGTTTTTAAAAAAGTCAAAACGGCCCCTGTCTGCCAGGGGCCGTTTCTTAATCACTCACGACAGCGGTAATTAACGCGTAATCGCGTACAGCGTACCGTCTTTCGCCTGGATCAGCAGTCGACCATCGGCCACAACCGGGTCGGTCAGGAAACCGGAGCTGTCCACTTTCTGCTGCGCCACAAAATGGCCATCTTCCGGGTTCACCCAGTGCATATAGCCTTCGCTATCGCCGACCACCAGATTGCCATTATACAACACCGGCGCGGTCAGCAAACGGTGCAGCAGATCGCTTTGTGTCCACAGGGTCACGCCGCCATCGGTAGTCAGCGCCAGCAGGCGGTCATTCTGGTCAACCAGATAGATACGGTTGCCATCGACGATGAAATCATTCACCGAACCCAGCTCGCGCTTCCACATAATCTGGCCGCTGCGCAGATCCAGCGCGGTCAGGTTACCGTTGTAAGCCAGCGCATAGACAACGCCGTTGACGATAATCGGCGTGGTGTCGACGTCGCTCAGACGGTCGATTTCCGTCGGCCCGGTGGCCGTGGAAATACGCTGCTGCCAAATCATCTGCCCCTGCTGCATCAATACCGCGCTGACGCGGCCATTGTCGCCGCCCACGATCGCCGCGCCGTAGGCGGTGGCCGGAGCGGATTCGCCGCGCAGGGAGAGCGCAGGCATATCCAGGTTAACCGTCCACTTCACGGCGCCATCGGTCTCATTCAGCGCCTGCAGCTGGCCGTTACTGGTGTGGACCAGCACCATGCCATCGCTCACCACCGGGCGCGACAGCGCTTCGCCGGCGACGCGGGTTTGCCAGGCAACGGTACCATCGCTGGTATTCAGCGCATACAGCTGCGCTTTCTCACTGCCGATATAAACATGGCCGCCCGAGACGGTCACCCCGCCGGAAAGCAGCGCCGGGGTGCGCGAGAACCAGCCATCTTTCTCCGCCAGATTCACCGACCACACCTCTTTGCCGTCGTCAGCGCTCAGCGCTTTGACGGTGCCTTTACGGTCAGCGGCATAGACCACGCCGTCGGCGAAGGCCGGATGAAGGTTAGAGTAAAATTCGCCGATACCATCGCCAACCGAGGTGCTCCAGGACGTGGACGGCGTAAACTGGTTTTCTACCGTCGGCAGCGGTGACATTTTCACCACATCTTCTTCGCTATTAAACAGCGAACACCCGCTCAGCAAGGTAACGGAAAGCAGCCCTGGCAAAAGTAATTTACGCAATTGCATCGAGTCCCTCTCAGATGGACAAATTATTCATTTTCATACGCATCATTTCGCTGAGCGCAGGAGAAGCATCGCTTTTCACGCCAGCTTCCCACGCCGCACGGGCCCCTTGCTTATCGCCTTTGCTCAACAGAATTTCGCCGCGCAAATCAGCCACAATCGCGGTCCAACCTTCGCCTTTAATGCTGTCGAGGGTTTTCAGCGCCGCATCAGCCTGCTTCATCTGCAGCTGAACGCGGGCAAGACGCATACTGATAACCGATTTCAGGTTATCATCAGACGCGGCCGCCAGCCCCTGCTGAAGCTGCTTTTCGGCGTTCGGCAGATCGTTCTGTTCAACAAAATGCTGTGCCAGCTCGAGAGAGGCGAAGGCGCCGTAGGTATTTTTATTGTCAGCCGCGAACTTCTCCGCCCCTGACAGCACGTCTGGCGTATTTGATTTCAGCGCGGAAGTCGCCTTTTCGTAAGCCAGCGACGCGTCTCTGGCGGTATCCTGCTGATGGGAGGTCCAGTAGCGCCAGCCAACCAGCGCGCCAATCCCTAAAATCACCCCGACCGCCAGCGCTTTGCCGTTTTCGGCAAAGAAGCGCTTCAGCGCATCGACCTGATCGTTCTCGTTGTTAAAAGTTTCCACGCAGTCCTTCTCCTGACTAATAATTCCCGGGAGATTAACCCAGAAGTGTGCGCAAATGCGCGGCAACGCTCTCCTGCGTTACGGTAGTTTGCTCACCTGAGCGTAAATCCTTCACTACCACGTTTCCGTCAGCGATCTCTGACTCACCCACCACCAGGGCGATACGTGCGCCCCATTTATCGGCACGGGCGAACTGCTTCTTAAAGTTGCCGCCGCCGTGGTTGGTCATCAGTTTCACGCCGGGCAGCGCATCGCGAACCTGCTCAGCCAGACGCATGGCGGCGGACTGAGTATCGGTCCCGGAGGCTACCAGGTATATATCGACAACAGGATCGGCTTTAAATTCCGGATTCACTGCCTGGACCAGTAAAACAAGACGTTCCAGACCCATGGCGAAGCCCACGCCCGGGGTGGCACGACCGCCAAGCTGCTCAACCAGGCCGTCGTAACGGCCGCCGGCGCAGACGGTGCCCTGAGAACCGAGACTGGTGGTCACCCACTCAAACACGGTGCGGTTATAGTAGTCGAGGCCGCGCACCAGGCGCTGGTTGACGGTATAGCGGATCCCGGCATCGTCAAGCAACGCGCACAGGCCGGCAAAGTGGGCTTTCGACTCTTCGTCGAGATAATCGCCGAGCGCCGGCGCGTCGTTCAGCAGCGCCTGCACGTCCGGGTTTTTGGAGTCCAGCACCCGCAGCGGATTGGTATACATCCGGCGTTTGCTGTCTTCATCAAGCTTATCGGTAAACTGCTCGAGATAAGCCACCAGCGCGTCGCGGTAGTTGGCGCGGGCTTCAAGAGAACCGATGGAGTTCAGCTCAAGGCTGACATGATCGGAGATGCCCAGCTCACGCCACCAGCGCGCGGTCAGCATGATCAGCTCCGCATCGATGTCCGGCCCCTGCAGGCCGAAAACTTCGGCGCCGATCTGATGGAACTGGCGGTAACGGCCTTTCTGCGGACGCTCGTGGCGGAACATCGGCCCGACGTACCACAGGCGCTGTTCTTGATTGTACAGCAGACCATGTTCGATGCCGGCTCGTACGCAGCCCGCCGTCCCTTCCGGACGCAGCGTCAGGCTGTCGCCATTGCGGTCCTCAAAGGTGTACATCTCTTTTTCAACCACGTCGGTCACTTCGCCGATCGCGCGTTTGAATAACGGGGTCTGCTCTACAATCGGCAAACGGATTTCGCTGTAACCGTAGCTACCGAGCACCTGCTTCAGTGAGCCTTCAATGCGCTGCCAGAGAGCGGTTTCGCCCGGCAGATAATCGTTCATGCCACGGATGGCTTGAATGTTCTTTGCCACGTTTATTCTCTTTATATATACAAAAATGAACCCCGGCGCCTCGCGCCCGCAGGTTCAATCATACACGGGAAGCGTATCGCTTCCCAACACGTTATTTTGCTTCAAGCTGTTGAACGTCAATCCGACGGGCTTCATCGAGCATCGAGGCTTTGGCGCGGATCCGCGCTTCCAGCTGGTCGATCATGTCGTTGTTGTCCAGGCGATCTTTACGCACGCCGTCTTCATACAGGCCGCTTTTCTTGTTGCCGCCGGTCACGCCGAGGGTGGAAACCAGCGCTTCGCCCGGGCCGTTCACCACGCAGCCGATGATCGAAACATCCATCGGAGTGATGATATCTTCCAGACGTTGCTCCAGGGCGTTCACCGTCCCGATAACGTCAAACTCCTGACGCGAACAGGTCGGGCAGGCGATGAAATTAATACCGCGGGAACGAATACGCAGCGATTTGAGGATATCGAAGCCGACCTTGATCTCCTCCACCGGATCCGCCGCCAGCGAGACGCGCAGCGTATCGCCGATCCCTTCGGACAACAGCAGCCCAAGACCGATCGCCGATTTCACCGCGCCGCTGCGCGCGCCGCCCGCTTCGGTGATCCCGAGGTGCAGCGGTTGATCGATCTGTTTCGCCAGCAGGCGATAAGACTCTACCGCCAGGAAGACGTCGGAGGCTTTAACGCTGACTTTAAACTGATCGAAATTGAGGCGATCGAGATGATCGACGTGGCGCATGGCGGATTCGAGCAGCGCCTGCGGCGTCGGCTCGCCATATTTTTCCTGCAGATCTTTTTCCAGCGAGCCGGCGTTAACGCCGATGCGGATCGGGATATTTTTATCGCGCGCGCAATCTACGACCATGCGGATGCGCTCTTCGTTGCCGATGTTGCCCGGGTTGATACGCAGGCAGTCGACACCGTATTCCGCGACTTTCAGCGCTATACGGTAGTCAAAGTGGATATCGGCGACCAGCGGGACGTTGACCTGCTGTTTGATCAGTTTGAACGCCTCGGCGGCGTCCATCGTCGGAACAGAGACGCGGACAATATCCGCGCCCACGCGCTCTAACGCTTTGATTTGATTTACGGTTGCCGCCACATCAGTGGTGCGCGTATTAGTCATTGACTGAACGGCGATGGGAGCCCCATCGCCAATTGGCACATTACCAACGTAAATACGTTTAGATTTTCTACGTTGAATCGGAGCCTGGTTATGCATGAAAAATCTCCCGCGTTACCCGTCTGTTACTGCGCCGGTGATGATTCGGCATTAAGGGTCAGACGCGCAACCTGGTTAGTTCTGATAAAACGACTTAAATCGACAGGCTTGCCCAGATACTGGATCTCTACCGCAGCCGGGGCGCCAATTTTCAGCTTATACGGCGCCTGACCGCTCAGGTTCAGGTTGCCGCCTTTACGCTGCAGGCCGCTGAACAGTTTTTTGCCGGTGGCATCGCTCACTTCCAGCCAGCAATCGGCGGAAAAGTTCATCACCAGATCCTGCGCCGCCGCCGGGTTCGTCACGTTCGCCTGATCGGTCGGCAATGGCGAGGCCGGGGTAGCCGGCGCCGTCGGCGCCGCGCCTGCGGTATCGACATTGGCCTGGGAAGGCGCGACAACGGCGTTATTGTCCGCCGGCGTCTGGGCCGGGGCGCTGGTGGTCGGGGCGCTGGCGGTATCGGTTGGCGCGCTGTTCGCAGCGCTATCGGCGGTCGGGGCTGCCGGGGCGCTGGTATCCAGCGGCACGCTCTGGCTGCTGGTGTCGCCGCTGTTCAGCTCAGCGGAAGACTGATCGGCCATGGTGGAGATCTCTTCCTGCTGCGCCTTATGGTCTTGCCACCACCAGGCGCCGCTCAGGCCGATAACCACAAACAGCACCAGCCAGGTGAAGCTCATCAGCCAGCCGTCGCGTTTTTTGCGACGTTTACCTAAAGAGAAGCTCTGCATTGGCGCGACTTTCGCCGCGCGGATGGGCGCTTGCTTGGCCATCATCGGCAGCAGCTCGTCTTCCGGGATATGTACGAGGCGAGCATAGGAGCGGATGTACCCGCGCAGGAAGGTGGAAGCGAGGTCGGCAGGCGCCTTATCGTCTTCAATATCACGAACCGTGGACACCTTCAGGCATAAGCGTTCTGCCACCGCTTGCTGGCTAAGTCCGAGTTGTTCGCGGGCGTGACGCAGACGCGCGCCCGTGGTGTTTGCTTCTTGATGATCTTGAGTGGCTTCAGTATTCATTCGCTACAACTACTGGTACGTGAAATTTAAAGTTCAGCGCGGGAAAAAGCCGGCGCCGCGAGACATCTGTGGTACGTCAGCCTCACAGTATAGGACTGTCAGCCGCGCGATCACAGAGACGAATCAAAATTGAATGCTAAGCGGTTGTTGTGCCGCTACATACTGCCTCAAAGTCGACAAAAACGCACCGTAATTATTAACCGAATCAGCGTATTTCGCCTGGCTATTGGTCATAAATATGACCCGTGCCGCCTGCGCTGCACGGGCCATCATTTGTCAGACCGCTTTTACGTCAATCGCTTCGCCCTGCATCCGCTTACGCAGCGTGCGCTTGGTACGGTCGATGACGTCGCCCGCCAGCTGACCGCAGGCGGCATCGATATCGTCGCCGCGCGTTTTACGCACGATGGTCGTAAAGCCGTACTCCATCAGGACTTTGGAGAAACGGTCGATGCGGCTGTTGGAGCTGCGTCCATACGGCGCGCCCGGGAACGGGTTCCATGGGATCAGGTTGATCTTGCACGGCGTATCTTTCAGCAACGCCGCCAGTTCGTGGGCGTGCTCGGTGCCGTCGTTGACATGATCCAGCATCACGTACTCGATGGTCACCCGGCCCTGGTTGGCGTTGGACTTCGAAATATAGCCGCGCACCGAGTTGAGGAAGGTCTCGATGTTGTACTTTTTGTTGATCGGGACGATTTCGTCACGAATGGTGTCGTTCGGCGCGTGCAGGGAGATGGCCAGCGCGACGTCGATCATATCGCCGAGTTTATCCAGCGCCGGCACCACGCCGGACGTCGACAGGGTGACGCGACGTTTGGAGAGGCCAAAGCCGAAATCGTCGAGCATGATTTCCATTGCCGGAACGACATTGTTGAGGTTCAGCAGCGGCTCGCCCATGCCCATCATCACCACGTTGGTGATCGGACGTACGCCGGTGGTCTTCACCGCGCCGACGATTTTCGCCGCGCGCCAGACCTGGCCGATAATTTCGGAAACCCGCAGGTTGCGGTTAAAGCCCTGCTGGGCGGTGGAGCAGAATTTACACTCCAGCGCGCAGCCTACCTGGGAGGAGACGCACAGGGTGGCGCGGTCTTCTTCCGGGATATAGACGGTCTCGACGCGCTGATCGCCAACGGCAATCGCCCATTTAATGGTCCCGTCGGTTGAGCGTTGCTCTTCAACCACTTCCGGGGCGCGGATCTCCGCCACTTCTTTCAGTTTACTGCGCAGGACTTTGTTGATGTCAGTCATCTCATCAAAGTCGTCGCAGCAGTAGTGATACATCCATTTCATCACCTGATCGGCGCGGAAAGGCTTCTCGCCCATGTTTTTGAAAAACTCGCGCATCTGCTGACGGTTTAAATCCAGCAGGTTGATTTTGGCATCTTTGTTCGGCACCGTCAGAGCGGCGGTATCAGGCGTGACAATTTGTTCAGACATAATGTTTTCCGGCCTCGTTATTACACGTTATGGCCCCAGGTGGGTTGAAAAAGAAACGCCCCGGAGAGCGACAGCTCGTCCAGGGGCGCTATATTCTACAAATTCTGGCGCATGGAAGCCATGCCTGCACGTAGTCAATGATAAAAAAATCGTAACCGTGTGCTTAATCCTCTATGGCTTTTCGATTGTCGCAAGGCGGCAAGCAAGTGAATCCCCGGAAGCATAGATAACTATGTGACCGGGGTGAACGCGCGTGGCCAACGCCGCGACGGTCGAAAAGACGAGGTTCGTATCTCCAAAGTATTTCAGGTCACAGCGAGGCGGCGAGTTCGCTAATCCCCGGGAGCATAGATAACTATGTGACCGGGGTGCGCGAAGGAAGCCAACAATGCTGTGGCGTGAAAGACGCAGGAGATTAGCGAGTGCGCGGGCAAACCTCGCCTTCAGCAAAGAAGAACGCGATTTCGCGTGCAGCGGATTCTACAGAGTCGGAACCGTGGGTGCCGTTCTCGGTGAAGCTGTCAGCGTAGTCAGCGCGCAGGGTACCCGCCAGGGCGTTTGCCGGGTTGGTGGCGCCCAGCAGGTCACGGTGACGCTGAACGGCGTTTTCGCCTTCCAGGACGGAAACCACGATCGGGCCGGAGGTCATGAACTCAACCAGACCGTCGAAGAACGGGCGACCTTCGTGCTCAGCATAGAAACCACGAGCCTGCTCTACGGTCAGGTGCAGCATTTTGGTGCCGACGATTTTGAACCCTGCAGCTTCAAAGCGGGAAAAGATGCTGCCAATAACGTTTTTTGCCACCGCGTTTGGTTTGATGATGGAAAAAGTACGTTCAATAGCCATGATTACCTCTAATTAAATGTTCTGTTGTTGCGCATACGATCGTATGGCCTGGCGCGCATTATAATGAGCATCCCCGCCCCTGCCTACGGCTGAAGGTAACATTTTGTTAAAATAAGATGAGTATTGAAAACACAAACCGCCAACAACAAATTTACCCTGGTTATTGCAGGGTAAAACGCGCGGCCGCCGTTTGTCCTGCCTCATCCATCACCACCAGCTGCCACTCGCCGGGCTTATCCAGAGTTAGCGTGGTTCTCGCGCCGGCGGCATCTATCGGCTGGCCGTTGATAAACCACCAGCGCCGCCCTTCACCACCGCTGGTTTGCAGGGGCAACATCACCCGCGCCTCCCCCGGCAGACGTTTAATCACCGCCCCCTCGCGAACCCCGGAGAGCACCAGCGGCGCGGCATCCTGAGTTTGCAACGGCGGGCATGCCTTCGATGCCGGCCCCAGACGCGCGGAGCGACGTTCCCCCGGCGGTAGCCAGGGATCCAGCGGCAGCGGCCAGACCTCCACCACACTTTCGCGCGCCCCGGGACAATCCGCCGCCACCCGTTCGCCGTGTTCATTGCGCCACACCGGGAAGCGGATCCCGCGCACGCCCTCCTGCCCCGGCAACAGCAGGGTCGGCGGCTGGCTGTCTTCCAGCAGCCAGCTGGCCAGGCGACGACGGCAGTTGCTGTCGCCCGCCGGCAGCGCCTGGCCGCCGGGCCAGCAGAGCGTCCCGCGGCTAACCGTTGCCGGTCGCGGATCGATCGGCAGGCCGCCGCGGCTCATCGCCGGGCGGGCGAGCAGCAGATTATTGACCTGATTGAGCAACGGCACCGCGCTGGCGAAGCCAAACTGCCCCACCACCGGCGTACCGTCCGGACGCCCGGTCCAGATGCCAATCAGATAACGCGCATTGAGGCCCACCGCCCACGCATCGCGATACCCGTAGCTGGTGCCGGTCTTCCAGGCCAGCGGCACCACTTGCGGGAGTGAGGCATCGGGAACCGGCTGCGCTTCGCCGGCCAGGATGCGCCGGACGATCCACGCCGCCCCCGGGGATATCAGCGCCCTTTCCACCAGCGGGTCTCCGGGCGTCATGCGCAGCCGCGCCGCCTTCCCGTGGCGGGCAAAGGCGCTGTACGCCGCGACGATATCTTCCAGCCTCGCTCCGGCGCCGCCGAGGATCAACGACAGATTCGGCTCGGCGCCGGCGGGCAGCATCAGGGGCAACCCGGCATTGCGCAAATTCGCCGCGAAACGTTTGGGCCCGTAGGCTTCGAGCACCTGGACCGCCGGCAGATTCAGGGAGCGCACCAGCGCGTCGCTGGCGCTCACCGGGCCGTGAAAGCCGCTGTCAAAGTTACCGGGGCGATAATCGCTAAAGCGCCGCGGCACATCCTGCAATAACGACGCCGGATGGATCAGCCCTTCATCCATCGCCAGCGCATAAATAAAGGGTTTCAGCACCGACCCCGGCGACCGGACCGCCGACGCCATATCAATGTGGCCAAAGCGACTGTCGTCCGTAATATCCGCCGACCCCACCCAGCCGCGGACTTTCATATCCGTGTGGTCGACGACAACCATCGCCAGCGAACTGCGCGGCGGCAGGCGCGACTTCCAGTTCAGCGCCAGATCCTCGAGCTGTCGCTGCAGTCCGGCATCGAGGGTCGTCACCACCTTTTCCTCACGACTGGTCGCCAGCGCCCGGCGGGCGAAGAGCGGCGCCAGCTGCGGCATCTGCCGCGGAAACAGCCACACCGGCTCCTCCATCGCCTCCTTTACCGCCAGCCTCGGCCAGACGCCCTGGCTGACCATGCGCGCAAGGACTTTATCCCGCGCCGCCTGGGCCCGCTGCGGCCAGCGGTCCGGACGTAAACGGCTGGGCGCCTGGGGCAGCACCGCCAGCAGCGCCGCCTCGCCGTAGCTGAGCTGCGCGGGCGGCTTGCCGAGATAAGCCCAACTGGCCGCGCCGATCCCCTGCAGGGTTCCGCCAAAGGGCGCACGATTCAGATACAGGGTCAGGATTTCGCTCTTTGACAGATGCCACTCCAGCTGCAGCGCCCGCCACAGCTGGCGCAGCTTGCCGCCGAAAGTGCGGGGGTGGGGATCGAGCAGGCGCGCCACCTGCATGGTGAGGGTACTGCCGCCGGAAATGACCCGCCCGGAGGTGAGATCCTGCCAGGCGGCGCGCACTACAGCGAAGGGATTGACCCCCGGATGGCGCCAGAACCAGCGGTCCTCATACTGAATAAGCGCCTGCAGATAGCGCGGCGACACGTCGGCGAGAGTCACCGGATAACGCCAGACGCCCTGCGCGTCGGCAAACCGCCACAGGGGGGTCCCGTCCTCCGCCACGACCACCCGGGCAGGCGTGACGTCATGCAGCGGCAGCGGCCACAGGCGATCGGCGGTCAGAACCGCCAGCCACAGCAGAAAAATAAACGCCGCCAGCCAGCGCCAGCGGCGTTTTACCCGATGCACTACGCGCATTTACGGCGTCACGGTGAGCGGACCGCTGGCGGTCCCGGTCGCCCGCCACTGCGGCACATACATCGATTCCACCTGCGGCTGCGGGACCTGGTAGGTGCCCGGCGTGACCGCCCGCGCCAGGTAGACCAGCGTCACCGGCTGACCTTCATTGACCGCGACAGCGGCGACGAAGCGGTCGTCGCGGAACTCGATATGCTGAATATCGGCCTGCTGCATCTGGTTAAGGAGGTTTTGCACCGCTTCGCCATTCTCCTGCAGGCTGGCGCTGCTGTTGGCCAGATTCTGGTTTTCCAGCTCGAGTCCCGCCGGCAGCAGGTCAACCACCAGCGCGTCAGGCACGTTGCGTCTGGCGGTCACCTCCAGCTTGACCAGCACCAGTTCGCCGCTGCGCAGCGACGACAGCGACTTTTGCCGCCCCTGGGTATCGAAAACGGCGCGTTCAATCCCCAGGACGTTGCCGCCCGGCTGCGGCGCGCTTTGCGGATAGCCGCTGCTGTCCAGACGCAGCCACAGCGGTTGACTGCCGGTGTTGCTCACCTGCAACGTCGCCAGCCGATCGCCGTCGAGGTTACGGGTTTGCGCTTTATCGCCGGCCAGCGGCTCAGCCTGCAGCGAGGTTTGCGCCTGCCAGTCGCCCGGCAGGTCGGCAAGCGTACGTCCGGCAAGGAACAGGGCGTTGGCTTCCTGGGTCGACAGCCAGCGCTGGCCGTAGGCCTCTTCCGACAGCGTGCTCAACAGCGTGTTTTGCGCCTCCGGCAGCAGCTTGTTCTCTTCCAGCAGCGCCAGCTTCAGCGCGTCATCGCGAAGCGAGCTGCCGTAATCGCCCAGCCAGCGATTCTCATCATGGCGCGGCGTGGCAACCGCCAGCTTCATGGCCTCATCGCCGCGCGGCGCATCGCCCATGGTTTTCAGCGCAATGCCGAGCTGCAGCAGCGGCAGGCCGGATCGCGCCTGGTCGTGACGGCTCCAGATTTCACGCAATGCGCCGAGCGGGGCTTTTTGCTGACGCGCCAGCACCAGCGCGGCATAGGCCTGAGCGGCAAAGCGGCTGGCCTGGGCGTCGTCGCTGTAGCGCACGGTCATCAGCCCCGGCTCCTGAAGATAGCGCAGCAGGCGTTCGTTACCTTTATTAATGGCGTTGACCGGTACGCTATAGCCCTGCTCGCCCGCGCGAACAAGGAAATCCATGGCGTAAGCGGTCAGCCAGTACTCTTCCGGCCCCTCTTTATCCCATAGCGCAAAGCCGCCGTTTTCCAGTTGCATCTGCAGCAGGCGCGAGATCCCGACATCGATTGCCGCGCGACGTTTTTCGTCGCTGTCCCCGCTGATGCCCAGCGCTTTTAGCTGCGCCGCGCTGGTATACAGGGACGGGAACAGGCCGCTGGCGGTCTGCTCAAGGCAGCCGTAAGGATAGGCTTTCAGGTCGCGGATATAGCGCGCGAGATTCAGCGGCGGCTTGCCGCTGAGCAGCAGCTGGCCCTGCAGCGTCTGCGGGGCGAAACCTGCCGATTGCGCCGCTGGCGCCTGCCAGCTTTCGCCGGGCTGCAGCACGGCGCCGCTGTTGACGGTCTGCGCCGGGAACGCCGGACGAACGCCGATTTTCCACTGCTTCTGCAGCGGGGCGAAGGTTTCCCCCGGCAGGCTCAGGCCGCTGATAGTGGCGCTCACCTGGCCATCGCCAAAGCCCGGCAGCGCGCTCACCGGCACAAACAGCGTGCTGCGCGCCCCCGGCGCCAGCTGCACCGACGGCAGTTGACCCTCGGTCAAGGTCACCAGTCCGCTGGCGGCAAGGTGTACCTGCAGAGTTTGCGGTTTATCGGTCAGGTTGCTGAGATCCAGCGCCAGACGGGTGGTGTCGCCGCTGGCGAGGAAGCGCGGGGTATTCAGCTCGGCGATGACCGGGGCGGCCACCACCACTTTATCTTCGCTGCTGCCGAAGTCATCCGCCGTCCAGGCCTGAGCCATCACCCGCAGCTCGCCGTTAAAATCACCGATCGGCAGCGTCACCGTCCCTTCGCCCTGATCGTTCAGTACCACCGGCTGCGCCTGCTGGGCGATGATGGTCACATGGTTAACCGGCGGTTTACCGCCACGTTTTAACTCGTCGCCATCGCCGCCGAAGCGCAGACTGGCCACACGCCCCTGCCCTTCAATCACCTGGCCGTAAATATCATAAATATCCGCCCCATAACGTTTCTGGCCGAAGAAGGCGTTCCACGGATCCGGGGTGGCGTAATCGGTAATATTCAGCACCCCGCTATCGACAGCAGAGAGCAGAACGTTAACCTGCTTCGGCGCCTCTCCCTCTTTGACGCTGGCTTTCACTTTCACCGTCAGCGGCTGGTTGGGGCGCATTTTATCCGGGGCCTCCAGCGCCAGCGTCAGGCGACGGTTTTCATCGCCCAGCGGCAGATGCAGCAGGCCCACCGCGCGTTTCGGCGTCGCCGAGCGGGATTTATCGCCGGGGCGAACCACCAGCGTGCTGAGGTAGAGGTCGTGGCGATTCCAGGCGTTATCCACCGGGATCGACAGGTCCATCCCCTCGGCGGGTACGTCAATCTCCTGCCACCACAGCGGCCCTTCGCTGGATTCCACCATCGCGTAGCCTTTACCCGCCGCCGGGGCGGCGATGTGCAGCCTGATGGTGTCGCCCGGCTTATAGCTCGGTTTATCCAGCTTCATGGTGACCCGGTCCGGGCGCGCTGCGCCGGTGCCTTCGCTGTTATCCTGCCAGCTGTAGCCCGCCCAGAAGCGCACGCTGCTGACGACATCGTCCGGTCCTTTCACCTCCAGGCGATAGGAGCCCCACTCTACCGGAAAGCTCACTTTACCGATCTGGCCGGCCTGCAGATCCAGCGACTCCTCGCCCTCCTGCAGATCTTTTTGATCGAACTGCGACTGCCAGCCTTCGCTATCGGACCAGTTCCAGTAATAATCCCGGCGCTCGCGGATCAGCCGTACCTGCAGGCCGGAAACGGCTTTTTTCTCGCCTTTGGCGTCGGCATAGACGATATCGAACGCGGCGTTGCTGTTTTCATCCACCACCGGCTGCTTCACCGTGGTGTCGGTGCGGTAGTCGTAAACGTCCTTCAGGGTAAATTGCGGGCGGATCCCCGGCAGCGCCTCGGCAGGCCAGATCGGCTGCTTAACCGTACGGGTGACCGGACGCCCACCGGACTCCAGCAGGCTCGCCTGCAACACCACCTGCAGCGGCGAATGGCTATCCTGCCACTGGCTGGAGGTGGTCACTTCGCCATGGCCTTTTTCATCCAGCGTCAGCTGGACTTCATCAAGGCTGCGGGAGAGATTTTCTTCTGCGATATCGCCGAACTCAAAGCCCGGCAGCGCGGCGACGGCGTCGCGAAGCGGGCGCAGGAACAGTTTGCCCTGCAGCGGGTTGCCGCTGGCCGGCGCGCCGTAGAGATAAGCGCCGCTGACGTCAAAGGCGACATCGGCATTCGGCGCGACCGGCGCCGCCTGCGGCGTCAGCTTCAGCGCCATGCGTTCCGGCATAAAGTCTTCGACGTGGAAATCCCACTCGCGGGGCTGGTTGTCGCCGGTGCTGGCGCGAATGTGCCACATGCCGGTGGCCGCGCCGCTGTCGAGCGGATAAGTAAACTGGTACAGGCCGTTAACCGGTTTGCTCATCACCGAGCGGATCACCTGGCCATCCGGCTGGACCACCTCCAGCTTCACCGGCTGTTCCGCCAGCGGCTTGCCGTCGCTATCGCGCAGCAGCGCATTGAGGATCACCGTTTCGCCCGGACGATAGAGATCTCGTGGGCCAAACATAAAGAACTGTTTGCTGAAGCCAGGCGCGCCGGCAATGGAGAACTCCGCCAGATCCAGCGCCGGCAGTTTGAGGTCGAGCAGCGTGGTCTGTCCCTCTTTGCGCGCCAGCAGCAGCGCGGCTTCTTTATCGGTTTGCAGGGTGACGTGGCCCTGGCTATCGCTTTTCGCCTGCGCCAGGGTCTGCCCTTTGGCGTTGAGCAGCTGGACATCGATACCAGACTGGGCGGCGCCGTTTTCCAGGCTCTGGGTAAAGACGTCCAGCCGGTTGTGGTAGCGATGCGCCGACACGCCGATGTCGCTAAGGGTAAACAGCGTCGCCGCGTTGCTGTAGCTATAATGACCCGCCGGGTTCATGACCGCCACGTAGACGCCAGGCTGCTGGAGCGGCTTGATGTCGCTCAGCGGCAGCAGCAGCTTTTCGCGGGTATTGCGCGCCGGATTGAGGTCAAAGCGGCCGCTGTATACCAGATCGGCCATTTTCAGCAGCTCGTCGGATTCCCAGTTGCTTAATGAATTGCGGTATTCCCACTGGCTGACGAAGGCCGAGAGCGATTCCGGCTTAATGCGGAAGAAGTTCACGTCGACGTTATCGACGTTCAGCGCCATCACCGGCAGCCCGGCGATCACGTTGCCCGGCAGCAGCGAGCCGCGGCTGGCAAATCCGACGCTTGGCGCGATATCGCGGGTAGTCAGGGTCTTCTCGAACGGTTTATCGAGCGTCGCCTTGTTCAGGGCGGTCAGCGTCGGGTCGACCGAGACAATCAGCTCGCGCTTTGGCTCAAGGTGACGCAGACGCAGCTCTTTCAGGTTCGGCGCCAGCTCCCACGCGCCATCTACCTTACCGCTCTTCTTATCCACCAGGTGCACGCTGCGGGAGAAATCCTGGTCCGGCTGCAGCGGTACGGAAAAGGTCAGCACCAGGGTCGCGGCGCCATCCAGCTGCACCTCCGAGGCGTCGAGCAGCGTCAGCGCTTTGCCCTGGCTTTTTTCCGCCAGCGCCGCCAGCTGGGCGCTGTCCGGTTTTGCCGCCGCGCCAGGGCCGCTATCGGCGGCCGGCGTCGGGGCCGTAGCCTGCGGTGTACCGCTGTCATCACACCCGGTTAATGAAAATGCGGTAAGGAGCGCCAGTGACAGCGCCGCTAAACGAAATGGTTTCATCCTTCTAACCCCTCGGCCGGTGGGCCTGATGCAAATTATCACTTTTTATTATGCGTTAAGGCGGCGCTTCTCAACAGTGATGACGCGGGTTTCTGCCGATTAATCAGAAAAGTGCCGTGACGTCGTCCCCACTCTGGCGTCCTTAACTTGTCAGCACCCGATAAAACGCCGACAATTCAGTCATGAATAGTAAAACGGAGGCACCTATGTCCACCTCGTTTTTTGTCGCCGCCGACTGGCTGGCGGAACATATTGATGACCCGGAGATCCAGATTATCGACGCCCGCATGGCGCCCGCCGGGCAGGAGGCCCTGCGCGATATGGCCGCGGAGTACCGCGCCGGCCACGTGCCCAACGCGCTGTTTTTCGATATCGAGGCGCTGTCCGATCACACCAGCCCGCTGCCGCATATGATGCCGCGCGCCGAGGCGTTTGCCGTGGCCATGCGCGAACTGGGCGTCTGCAGCGATAAGCACCTGGTCGTCTATGACGAAGGCAATCTGTTTTCCGCCCCGCGCGCCTGGTGGATGCTGCGCGCCTTTGGCGTGGAGAAAGTGTCGATTCTGGCCGGTGGGCTGGAGGGCTGGCGTCGCGACGAGCTGCCGCTGGAACAAGGGGTGCCGGAGGTGGCCGAAGGAGAATTCGACGTACGGTTCGATCCTCAGCAAATTAAGCGCCTGACCGACGTGCTGCTGGTCAGCCATGAAGGATCGGCGCAAATTGTCGATGCGCGTCCGGCAGCCCGGTTTAACGGCCAGGCTGACGAACCGCGCCCCGGCCTGCGGCGCGGGCATATCCCCGGCGCGCTGAACGTCCCGTGGACGGAGCTGGTGATTAACGGCGAGCTGAAGACCGTCGACGAGCTGAACGACATCTTTTTGCGTCAGGGCGTCGATTTTGATCGGCCCATTATCGCCAGCTGCGGGTCCGGCGTGACGGCGGCGGTGGTCGTGCTGGCGCTCACCACGCTTGGCGTGAACGGCGTCTGCCTGTACGACGGCTCATGGAGCGAATGGGGGGCGCGCAGCGATCTGCCGATTGAACCGGCTCCTGCCGCTCAGTAAACGCCGCATGGCCGCGGACGTCCCGTCCCGCGGCCACTAAATAATTTCTGATTTTCTCCGCCTCATTCTCCTGCCAGTCGCTAAACCAGCTACTCTGTGCTGCCGCAGGGCTTGCGCCTGCCGTGTTGGCTTTACTGCCGCCCACTATATAAGGAAATTGAATGATGGCTTTTTCATTAGCGGATCTCATGGATGTCGTACACAAGCACAACCGCAATCCCACCCCGAAACCGATGCCTGTAGACGAAGTGGATCGCCTGCGCGTCCGGAAATACCGTGATCCGCAAAATAGCGAAACCGTGGCGCTTCCGGAGAGTCTGAAAGCGCTGCTGGCCTACGATTGCCAGCTGACAAGCCCCTACGGTCAACGGGTGCTGGAATCGGTTCTGAACGCCATTGATGAATATGGCGTCCTGCTTTCCGACTCACTGGATGAAGAGGCTTATTATATGAATGGCCTTGATATGATCGGGCTGGATTTTGAAGAGCTAATGCCCGTCTGGAACGACGATCCGCGTCTTCCTGCCCTGATTCGCTTCTGCCATCCCGGGGATCAGCAGGTATTTATCTATGTCACCGAGCGTGATGAACAGGGTGAATATCCTGTCGTCCGCTTCGAGGGTAAAGAGAATGAGCTTTGGCTGGCAGAATCGTCACTGATTGAATATTTGCAGGGGATTTTTACCGGTGGAAAGGAGAGCCACGACGAATGGCAGCATCAACAAGCCCTCAACGAGTCACGCGATGGCGCCTTGCTGGAGCTGGAATATATTCATGAGGATCTTTACGCCAGGCTCGAAGGTTGTCCTGACTAATTCACCATCTCCCACCGATAGCGCGATTAACGCGCGCCGTCGGGGCCAGCGCCAGGAGTGAGCGTTTAATCTATAACCTGATGGCACCACAAGGAGTGAAAATGGCATTAGTCTCCAACCCACATTCTGCTTATTCCCCGCGCCTTCCCTGGCTGGGAGGCATAGCTGGCCTGCTGGTCGGCGGCGCAATCCTCTATTTTTGGCCGCAATGGAACCGGACATGGTTAAGCCTGGTTCCTGCGCCCGTTTCCGTTTATACCCGCTTTCTCGGCGTCACTTTGGAAGACGTCCCGCTGATCACCTATGGTCATCAGGCGCTGCTGGGTTTTCTGATGGTGCTGCTCGCCGGGCTGGTAGCAGCGCTACGCTATCTGCTGGGAGAGGAAAGGTGCCGTGCCTGGCGCGGGGATATGGCGCTCTTCAACGGCGTCGTCACGCTGTGCGTGACGGGATTTCTGCTCTATAACATGGCGTCAGCCTATCCGCGGATCGTTGCCGCCCTGCATTAACCTTTGCAACTCCGCTGTTGCATCGAGCTGAAAGCATACCGAAACCGGGGGCAGCCGCCCCCGCTGTCAGATAATGCGGTTTTGTTTGAAATCGCGCAGGAAGCTGCCCCAGCGCTTTTCATAGAACGGCGTGATATGGGCAATCATAAAGTGGCTGATGCCCTTCTCGCCTTCCACCACCTGGCAAATATCGATCGGCTCATCGCCGGGCAGGGTATCGGTGGCCACGCTGCCGGTGGTCTGAATGATGGACTCGATATCCCCTTCCGCTTCAATGCCGATCAGCAGATTAGCGGGCGCGTCGGCGTGCTCTTTGATCGAGCACAGGAACGC
Source organism: Klebsiella sp. JN_Kp127 (assembly GCF_040062505.1). Taxonomy (NCBI): domain Bacteria; kingdom Pseudomonadati; phylum Pseudomonadota; class Gammaproteobacteria; order Enterobacterales; family Enterobacteriaceae; genus Klebsiella; species Klebsiella sp. JN_Kp127. The sequence goes on from NZ_JBEAHS010000033.1 coordinate 92,871, forward strand.
CCGCTTGACGGTTTTCAGCGTTTTGAACAGCGTGGTCAGCGAATCCACCATCTGCGCCGGCGGCTCGGCGACTTCAGACAGCAGCAGCGCTTCCCCCCCTTCCAGCACCGTCTGGGTGCTGAGCGGGCTGCCCTCTTCCCCGAGCAGATGGCTGATTTCGCGCGGGGTAAACGCTTTACCGTTCGGCAGCTTCGGGTTGAGGAACAGCGATTCACCGAGAGTCATCGCCATCAGCGTGCGGGCCGGCATCATCACGAAAGCCTGTTCGTCTTCCACCGCCTGTTGCAGGGCCTCAAGCGAAGTGAAGAACGGAATGACCGACGTGCCGTCATCTTTTTCCCAGTGCTGCAGATCCAGCGCGCTATCTTCGACAATCTGCTCGCCATCGGCTGCGCGGCCTGGTACCCAGACGGTGGCCTCAAGCAGCGCGCTGAAAAATGCCGGACGATGAGCGGGCTCGGTAGCCGCTTTTTCCAGCAGGGTTTCTAATTCGTTTTTGGTTTCGGACATAGTTTGGCTACTTCAAAAATCGCCCGGCGGCGCTACGTCCGCACGGGCCTGCGGATTTTCCAGGCCGGGTAAGCGTCGCGCCACCCGGCAAGGCCATTACTCAGCCGTCAGCAGATTGGCGATAGTACGTACGCCAAGCCCCGTCGCGCCCGCCGACCACTGCTCAACGGCAGATTTGCGGTAGGTTGCCGAACAGTCGATATGCAGCCAGCCCTGGTGGTAGTTTTCCACGAAATGGGACAGGAAGCCCGCCGCGGTGCTGGCGCCGGCCGGATAGGCGGCGCTGCCGGTATTGTTCAGTTCCGCGAAATTAGACGGCAGCTGATGACGGTGGAATTCGGCCAGCGGCAGACGCCAGAACGCTTCATTTTCCGCCTGAGCGCTCGCCAGCAGGCGATTCGCCAGCGCATCGTCAAAGCTGAACAGCGCGTGGTAGTCGTTGCCGAGCGCGGTTTTCGCCGCGCCGGTCAGGGTGGCGGCATCGATGATCAGCTCCGGCTTCTGCGCCGAAGCGTCAATCAGGCCATCCGCCAGCACCAGACGACCTTCGGCGTCGGTGTTCATGACTTCGACGGTTTTGCCGTTGCGATAATGAATAATATCGCCCAGTTTGAAAGCGTTGCCGCTGATCAGGTTGTCGGCGCAGCACAGATAGAGCTTCACGCGCTTGTTCAGCCCGCGGGTAATAGCGAAGGCCAGGGCGCCGGTGATAGTCGCCGCGCCGCCCATATCGGATTTCATTGAATCCATAAAGGCGCTCTGTTTGATGCTGTAGCCGCCGGAATCAAAGGTGATGCCTTTACCTACCAGACAGGCGTATACCGGGGCTTCTTTATCGCCGGTCGGGTTATAGTCCAGCGCCAGCAAAACCGGCGGACGCTCGGAGCCGCGGCCCACGGTGTGCAGGCCGAGATAGCCCTGCTCACGCAGATCTTCGCCTTTGGTGATGCGATAGCTCATCTTCTCGCCAGCCACGCTGCACAGCAGGTCGACGGCGCGCTGCGCCAGCTGTTCCGGGCCCAGCTCTTCCGCCGGCGCATTGATGGTGTCGCGCACCCAGTCAATAATGGTCAGACGGTTATCCAGCTCGCTTTTCTGCGCATCGTCCAGCGTCGGCCATTCAACTTTACGAGTGCCTTTCGGGCCTTTATAACCCGCCCAGAACGCCCACGCGCGGTCGGTGTTCCAACCTTCGCCGCTTAACGCGACATGCTTGATCCCCATGCCGTCAATTTTACGCGCCGCGCGCTGAATCAAGCCCAGGTCGTCTTTGCCGTTGAGATGCAGGGCGATGCCGTCATGATTAATGCTGTAAGACGCCTTTTCTCCCCAGCGCGCATCGGCTGGCTGAGTGGAAAGCGTAATCTTCATGGCTTCGGTCATTATCATTATCCTTCTTAGCAAACGGGCCACCGTATGGCAGCCCGTAACGTTCTCTCGCTCAATGATTCATCCGACTTTATACCGCCGCATAAATCATGATGCGAAAATTATTCGGCTTCGTCTAACCAGACTAACAGAATCGCCTCGAGAATTTTTTCATTGGATGCGTTCGGGTCATCATCAAACTCTTCCAGATCGCAAATCCACTGATGCATGTCGGTAAAGCGAACGGTTTTTGGGTCGAGGTCAGGGTAAGCGTCATACAGCGCTTCGCCGATTTCACGACTGTCGGTCCATTTCAGTGCCATATTAGTGCTCGCGTGCGTGGTTGATGGTGTAACGCGGGATCTCAACGACCAGATCTTCGTCGGTGACGCGCGCCTGGCAGCTCAGGCGGCTGTCAGGCTCCAGTCCCCAGGCTTTATCCAGCATATCGTCTTCATCTTCGGTACTTTCCGCCAGCGAGTCAAAGCCTTCACGCACGATGCAGTGGCAGGTGGTGCAGGCACAGGATTTTTCGCAGGCGTGTTCAATCTCGATGCCGCTACGCAGCGCCGCATCCAGAATAGTTTCACCGGTCTCAGCTTCCACAACGATGCCATCCGGACACAGGTCCTGGTGGGGCAGAAATACAATTTTTGGCATTTTAAACCTCGTCCACGGATTGGCCTTTCAGCGCGATACGGACCGACTGATCCATACGGCGGGCGGCGAATTCCTGGGTTTGTGTGTCGATATTTTTAATCGCTTCTTTAATGGCGTCGGCGTCGTCGCCTGCCGCGGCGGCGCGTACCTGCTCCGCAGCGGCATCGATAGCCTGACGCTCCGCGGCGCTTAACAGCGCGGCGTCGGCGGCCAGCGCGCTTGTCAGGCTCTCCAGGACGCGTGCGGCTTCCACTTTCTGTTCAGCCAGCATGCGCGCCTGAATATCCTGTTCGGCGTAGCTCATCGAATCTTTAATCATGGTGGCGATTTCGCCATCGGTCAGACCGTAAGACGGTTTCACCTGAATAGAGGCTTCCACGCCGGTCGACTTTTCCATCGCCGTGACGCTCAGCAGGCCATCGGCGTCCACCTGGAAGGTGACGCGAATATGCGCCCCGCCCGCCGGCAGCGCCGGGATACCGCGCAGCGCAAAGCGCGCCAGGGAGCGGCAATCCTGCACCAGCTCACGCTCGCCCTGCATCACATGAATGGACATCGCCGTTTGGCCATCTTTGAAGGTGGTGAACTCCTGGGCGCGGGCCACCGGAATGGTGGTATTACGCGGGATCACTTTCTCCACCAGGCCGCCCATGGTTTCCAGCCCTAACGACAGCGGGATAACGTCGAGCAGCAACAGTTCGCTGTCCGGCTTGTTGCCGACCAGAATATCGGCCTGGATCGCCGCGCCAATGGCGACGACTTTGTCAGGGTCGATGGTGGTCAGCGGGGTGCGACCGAAGAATTCGCCGACGCGCTCGCGCACCAGCGGCACGCGGGTGGAACCGCCGACCATCACCACTTCCAGCACCTCTTGCGCCTCAACGCCAGCGTCTTTCAGCGCCCGGCGGCAGGCCATTAACGTGCGTTTTACCAGCGGGGCGATCAGATCGTTAAACTGGCTGCGAGTGATATCGACCTGCCAGCCGCCGACCTCAACGTGCGCCACCTCGGCATCGCTAAGGGCGATTTTCGCCGCGATGGCGGCATCCAGCAGCTCACGCTGCAGGCGGTTGTCGCTACGGTCGCTGAAGCCCGCCTGCTCGCGCAGGTAGTCCGCCAGCAGATGATCGAAATCATCGCCGCCGAGGGCCGAGTCGCCGCCGGTGGCCAGCACTTCAAACACCCCGCGGCTTAAGCGCAGAATAGAAATATCAAAGGTGCCGCCGCCGAGATCGTAGACCGCAATCACCCCTTCCTGGCCGGAATCAAGGCCATAGGCGATAGCCGCCGCGGTCGGTTCATTAAGCAGGCGCAGCACGTGCAGACCCGCCAGGCGCGCCGCGTCTTTGGTCCCCTGACGCTGGGCGTCATCAAAGTAAGCGGGGACGGTGATGACCACGCCGTCGAGCTCGCCGGCCAGCGCTTCAGTGGCCCGGGCGGCCAGCGCTTTCAGGATATCGGCGGAGACGCGAATCGGGTTTAGCAGGCCGCCGGCGGTCTGGATCATCGGCAGGCCGTTTTCACTGGCCTGCAGCTGATACGGCAGATGCGGATAGCGGTGTTGGATATCGGCGAGGGAGCGCCCCATCATCCGTTTCACGGAGCTGATGGTATTGGCGGGATCCTGGGCGGCGTTCAGCCGGGCGTCATAGCCGACGGTCAGCCCCGATGCGTGGTAATTCACCACCGACGGCAGCAGATAGCGGCCTTGATGATCGGGCAGAGTCTCGGCCTGGCCGCTACGCACGGTAGCCACCAGAGAATTGGTGGTGCCCAGGTCGATACCGGCCGCCAGACGACGCTGGTGCGGCGCGGCGCTCAGGCCGGGCTCACTAATTTGTAATAAGGCCATAATTGCTTCCGAAAATTAAAAATCGAGCAGTTTTTCTTCGAGTTCTTCAGCACTGCTGCGCAGTTTATCGAGGAAACGGAGCTTACGAACCGTGTCCGCCGCCGCTTCCCAGCTCTCATTATGCAATTGGTCAACCATCAGCTGATGGCGGGTATCAAACAGCGCTTTCACTCGTTTGATAAAGCCTTCCAGCCGCGCTTCGTCTTTCGCCTGGCCGATCTCATCCAGCTCTTCGCGCAGTTCCAGCTGTTCCATCAGGAACGCGGTATCGCGAACGGTATGCTGCTCGCTGGCCAGATCGAAGCCATGCAGCGAGAGGAGGTATTCTGCGCGGGTCAGGGGATGGCGCAGCGTCTGCCAGGCCTGGTTAATGGTGGCGGAATACTGAACCGCCGCAAGCTGTTCCGCAGCGGGCGCGCTGGCAAATTTATCCGGATGGTACTGGCGCTGCAGATCCTGATACCGGACAGCCAGTTGTTCAAGCGAGAGGGTATAGCTGGCTGGTAACCCGAAGAGGGTGAAATAGTCCATAGTAACCTCAGGGTCATGCATCTAAACGAAAACCCCACGCGCGGCGTGACCGCGGTGGGGTTGGGGAGTACCGATTATACGTTAAAGCTTTCGCCGCAGCCGCACTCATCTTTGACGTTAGGGTTAGTGAACTTGAACCCTTCGTTAAGGCCTTCTTTGACGAAGTCCAGCTGCGTGCCGTCGAGGAATTGCAGACTTTTGCCGTCGATCACGACCTTCACGCCTTTGTCTTCAAACACGGTGTCTTCAGCCGCCGGCTCGTCAACAAACTCCAGTACATAGGCCATACCTGAGCAGCCGGAGGTTCTCACGCCCAGGCGCAGGCCAAACCCTTTTCCGCGGTTTGCCAGGAAGGCATTGACTCGCGCTGCTGCACTGTCGCTAAGAGTAATCGACATAACAAAACCTCAACTAATTATTTTGCTTCACGTTTGCTTTTGTAATCCGCAATCGCGGCTTTAATCGCGTCTTCCGCCAGAATAGAGCAGTGAATTTTCACCGGCGGCAGCTCCAGTTCATCGGCGATATCGGTGTTCTTGATCGCCTGCGCTTCGTCCAGGGATTTACCCTTCACCCACTCGGTGACCAGAGAGCTGGAAGCGATAGCGGAACCGCAGCCGTAGGTCTTGAAGCGCGCGTCTTCAATGATACCTTCATTGTTGACTTTAATCTGCAACTTCATCACGTCGCCGCAGGCCGGCGCGCCGACCATGCCGCTGCCGACATTCTCGTCGCTGTTGTCAAAAGAGCCGACGTTGCGCGGGTTCTCGTAATGATCGATAACTTTTTCGCTGTAAGCCATGATGAATTCTCCTTATTGGTGCCGAATTAGTGATGTGACCATTCAATACTGTTCAGATCCACGCCCTGTTTGAACATTTCCCACAGTGGAGAAAGCTCGCGCAGACGGCCAATGGATTTACGAATCAGGTTGATGGCGTAGTCAATCTCTTCTTCGGTAGTGAAACGACCTAAAGAGAAACGAATAGAACTGTGCGCCAGTTCATCAGTCATGCCTAACGCGCGCAGCACGTAGGATGGCTCAAGGCTCGCGGAAGTACAGGCTGAACCGGAGGAAACCGCCAGGTCTTTCAGCGCCATAATCAGCGACTCGCCTTCAACATAGTTGAAGCTGACGTTTAGAATGTTCGGCGCGCCCTGCTCGAGGTCGCCGTTGAGGTACACTTCTTCCATATCCTTCACGCCGTTCCACAGACGGTTGCGCAGCGTGCGCAGACGCGCCATCTCGCTTTCCATCTCTTCTTTGGCGATACGGTAAGCTTCACCCATGCCGACGATCTGGTGAACAGGCAGAGTACCGGAACGCATACCGCGCTCGTGGCCGCCGCCGTGGATTTGCGCTTCGATACGAATACGCGGCTTACGACGCACGTACAGCGCGCCGATGCCTTTCGGACCGTAGATTTTGTGACCGGAGAAGGACATCAGGTCAACTTTCAGCTGGCTCAGATCGATAGGCAGCTTGCCCACGCTCTGGGTGGCGTCTACGTGGTAAATGATACCGCGGGCGCGACACATCTCGCCGATGGTAGCGATATCCTGCACCACGCCGATTTCGTTATTCACATGCATGATGGAAACCAGGATGGTGTCGTCACGCATCGCCGCTTCCAGCTCTTTCAGATCGATAATCCCGTTGCTCTGCGGCGCCAGGTAGGTCACTTCGAAGCCTTCGCGCTCCAGCTGACGGCAGGTATCCAGAACCGCTTTATGCTCGGTTTTGCTGGTGATGATGTGCTTGCCTTTTTTCTGATAAAAGTTGGCTGCACCCTTGATCGCCAGGTTGTCGGATTCAGTCGCACCAGAGGTAAAGACGATTTCGCGCGGGTCGGCACCGACCAGCTCGGCAATCTGATTGCGGGCGATATCAACAGCCTCTTCAGCCTGCCAGCCAAAACGGTGGGAACGGGAGGCCGGGTTACCAAAGGTCCCGTCCATGGTCAGGAACTGCATCATTTTCTCGGCAACACGCGGGTCCACCGGCGTGGTTGCGGAGTAATCGAGGTAAATCGGTAATTTCATTGCTCTTAAACTCCGTACATCACTCAATGCAAGGAATCAGGCAACCGGCTTGATGTACGACCGAGTACACGGAATGTCGGAGCATCCCGGCCTGATTCTGAAAGCTCTTTATAATCGTTGTCCCGCCGTTTCGCGCTGCCTCGCCCTGTCAGCCGCAGCCCGAAACGGGACGGGTCACTCAGGCGCGCAGTTTAACGTCGATCGCGTCCTGGGTGCGCGCATTGCGCTGGGTTTCGTGCTGATGCTGACGACCGGAAACATCGAGGATCTCCTGGTTATTCACCAGTTCCCCGAGGGTGATATTGTTCAGGAAGCCGGTCAGGCGTTCGCTCAGATCGCGCCACAGCGCGTGAGTCAGGCATTTATCGCCGCCCTGACAGCCGCCCTTGCCCTGGCAACGGGTAGCGTCAACGGATTCGTCCACGGCGCTAATGACTTCGCCGACGGCGATACTGCCGGCATCTTTACCTAACAGGTAACCGCCGCCTGGGCCACGAACGCTGGAAACCAGGCCATTTTTACGCAGGCGAGAGAACAGCTGTTCCAGATAGGAAAGCGAAATTCCCTGACGCTCTGAAATATCTGCCAACGGCACCGGGCCCGTTTCAGAGTTGAGCGCAACGTCAAGCATCGCGGTCACGGCATAACGCCCTTTAGATGTCAGTCTCATGTCTTACTTAACCTCAAACTCGCCCCTGGCCGGGCTTTTTATTAATATGGGTATTGCATAGCAGGGCCAAGTCTGACATTCCCGAGTAATTTGGTCAACTATTTACTTGACTGTTTTAGTCAGGTATTTGGCTTTCCGTGCCGTTTTCCTTCCGCGTTGCCGGGCGCCCTCACCCCGGCCCTCTCCCACCAGGAGATAGCAAGGGCCGCGTGATTTGCATGCCGGATAAGCGCAGCGCCATCCGGCATCAACGCGGTTACTTGCCTTTATTCTGCTGGTCAATCGAGGCCAGCATGCCGCGCAGGATGTTCAGCTCCTGGCTTTCCGGGCGCGCACGAGTGAACAGACGACGCAGTTTGTTCATCACCTGCCCCGGATGATTCGGGCGAATAAAGCCCGTCGCCAGCAGCGTCTGCTCAAGATGACCGTAGAAACGCTCCAGGTCATCCACCAGCGGGTACGGCGCTTCTTCGTGCTCAACCGCCGGCTGCGCTTGCTCCTGCGCCGCCAGCCAGGCCATCCGCACTTCGTAGGCGATAACCTGCACCGCCATCGCCAGGTTCAGCGAGCTGTACTCCGGGTTGGCGGCGATGGCCACATGGTAGTGACACTTCTGCAGTTCGTCGTTGGTCAGGCCAACGCGCTCGCGGCCAAACACCAGCGCCACCGGCGCATGCTGGCCTTCGGCGATGCTTTTCAGGCCGCATTCGCGGGGATCGAGCATCGGCCACGGCAGCGTGCGGGAGCGCGCGCTGGTGCCAACCACCAGGCTACAGCCCGCCAGCGCTTCATCAAGGGTATCGACGATCTGCGCGTTGCCAATGACGTCGCTGGCGCCCGCGGCCAGCGCAATGGCCTGGGAATCAGGTTTCACCAGCGGATTGACCAGCCACAGGTTGGTTAAGCCCATGGTTTTCATCGCGCGGGCAACGGAGCCCATATTGCCGGTGTGGGAGGTTTCTACCAGTACGATTCGAATATTTTGCAGCATTATGGTTCTTCGGCTAAAGATTATTCGGGCATGCTACCATAAAACGGAGACATAAGCAGAATTCGCTGTTATTATATGCGCCGTTTTTTCCCGTTCTTTAACATCCAGTGAGAGAGACCGATGCATCCGATGCTGAACATCGCCGTGCGCGCCGCGCGCAAGGCGGGTAATTTAATTGCCAAACACTACGAAACGCCAGACACCGTAGAAACCAGCCAGAAAGGCAGCAATGATTTTGTGACCAACGTCGATAAAGCCGCCGAAGCGATTATTATCGAAACCATTCGCAAATCTTACCCGCAGCACACCATTATCACCGAAGAAAGCGGTGAACACGCTGGTGAAGAGCAGGATGTTCAATGGGTTATCGATCCACTGGATGGCACCACCAACTTCGTTAAACGTCTGCCGCACTTCTCTGTTTCCATCGCCGTACGCATCAAAGGCCGTACTGAAGTCGCGGTGGTTTACGATCCGATGCGTAACGAACTGTTCACCGCGACCCGCGGCCAGGGCGCGCAGCTGAACGGCTACCGTCTGCGCGGCAGCAACGCTCGCGACCTCGACGGCACCATCATCGCGACCGGCTTCCCGTTCAAGGCGAAGCAGCACGCCACCACTTACATGAATATTCTCGGCAACATGTTCACCGAATGCGCCGATTTCCGCCGCACCGGCTCCGCCGCGCTGGATCTGGCCTACGTTGCCGCCGGCCGCGTTGACGGTTACTTTGAAATTGCCCTGAAACCATGGGATTTCGCCGCAGGCGAGCTGATCGCCCGTGAAGCAGGCGCTATCGTTTGCGACTTCACCGGCGGTCATAACTATATGCTGACGGGCAACATCGTTGCCGGTAACCCGCGTGTGGTGAAAGCGATGCTGGCGAATATGCGCGAGCAGCTGAGCGACGCGCTGAAGCGTTAATCTCTTGCAGATGTAAAAAGGAAGCCGCGGCTTCCTTTTTTTATGTTCTAAAACGGTCGCAAACCGCCGCCTGGCGCGATCGCGCTACTCCACATCACGACAGCGGCCACCAGCAGCGCCACGCCGCCGGCCAGCGCCAGCGTCAGCCAGCCCACCTGGCGCCACAGCGGCGGCGCCTGATGCCGACCCAGCTTCACCGCCAGCTGGCGAAAACTGTGCACCAGCAGCGCCAGCGCCGTGATAGTTAATGAGGTCCCTGCCGCCATCGCCAGCGCCGCCGCCATCCCCCAGTTGAACACCCCGATCACCTTGCTGAACAGCAGGACCATGATCGCCCCCGAGCAGGGACGCATGCCCATCGACAGGACAATCACGGTGCGAGCCCGCCAGTCGTCGCCGGCCTGCAGCTGCTCAGGGGCCGGGAGATGCTGATGCCCGCAGCCGCAGTGTTCGTTATGAACATGATGCGGGGTAAACGCGGTAAACGTTGGCCGGCTCAGCAGCAGACGCAGCTTTTTCAGCGCCCGCCAGCAGAGCAGCAGACCTAACGCGCCCACCAGCAAATAGCTCCCCTTCTCGAGCCAGAAACTACTGAGATGCAGCTGGCGCGCCGGCAGCTGCAGCAGCGCCAGCACCACTACCACCAGCGCGATAGCCACCAGCCCCTGCAATAAAGAGGCGGCCAGCGTCAGGTTAATACTCGATTTCAACTTCGAGGGATGGGTGGCAAGCCAGGTGGTAATGACAATTTTGCCGTGGCCGGGCCCTAAGGCATGGAGCACCCCGTAAACGAAGCTGAACCCAAGCAGCGACAGCCCCGCCGCCGCCGGGTTCTCCGCCACCGCCTGCAGCAGGCGGCTGAGCTCCAGATTGAGCGCGCGCTGCCAGACCGCGCTCTGCATCAGCACCTGCGGCCAGGCCTGCCACAGCCAGAAGCCGCCCGTGACGCTCACGGCCAGCAGTAGCGCCAACGGCCACAGCGCTTTCCAGCGCGACGCGCGCGTGCGCGGGGTAAAAATTACTGACATGTCAGGGTCACCTTCTGGGCAAAATAGCTGCCCAGCGCCATATCCTCCGGCGGCGCATCCGCTTTATCCAGCGACTGGGCGTATGAGAGCATTTTGTCATTCGGTTTTGGCGTCATTACCGTTGCCTTACAGTCGGCCTGCAGCGCTGCGGGCAGGGAAAAATCGCTATCTTTGTCATAAAACATGTCGACATAGTAGGTCGGGTCGAAAGTGGAAAAGGTAAATGTCTGTCCGGCAACGGGTTGCGGCGTCGCCAGCGGCAGGATGAAGGTCAGTACCGCCTGCAGGCCGTCGCGCTCAAGACCGTAGCCGTCGGGGCGATTTTCAAATTTCACCCGCTGGCCGTTGTGCCACAGCTCGCTGAAATAGTGCTGGCCGAGCACGTTGGCCATCACCTCCGCCGCCAGTTTTTTCCATACTTCGCTGCCCGGTTTAGCGTTTCCGGCGTCGTAGAGCAGATCCGATGAGGTAATTTCATCCATCGTCCAGCGCATTTTAAACCCGCTCAGCAAGCCGTCTTTGACCACCGGCTCGCTCTGCAAACTGATGAAGCTATGCGGATGCGCGGCGGCTGTCCATGATAAAACCATGAAAAACGCCGCGCTGGTGCATTGTTTCACTCTGTTCATCTGTTCCTCACGTGAAAAATTCTGTGAACTTCGCCAGCAATCCTGAGCTAAAGCGGGCGCACTTCCCTGCCCCCGCCGCTGTCATTGTCTATTCTTAGCGGAAACCCTAACTGGAACTTACCAGATGATGACCGTCATTGAACCACCATCTGCGCTTTCCAGTCCACAGCGCCGTAGCCAGGTGCTCCTGATGTTTTATCTGCCCGGACAGTCGGTAACGACTGAACGGCTTGGCAGAATCAACCTCGTTGATGAGACCACGGCCCGGCAGGATATTGAGGAGACCGGACGCGAAATTCAGCGTTACCACCGCCTGACCCTTCGGTCACAGGTGGACGGCAGCTATCGGATTGAAGGCGCCGCGCTCGACCAACGTTTATGCCTGCTGCATGCGCTGCGGCGGGGCCTGCGCCTGTGCCCGCAGTTCGTAAACCATCATTTTACCCCGGCGCTGAAAACGCAGCTTAAACAGGAAGGCATTGCCCGTACCCTCTACGATGATACTAACCTGCAGGCGCTGGTGAACCGCTGCGCGCGAGCGCTCAATCGCCAGTTCGACTGCCGGGACGTTCAGTTTCTGCGCCTGTACCTGCAGTACTGTCTGCTTGAGCATCACCGGGGATATTCACCCGACTTCAATGATGAACAGCAACGCTGGGCGCAGACCGCCGCCGAGTTCACCCTGGCGCAGGAGATTGTCCGCCACTGGCAGCGTCGGGTCGGCGCGGCGCCGCATGTCGGAGAGCCTTTTTTCCTCTCGCTGCTGTTTATGATGCTCAAAACCCCCGATCCGCTTCGCGATGGTCACCCGCAGGATCGACGCCTGCGGCTGGCTATTTCCGGCCTGATCCACCGCTTCCAGATGCTCGCCGGCAGGTCGTTCAGTGACGAGCAGGGGCTGAGCGATCAGCTTTATATTCACTTGTCGCAGGCGTTGATCCGCAGCGTGTTTGCTATCGGCATCGATAACACGCTCACAGAGGAAGTGAGCCGGCTCTATCCTCGCTTACTGCGTACCACCCAGGCGGCATTGAGCGAATTCGAAGAGGCCTGGCACGTCCGTTTTAATGAGGAAGAGACCGGCTTAATTGCGGTGATCTTTGGCGCCTGGCTGATGCAGAAAAGCGACCTGCATGAGAAGCAGGTCCTGCTGCTGACCGATGATAATCCGGATATGGAGGCGGCCCTGGAGCAGCAGTTGCGCGAACTGACGCTGCTGCCGCTGAACATCAAATACCAGAGCGTAGAGCGCTTTCAGAAAGAGGGGGCGCCCAAAGGGGTGACGCTTATCGTCACCCCCTATGCGACGGCGCTGCCGCTGTTTTCACCGCCGCTGATCCACGCGGAGAACTGCTTCACTGAACGCCAGCAGCAGCATATCTGCGCGATGCTCGAAGACTAGGCCGCCACCGTTTTTGGCCGGATAGCCAGCGCCGGGATGGTCAGCAGCGCCATCACCCAGAACACGCCCTGGTGCAGGTGCTGGTAGAGGAAGCCGGCGAAGACGGTCATGATGGCAATACTGCCGCCCATCGCCACCGCGGAGTAGACGGCCTGCAGGCGGATCACTTCGCTGCCCTGCCGGGCGGCGATATAGCGCATCGCCGCCAGATGACACACCGTAAAGGTGCCGCAGTGAAGGATCTGCGCGAGGATTAGCCCCGGCAGCGCCGTGGTCCAGCCCATCAGCGTCCAGCGGACCAGCCCGCACAGGGCAGAGAGCAGCAGCAGATCCCGCGCGCTGAAGCGGCGGAACACCTTTTTACTCAGCGCGAAGATCACCACTTCCGCCACCACGCCTAGCGACCACAAATAGCCCACCGCCGAGGCTGAATAGCCTGCCTGCTGCCAGTAAATGGCGCTAAAGCCGTAGTAGGCGGCGTGCGCCCCCTGCAGCAGGCAAACGCAGGCGAGAAAGCGCCAGCTCTGGCGCACCAGCGTCAGCCAGGCCGCCAGCCCGGCCCCCTGCTGCTGGCGCGACGCCCCCTCGGGCATCACCGACGGTTTCAGCAGCATGCCGAGCAGCATCGAGGCGACGCCCAGGCTGAGCATCAGCAGGATCGCCCGGTAATCAAACAGGCTCACCAGCTTGCCGGTCAGCGCCGAACCAATCACAAAGGCGATGGAGCCCCATAGCCGCACCCGGCCATAGTCCATGGTGATTTGCTTTTGCCAGGTATTGGCCAGGGCATCCGTCAGCGGCACCAGCGGCGAAAAGAACAGATTGAAGCCCACAATGATCGCCAGCAGCCATGCGACATGGCTGCCGGCCCAGAAGGCCAGCGCGAAGAGCAAGGTTAACAGCGCCAGCACGCGCAGCGCGGCGATCAGCCGGGAGGGGTCGCTCACCCGCGGGGCGATCAGCAGGCTGCCGAGAAAACGGGCTACCAGACCGGCGCCGAGCAAGATGCCGATGGTTTCCGGGGTCAGTCCGTTGCCGGCCAGCCAGACGCTCCAGAAGGGCAGAAAAATACCGTAGCTAAAAAAGTAGGTGAAGTAACTGAGCGCCAGCCAGCGCGTGGAGTGCAAGACCATGATTTCCTCCCGAATGGTGGCGACAGTCTGGCGATAAACCCCGGCGGACGCAAGTCAGGCAGAAAGCGGAAAAAGGCGGTTTATTCACCATGGTGCCTCGTTCTCCGGGCGACGCCCCTGGCGGAAAAAATGGCATTCCGGCGGATACCGCGGCTGAAACGCAGTGCCCGAGGCGTTGGAGGTAGCCATGGCGTAGGATGACAGACCAGACAGTCTGACAGACATAACCCTGAAAGTTTGCGTTAAAATCGTGAAGTTCATCACAGCTTACGACCGACGTTCAGGCGCCGCCGCCCGTCAGCGGTCCGCTACAGACAGGAGATTATCCTGCAGCCGCATGCTCTCTGGCCGTGGCGATAAAATCGGCCAGCGCCGGCTTGATGGTGCCTTTTTTCCATGCCATCAGCAGCGCAATGGTCGGGGCATTGCCGGCGATAGGACGAAAAACCACCCGGCCAGTATTAAAATGATTCATATAACCGGGTATCAAAGTCACCCCGAGCCCCATCCCCACCAGATTCATGGTCACCAGAATATTGGTCGCCACCTGGACAATACGCGGCTGGCTTTTTTGCTGTTCGAACCACGCCTGGACGATCGGCGCCAGCGCCCCAGAGTACGCCGGGTCAGTGCTGACAAAATCAACGCCGTCCAGCTGGCTGGCGCTCACCTTCTCTGCTTTCGCCAGCGGATGATCTACCGGCAGCACCACCACCAGCGGTTCATGGAGCAACTCAAGATAGTCAATTTCCGGACTGTAGATCGGGTGGCGCATCAGTCCGATATCCAGTTCACCGCTGCGAATTTTATCTTCCTGCTCGGTGGTGATAAGACTGACCAGCTCAACCCGGGTATTCGGTTGTTTGCGGCGAAACAAGGGCAGAACGCCGGGCAGCAAATTGACTTCGGCCGACGGAACAAAACCAATCGCCAGGTGGTTATCGTGCTGGACGATTTTTCGCGCGCGCATTTTGGCACTCTCTGCCTGGTCGAGTATCGCCTTAGCATCCTGCAGAAAACACTCCCCCGCCGCCGTCAGCGTCACCTTGCGTTTGTCGCGCTCAAGCAACGACACGCCGACGCAGTGTTCCAGATCGCGAATTTGACTGCTCAGCGAAGGTTGCGAGGTATGCAGTTTTTCTGCCGCGCGGGTGAAGTTAAGTTCCTGCGCCACCGCGACGAAATAGCGCAGGTGCCTCAATTCCATCAACCCCTCCTTGTTATCGATAAAACATCTCAGCTGGTAGAAATTAACTATTTCACACATTGATAACCCACAAGCAACATAAGGATGACACAAAAAAGAGAAGGTCAATACCTCTTACCCCACAGGATGAAAAAAATGACCACCAAAATGAAAACCGATGTCTACCAACTGGTCGACCCGCAAAACGGTCGCGTCACCCCACTGATCTATACCGACCCTGAGATCTATCAGCTTGAGCTGGAGCGGATCTTTGGCCGCTGCTGGCTGTTTCTGGCCCATGAAAGCCAGATCCCGCGGGCAGGGGATTTCTTTAACACGTACATGGGTGAAGATGCCGTGGTGGTGGTCCGCCAAAAGGACGGCAGCATTAAAGCCTTTTTAAATCAATGTCGTCACCGCGCGATGCGCGTGAGCTACGCCGACTGCGGCAATACCCGGGCCTTCACCTGCCCCTATCACGGCTGGTCTTATGGCATCGACGGCGAGCTGATCGACGTCCCGCTCGAGCCGCGCGCCTACCCGCAGGGGCTGTGCAAGTCCCACTGGGGGCTCAATGAAGTCCCGTGTGTGGAAAGTTACAAAGGCCTTATTTTCGCCAACTGGGATCCTACAGCCCCCACGCTGCGTGACTATCTGGGCGATATGGCCTGGTATCTTGACGGCGTCCTCGACCGTCGTGAAGGCGGGACCGAGATCGTTGGCGGCGTACAGAAGTGGACCATCGACTGCAACTGGAAATTCCCCGCCGAGCAGTTCGCCAGCGACCAGTATCACGCGCTGTTCAGCCACGCCTCGGCGGTGCAGGTGCTGGGCGCGAAAGATGATGGCAGTGAAAAGCGCCTGGGCGAAGGACAGACCGCCCGCCCGGTGTGGGAGACTGCCAAAGATGCGCTGCAGTTTGGTCAGGAGGGGCACGGCAGCGGCTTTTTCTTCACCGAACAGCCGGACGCTAACGTCTGGGTCGACGGCGAGGTCTCCCGCTATTACCGCGATACCTTTGCCGAAGCCGAGCAGCGGCTGGGCACCGTCCGCGCCCTGCGCCTCGCAGGTCACAATAACATCTTCCCGACCCTCTCGTGGCTAAACGGTACCGCCACGCTGCGCGTCTGGCACCCGCGAGGACCGGATCGGGTTGAGGTCTGGGCATTCTGTCTCACCGATAAAGCCGCCTCCGATGAGGTCAAAGCGGCGTTCGAAAACAGCGCCACGCGCGCCTTTGGTCCGGCTGGTTTCCTCGAGCAGGATGACTCGGAAAACTGGTGTGAAATTCAAAAACTGCTGAAAGGACACCGGGCGCGTCACACCAGCCTGTGTCTGGAGATGGGATTAGGCGAGGAAAAACGCCGCACAGATGGCATTCCGGGGATAACCAACTATATCTTTTCCGAAACTGCCGCCCGCGGTATGTACCAGCGCTGGGCCGATCTGTTAAGCAGCGAAACGTGGCAGGAAGTGCAGGAAAAAACCGCCGCTTACCAGCAGGAGGTGATGAAATGAGCGCCTTAGTCTCTGCTGAACTGCACTACCGCATCAGCCAGTTCCTCTACGAGGAGGCGCGTCTGCTGGACGACTGGCAGTTTCGCGACTGGCTGACGCAGCTGGACGACGAGATCCGCTACACCATGCGCACGACCGTCAACGCCCAGACCCGCGACCGTCGCAAAGGGGTCCAGCCGCCGACCACCTGGATCTTTAATGACAACAAAGACCAGCTTGAGCGCCGGATTGCTCGCCTGGAGACCGGCATGGCATGGGCAGAGGAGCCGCCATCCCGCACCCGCCATCTGATTAACAACCTGCAGATCAGCGAAACCGGACAACCGGATCGCTTCGCCGTGCGCCTTAACTATCTGCTATATCGCGCGCAAAAGGAGCGTGACGAGACCTGCTACGTCGGCACGCGGAGGGACACCGTCCGCCGTCTGCCTGGCGGCGAGTGGCGCCTGACGGCTCGAGAGATCGTGCTCGATCAGGCAGTGATCGTGTCCCACAACCTGAGCGTACTCTTCTGATGAATCGAATATTCGCCTGCTCCACCGTGGAGCTGCCGGAGGGGGAAGCCCTCCGCCTGGAGACCTCTCCCGTTATTGCCCTGTTCCATATTGGCGGAGCGTTTTATGCCGTTAACGATCGCTGCAGCCATGGCAACGCGTCGATGTCCGAAGGCTACCTGGAAGACGACGCGACGGTGGAATGTCCACTACACGCCGCCAGTTTCTGCCTGAAAACCGGCAAAGCGCTGTGTCTGCCCGCCACCGAGCCGCTGACCACCTATACGGTGCACGTGGAAGGCGGTGAGGTGTTTATTGATATTCCTGAGGAGGCCTGATGAGCGATTTACGCGATAACGTGGTGTTGATTACCGGCGGCGGTTCCGGCCTGGGTCTGGCGCTGGTTGAGCGCTTTATTGACGAGGGGGCGAAGGTCGCGACCCTCGAACTGTCCGGCGCGAAAGTCGCCAGCCTGCGCCAGCGCTTTGGCGATCGGGTGCTGGCGGTGGAAGGCAGCGTAACCCGCTACGGTGATTATCAGCGCGCAGTGGATCAGATCCTCACCACCTATGGCCGTCTGGACTGTTTTATCGGCAACGCCGGCATCTGGGATCATAACGCCTCCCTGATGGACACCCCGGCGGAGGCGCTGGAGAATGGCTTCCATGAGCTGTTCAACGTCAACGTGCTGGGCTATCTGCTCGGCGCCAAGGCCTGCGCCCCGGCATTAATCGCCAGCGAAGGCAGCATTATTCTGACCCTCTCCAACGCGGCCTGGTATCCGGGCGGCGGCGGCCCGCTCTACACCGCCAGCAAACATGCGGCGACCGGCTTAATTCGCCAGCTGGCCTACGAGCTGGCGCCGAAGGTGCGGGTCAACGGCGTTGGCCCCTGCGGGATGGCGACCGATCTGCGCGGCCCGCAGGCGCTGGGGCAAAGCGACACCACGATAATGCACTCCCTGACGGCGGAGAAGATCGCCGCCATCCTGCCACTGCAGTTTTTCCCCGAACCGGTCGATTTCACCGGCCCGTACGTCATGCTGGCTTCCCGACGTAATAATCGGACGCTGAGCGGGGTGATGATCAATGCCGATGGCGGGCTGGGGATCCGCGGGATCCGCCATGTCGCCGCCGGACTAAACCTTTAAGGAGTGATGATGAGCGAACCGATGATTGCCATTATCGGCGGTGGACAGGCCGGGGCGATGGCCGCTGCGGCCCTCCGCCAGCAGGGTTACCAGGGTCCCCTGCACCTGTTTTCTGATGAACCCCATTTACCCTATGAGCGCCCGCCGCTGTCGAAAGCGATGCTGCTGGATGCAGATCCGCAGCGACAGCCGGTGCTCCCCGCCAGCTGGTGGCAGGACAACAACGTCCAGCTGCATCTCGGTGTGACGCTGCGCGATATCGATCGTCAGGCGCAGAGCCTGACGCTGGCAGACAATCGCGTCTTTCACTGGCGACAACTGCTGCTGGCGACCGGAGCCGCCGCCAGGCCGCTGCCGCTGCTCGATGCGCTGGGGGAACGTTGCCAGACCCTGCGACACGCCGGCGATGCTGCGCGTCTGCGCGCGGCGCTGCAGCCAGGGAGCGAGGTGGTTATCGTCGGCGCAGGCACCATCGGCCTGGAGTTGGCCGCCAGCGCAATTCAGCGCGGCTGTCGCGTCACGGTGGTGGAGCAGGCGTCGACGGTGATGGGTCGCAACGCCCCGCCGCCGGTCCGCGATTACCTGCTGGCCCGCCATCGCCAGGCCGGGGTACGGGTGCTGTTGAACAGCGCCATCGAACAGGCGGAACAGGGAACCCACCTCACCCTCACTTTACAGAGTGGCGAAACCCTGCGCGCCGGGACGGTCGTATATGGCATTGGCATCGTGGCTAACGATGCTCTCGCGCGCCGCGCCGGGCTGGAGACCGACAAAGGCATCGTCGTGGATGCCGACGGCAGGACCTCGGACCCGGCTATTTTTGCCGCCGGCGACGTCACGCTGACGCGGCAATCAGATGGTTCGCTGTCGCGCGTCGAGAGCTGGGAAAATGCCAATATCCAGGCGCAGATTGCCGCTGCGGCCATGCTTGGCAAACCACGCCCCGCCAGGGCGCCAGGCTGGTTCTGGACCGATCAGTACGAAGATAACCTGCAGTTTATTGGCGATATGCAGGGCGAAAAGTGGTGGTGTCGGGGAGCGCCCGCCGATCGCAAAGCGATCTGGTTCCAGCTGCGTGACGGCGTGTTAACCGGCGCGGTCACCCTCAATCACGGTCGCGAGATCCGCACGCTGCGCAAGCTCATCCAGAGTGGTCAAGCGGTGAACGCCGAAACGCTATGCGATGAAAGCGTCCCGTTAAAAATGCGGTAATTTCGTTGTTCAGCGGACCGGGGATGTTGCCAGAACTAACGTGGCGGGAAGCAAAAACGTGTATTACGTTTAAAGGACACTTCTCTCATAACGAGCTGATTATGAACACACTCCGCTATTTTGATTTTGGCGCATCCCGCTCTCTGCTACTGCTTATCGCCCGCATCGCCGTGGTAGTTCTGTTTATTCTTTTTGGCTACCCCAAACTGCTGGGCTTTGACGGTACGGTGCAGTACATGGCCGCCTCCGGCGCGCCGATGCCGACCCTGGCGGCGATTATCGCCGTCATTATGGAAGTGCCTGCCGCCATTTTAATTGTGCTGGGCTTTTTCACCCGCCCGCTGGCGGTCATCTTTATCTTCTACACCCTGGGCACCGCGGTGATTGGCCATCACTACTGGGATATGACTGGCGATGCGGTATTGCCGAACATGATTAACTTCTGGAAAAACGTCAGCATCGCCGGCGCTTTCCTGCTGCTGGCGGTAACCGGCCCCGGAGCGATTTCGCTCGACCGCCGCTAATCTCCAGACGCAAAAAAGGCCGCAAACGCGGCCTTTTTGATGTCAACGCTAACGCTTACGCATAAACCGGGAAGCGGGCGCAGATATCCAGGACTTTGCCTTTCACGCGCTCAATGACCGCGTCGTCATTGATATTGTCCAGCACATCACACATCCAGCCAGCCAGCTCTTTGACTTCCGCTTCTTTAAAGCCGCGGCGAGTCACCGCCGGAGAACCGATACGGATACCGGAGGTTACGAACGGGCTCTTCGGATCGTTCGGTACGCTGTTTTTGTTGACGGTGATGTTGGCGCGGCCCAGGGCAGCGTCAGCTTCTTTACCGGTCAGGTTTTTATCCACCAGGTCCAGCAGGAACAGATGGTTCTCAGTACCGCCAGACACCACTTTGTAGCCGCGGTTCAGGAACACTTCCACCATTGCTTTGGCGTTTTTCGCAACCTGCTGCTGGTAAACTTTAAACTCTGGCTCCATCGCTTCTTTCAGCGCCACCGCTTTCGCCGCGATAACGTGCATCAGCGGGCCGCCCTGCGCGCTTGGGAATACCGCAGAGTTCAGTTTCTTGTACAGCTCTTCGCTACCGCCTTTCGCCAGGATCAGGCCGCCGCGCGGACCCGCCAGGGTTTTGTGGGTGGTGGTGGTCACGACGTGAGCATGCGGAACCGGGTTCGGATACACGCCAGCGGCAATCAGGCCTGCCACGTGCGCCATATCGACAAACAGGTATGCGCCGATGCTGTCAGCGATTTCACGCATTTTTGCCCAGTCAACGATACCGGAGTAAGCGGAGAAACCACCGATGATCATCTTCGGTTTATGTTCCTGAGCCTGCTTCGCCATGTCGTCATAGTCAATTTTGCCGGACTCATCAATACCGTAAGGGATGATGTTGTACAGTTTGCCGGAGAAGTTAACCGGAGAGCCGTGAGTCAGGTGGCCGCCCTGCGCCAGGTTCATCCCCAGCACGGTATCGCCCGGCTGCAGCAGCGCGGTATAAACGGCAAAGTTAGCCTGGGAGCCGGAGTGCGGCTGGACGTTAGCATAGTCAGCGCCGAACAGCTCTTTCGCGCGGTCGATAGCCAGCTGCTCAACCACGTCGACATATTCGCAGCCGCCGTAGTAACGCTTGCCCGGATATCCTTCAGCATATTTGTTGGTCAGCTGAGAGCCCTGCGCCTGCATCACGCGCGGACTGGTGTAGTTTTCGGAGGCGATCAGTTCGATGTGCTCTTCCTGACGTACTTTTTCCTGCTCCATAGCCTGCCACAGTTCGGCATCATAATCGGCAATGTTCATTTCACGCTTTAACATCCGCATCTCCTGACTCAGCTAACAATAAAATTTCGGCCTAAAAAGGCGGTCCGATTGGACAACGGCCCACAGTATAACCGAATCATTCTGTGATAACAGGTCTTGACAAAGGATTTTACGCAAACGTTTGGCTCCGCATGACACAAGGCTTTGAGCAATAACGCCTCTCTCAGTATCAACGGATTTCTTTTCAGGATTGTGATGCAAATTCTTCATGTTGTAACTGCAACGGCGGAAAGTGTTAAAGAACCATTTACAACGCAGGGTTATTTCCTTAAGATGCATTTAAAATACATCATTAAAGTAACACACAAGGAAGCACGCTATGCTCGACGCTCAAACCATCGCTACGGTCAAAGCCACCATCCCCCTGCTGGTAGAGACTGGACCAAAATTAACCGCCCATTTCTACGATCGTATGTTTGCGCATAACCCGGAGCTCAAAGAGATCTTCAATATGAGCAACCAGCGCAACGGCGACCAGCGAGAAGCGTTGTTCAACGCCATTGCCGCCTACGCCAGCAATATCGATAACCTGCCCGCCCTGCTGCCGGCGGTGGAAAAAATCGCCCAGAAACACACCAGTTTCCAGATCAAACCGGAGCAGTACAACATCGTGGGCAGCCATCTGCTGGCGACCCTCGATGAAATGTTCAGCCCGGGTCAGGAAGTCCTTGATGCCTGGGGGAAAGCTTACGGCGTGCTGGCGAACGTCTTTATCGGCCGCGAAGCCGAGATCTATCAGCAAAACGCCAGTAAAACCGGCGGCTGGGAAGGGACCCGCGCGTTCCGCATCGTGAAGAAAACCCCGCGCAGCCAGCTTATCACCAGCTTTGAGCTCGAGCCGGTCGACGGCCAGCCGGTCGCCGATTACCAGCCTGGCCAGTATCTGGCCATCTGGCTGAAGCCGGAAGATTTCGAATATCAGGAAATTCGCCAGTACTCCCTGACCCGCAAAGCGGACGGCAAGGGCTACCGCATCGCGGTTAAACGCGAGGAAGGCGGCCAGGTTTCCAGCTGGCTGCATAACCATGCCAGCGAAGGCGATGTGGTCTATCTGGCGGCGCCGGCCGGGGACTTCTTCCTTAACGTTGAGCCGCAGACGCCGGTCACTCTGCTCTCCGGCGGCGTCGGGCAAACGCCGATGCTGGCGATGCTGGATGCGCTGGCGAATAGCCGCCATCAGGGTCAGGTGAACTGGTTCCATGCGGCAGAGAACGGCGACGTGCACGCCTTCGCGGACGAAGTTAAAACGCTGGGTGAAACCCTGCCGAAGTTTACATCTCACGTCTGGTACCGCAGCCCGAGCGAAGCGGACCGTGAATCCGGCGCGTTTGATAGCGAAGGTTTGATGGATTTAACGGCCCTGGCCGGCAAGATCGGCGACCCGCAAATGCAGTTCTATCTCTGCGGCCCGGTGGCGTTTATGCAGTTTGCCGCGAAGCAGCTGGTAGATCTGGGCGTGAGCAGCGGCAACATTCATTACGAATGCTTCGGGCCGCATAAGGTGCTGTAAGCCCCGACGACGCGGGGATTTGTAGGCCGGGTAAGCGCAGCGCCACCCGGCAATACTACAGCGAGCGGCGAGCGTTAAATCGCCGCGTCGTCTTCTTCGCCGGTACGGATACGAATCACGCGCGCGACATCAAAGACAAAGATTTTACCGTCACCGATTTTGCCGGTCTGCGCGGTACGGATGATGGTATCCACACAGGTATCGACGATATCGTCGGTCACCACGATTTCAATTTTCACTTTCGGCAGAAAATCCACCATATACTCCGCGCCGCGGTAGAGTTCGGTGTGCCCTTTCTGGCGGCCAAAGCCTTTCACTTCCGTTACCGTCATCCCGGTGATGCCGACTTCGGCCAGCGCTTCACGCACGTCATCCAGTTTGAAAGGTTTAATAATCGCATCAATCTTTTTCATGGTGTTCCTGTCTTAGTCGCGTAACCGGTTGCTTACCGTATCATAACTTGCGCTATGTTGCGGAGCTACTCTTTAAAGTCGTTGGCGTCGAGCTCATGGCGCGACAGCAGCTTATAGAATTCAGTGCGGTTGCGTCCAGCCATCCGCGCGGCATGGGTGACGTTGCCCCTGGTAATCTGCAGCAGCTTACGCAGGTAGTTCAGCTCAAACTGATTGCGCGCCTCCACGAAGGTCGGCAGGGCGGTGTTCTCGCCCTCCAGCGCCTGCTCCACCAGCGCATCGCCGATCACCGGCGACGAGGTCAGGGCCACGCACTGCTCAATCACGTTCACCAGCTGGCGCACATTGCCGGGCCAGTTGGCGGCCATCAGCCGCTTCATCGCATCGCTGGAAAACGCCCGAACGAACGGCTTATGGCGATCGGCGGACTGACGCAGCAGATGGTTGGCCAACAGCGGAATATCTTCCGTGCGTTCGGAGAGCGGCGGGATCTTCAGGTTAACCACATTGAGGCGATAGAACAGATCTTCGCGAAACTCGCCGCGAGCCATCGCCTTCGGCAGGTCGCGGTGGGTGGCGGAGATGATCCGCACGTTGATCTCGATATCGCGGTTGCTGCCGAGCGGGCGTACCTTACGCTCCTGCAGGACGCGCAGCAGCTTCACCTGCAGGGCGACCGGCATATCGCCAATCTCATCGAGAAACAGCGTACCGCCTTCGGCGGCCTGGAATAACCCTTCGCGGTTGCTGACCGCGCCGGTAAAGGCGCCCCGCGCATGGCCGAACAGTTCGGACTCGAGCAGCTGTTCCGGCAGCGCGCCGCAGTTAATCGCCACGAACGGCTTGTCATGACGCGGGCTGGCGTTGTGGATCGCCTGGGCGACTATCTCCTTCCCGGTCCCGCTCTGGCCGTTAATCAGCACGCTAACGTCGGACTGCGCCACCATCCCGGCCTGCTCGAGCAGGCGCAGCATCAGCGGGCTGCGGGTGACAATGGCCTGACGCCAGGCTTCGTCGGTGGCTGGCGAGCGCTGCTCCAGCGCCTCATCAATGGCTTGATACAAGGCGTCTTTATCAACCGGCTTAGTCAGGAAGCTGAAGACGCCCTGCTGGGTGGCCGCCACCGCGTCGGGGATCGAGCCATGGGCGGTGAGAATGATCACCGGCATGCCGGGCTGTCCCTTCTGGATCTCACTGAAGAGCTGCAGACCGTCCATTTCATCCATCCGCAGATCGCTAATCACCAGATCCACCTTCTCACGCCCCAGCACGCGCAGCGCTTCCGGGCCGCTCTCGGCGGTGACCACGCTATAGCCTTCGCTGACCAGGCGCATGCCCAGCAGCTTCAGCAGCCCCGGATCGTCATCCACCAGCAGCAAACGCGCCGGTTTACGGATCGTCATGGATCACCTCCGGCACTTTTTCGCTGCCGAAATTGCCGCCCGGCTTGCGGCTGGAGAGCTGGCGTTCAATATCCGTCAGATTCTCCAGCTTACGGGTGGTCAGCTCCAGCTGTTCGCGCAGCGACTGCTCCTGCTGGCGCAACGTCTCCAGCTCGCTATCGCTGGACTGCTGAAGCTTCGCGTAGCGGGCTCGCTCCTCCACCAGCTGCAGCTGACGGGTCTGCCCGTCGCGCCAGAGCTGATACAGCGGGCGGACCTGAACGGCGATTTGCGGGCTGAAGGTGTCGAGACGCGCCACCAGCTCGCGGCGCTCGTCAGGGGTAATTTTGGCATCGGCAAGCAGAATGCCGCGGCGGAACGCGTCCTGCCAGCTGTCGTCGGTATGGCGTTTCGCCTCCGCTCGCGCCTGCGCCGGCGCGAGACGATCGGCGCAGTCAATGCCCCGCAGCCAGTAGAGGGGGTTTTTGTCGCTGGCATCGCTGCTGTGCGCCCAGATATCGGCGCAGTCCACCGCGACAAAATCGGCCACCTGATGCTGCGCCTGCCCGGGGGCGGCGGCACCTTCCGCACTATGCGGCGAGAAGCCGGCGGAACACCCCGCCAGCGTCAGACAAGCAATGCCTGAGAGCAGCCATCCGCTAAGGGAACGGCGCCAGGCCAGGAATTGGGACATAGT
Source organism: Klebsiella sp. JN_Kp127 (assembly GCF_040062505.1). Taxonomy (NCBI): domain Bacteria; kingdom Pseudomonadati; phylum Pseudomonadota; class Gammaproteobacteria; order Enterobacterales; family Enterobacteriaceae; genus Klebsiella; species Klebsiella sp. JN_Kp127. The sequence continues at coordinate 118,013 of NZ_JBEAHS010000033.1, forward strand.
TCCCCGATATCGATTCATTAGTTGGATTATTCCGGCGCTGAGGGAAGCGTAATGCGAAAACAGACCTGCCCGGCGGGGGCGTCAACCAGACTGAGCTCCCCTTGCATCTGACGGACGCAGTCGCGGGCGATGCTTAACCCCAGTCCACTGCCTTTCACGGCCCCTTTACGCTGGTGACTCCCCTGGTAAAAGGGCTCAAAAATCATATTCTTTTCCGCGGCCGGGATCGGTTCGCCGCTGTTGGCGACATCAATACGCACCTGCTCTCCGTGCCGGTAGCTATGGATACGAATGTTACCGGATTCAGCGCCATAGTGCACCGCATTGGAGTAGAGATTATCCATTACGCTTATCAATAGCGCAGGCTCTGCCAGACAATGCCGCGCCTGCAGCGCCAGCTCGGTATGCATCAGTTTAGCCCGCGCGGGCAAACTGTGCGCCGCCACGACGTTTTCCACCAGCTCCACCAGGTCCACTTCTTCCCGGGCTACCGGGCCGTCGGCCTGTTTGCGGTTGTAGTCCAGCAGCTGTTCAATCAGCTTTTGCAGGTTGCGGCTGCTGCTGTCGAGGATCTCGACGATCTCCTGCTGCTCCGGCGTTAGCGGCCCGGCTACACGGTCGGCCAACAGCTCGGTGCCTTCACGCATACTGGCCAGCGGGGTTTTCAGCTCATGCGACAGATGGCGAAGAAACTGATGCCGCTGCGACTCCAGCCATGCCAGGCGCTCGCTGAGCCAGATAATGCGCTTGCCCACCGAGCGCAGCTCGCGCGGGCCGGTAAACAATGCCGCGTCGTCCAGCGACTTCCCAGCCCCCAGCTGGTTGATCATTCTTTCGATGCCTTTCACCGGGCCGATGATCATGCGGGTAAAAAGCAGCACCAGCGCCAGGCTCAGCAGAAACAGCACCAGCGCCTGCCAGCCGAAAAACTGGCCGCGCTCGGCAATCTCCTGCTGCAGCTGCTGGCCGCGGGAATAGACCACCGCCCGGGTCGCCTGGACCATGTCGCTGTTATTACTGGCGAACACTTCCAGTCTGGCGGCTGCCTGGGCGTCGGGGCCGCTGTTGTTACACTGCAGCTGCGCCAGATCGCTGACATCCTGGCGCAGCGCCTGCCAGAGCTTCTCGTCCGGCAGCACGCCGGCGTGCGCGTCCAGCATCTGGCTGTAGCGCTGCCGCTGGTTTTGATAGACGCGCGCCAGCGTCGGATCGTCCAGCACGCAGTACTGGCGATAGCTGCGCTCCATCTCCAGCGCGGCATTGATCATCGCCTCGCTGCGGCGGGCATCGACCAGCGTAGTGCGGTTGATATGCGCCGCCTGGGCGCTGAGGGCATTGAGGCTCTGCCAGGCCTGCCAGGCCAGCACCAGCAACGGCAGCAGGATCAGCACAAAGGAGAGCGTCACCAGCTGACGCAGCGAACGGGGAAAAAGAGAGAGTCGCTTCAAGGGTGTGGTCTCAATCATTAGCTCTGGTCGATGCTAACTGAGGAGCGCGGCGGAGAAAAGCGATACCCGTCGCCACGGCGCCGCAGAAACAACAAAGCCAGGCGCAAGGCCTGGCTTTGTTGAGAAATGAGGCGGTGCCTTACTCGACGTTTCGCCCGATGTCTGATAAAGCCAGGCTGTTATCAGGAGTTGGACGGCAGGCACCTGTTTGTGCGTCATTCGAAGTTTATGTAGCGCGTCCCGAAGGGGCTGACATAAGAAGGTGAATGAGCCACTGGTTAATATTATGCATGAACTATGCCATCTTTCAAAACATTTTATTAACACGTTGATATATATGACTTTCAGCATAAAATCCAACCATTCCAGCGCTGTATACTTTTCATCCATGATGTCGCCGATTAGCGACACTAAATATGCCCCAGGTTACTCATCATTTAAATCAATAACTTAAGTGTCGCCTTTTGACGACACCGCAATATGCCAGTTGTCGGTGATTCCCGACACCCTGGCGTGCCGACCGTCACAGATAAAAAAAGCCCCCTGCCTGAGCAGGGGGCTGATACGTTCGCGTGGCACGCTTCGGGAAGATTAACCCAGCTGTTTACGCGCGTTGCGGAAGATACGCATCCACGGGCTGTCTTCGCCCCAGTTTTCCGGGTGCCAGGAGTTGCTTACGGTGCGGAAGACGCGTTCCGGGTGCGGCATCATGATGGTCGCGCGCCCGCTTTCGCTGGTCACCGCGGTGATACCGTTCGGGGAACCGTTCGGGTTCGCCGGATAGGTTTCGGTCACTTTGCCGAAGTTATCCACGAAGCGCAGCGCCACCAGACCTTTGCTCTCCAGCTGGGCCAGATGCGCGCTGTCGCGCACTTCCACCTGCCCTTCGCCGTGGGAGACCGCAATCGGCATCTGTGAGCCAACCATGCCTTCCAGCAGCAGAGACGGGCTTTGCGTCACTTCCACCAGGCTGAAGTGCGCTTCAAAGCGGTCAGACTGGTTGCGCACAAAGCGCGGCCACAGGTCGCTGCCCGGGATCAGCTCGCGCAGGTTGGACATCATCTGACAGCCGTTGCACACGCCGAGCGCCAGGGTCTGCGGACGATGGAAGAAGGTCGCGAACTCATCGCGCACGCGCTCGTTGAACAGAATCGACTTCGCCCAGCCTTCGCCTGCCCCCAGCACGTCGCCGTAGGAGAAGCCGCCGCAGGCCACCAGGGCATGGAAATCGCCCAGACCGGTGCGGCCCGCCAGCAGGTCGCTCATATGCACGTCGATGGCGTCAAAGCCGGCGCGATGGAAGGCTGCCGCCATTTCAACGTGAGAGTTCACCCCCTGCTCGCGCAGGACGGCCACTTTCGGACGCGCGCCGGTGGCAATGTACGGCGCGGCGACGTCGTCATTAATATCAAACGAGAGCTTCACATTGAGGCCCGGATCGGCGTCGTTGGCTTTCGCCTCGTGCTCCTGATCGGCGCAGGCCGGGTTGTCGCGCAGACGCTGCATCTGCCAGGTGGTTTCCGCCCACCACATGCGCAGGGTGGTGCGGCTTTCGCTAAACACCGTCTGACCGCTGGCGGTCAGCACGAAGCGATCGCCCTCGACCGCTTTACCGAGGTAATGCACGCAGTCCGCCAGGCCGTTAACCGCCAGAATGGCTTCCACTGCCTCACGGTCTGCGGCGCGGACCTGAATCACCGCCCCCAGCTCTTCGTTGAACAGCGCCGCCAGACGGTCGTCGCCCAGCGCGGCGATATCCGCTTCCAGTCCACAGTGGCCGGTAAAGGCCATTTCCGCCAGGGTGACCAGCAGGCCGCCGTCGGAGCGGTCGTGGTAGGCCAGCAGTTTACGCTGCGCCACCAGGGCCTGCATCGCATCCCAGAAGCCTTTCAGCTGCGCGACATCGCGCACGTCAGCCGGCTTGTCGCCGAGCTGGCGATAGACCTGCGCCAGCGCCGTCGCGCCCAGCGCGTTGTGCCCTTTACCGAGGTCGATCAGCAGCAGGGCGTTATCTTCCGTCGAGAGCTGCGGCGTGACGGTATGACGAACATCTTCGACACGGGCGAAGGCGGAGATCACCAGCGACAGCGGAGAGGTCATCTCACGCTGCTCGCTGCCTTCCTGCCAGCGGGTTTTCATCGACATTGAGTCTTTGCCGACCGGAATGGTCAGGCCCAGCGCCGGGCACAGCTCTTCGCCCACCGCTTTCACCGCCTCATACAGACCCGCGTCTTCGCCCGGGTGGCCGGCGGCGGCCATCCAGTTAGCCGACAGCTTCACGCGGTTCAGCTCGCCAATCTGCGTGGCGGCGATATTGGTCAGCGCTTCGCCAACCGCCAGACGGCCGGAGGCGGCGAAGTCCAGCAGAGCAACCGGGGCGCGCTCGCCCATCGCCATCGCTTCGCCGTAGTAGCTGTCGAGGCTGGCGGTGGTGACCGCGCAGTTGGCCACCGGGATCTGCCACGGGCCGACCATCTGGTCGCGGGCGACCATGCCGGTCACGGTGCGGTCGCCGATGGTCACGAGGAAGGTTTTCTCGGCCACCGTCGGCAGGTGCAGAACGCGATTAACCGCATCGGCGATGGTAATCGGTTGGCGATCCAGCGCGCTGCCCTGGGCTTTCAGGGTCTGCACGTCGCGGGTCATTTTCGGCGTTTTGCCAAGCAGGACGTCCAGCGGCAGATCGATCGGCTGATCGTTAAAGTGGCTGTCGCTCAGGCTCAGGTGCTGCTCGGCGGTGGCTTCGCCGATAACCGCATAAGGCGCGCGCTCGCGGCGGCACAGCTCGTCGAACAGCGGCAGTTGCTCCGGGGCGACCGCCAGGACATAACGTTCCTGCGATTCGTTACACCAGATCTCCAGCGGGCTCATGCCTGGCTCATCGCTCAGGATATCGCGCAGCTGGAATTTACCGCCGCGGCCGCCGTCGCTGACCAGCTCCGGCATGGCGTTGGAGAGACCGCCGGCGCCGACATCGTGGATAAACAGGATCGGGTTGGCGTCGCCCAGCTGCCAGCAGCGGTCGATCACTTCCTGACAGCGACGCTCCATTTCCGGGTTGTCACGCTGGACGGAGGCGAAATCGAGGTCGGCATCGGACTGGCCGGAGGCCATGGAAGACGCCGCGCCGCCGCCGAGGCCGATGTTCATCGCCGGACCGCCCAGCACGATCAGCTTCGCGCCGACGGTAATCTCGCCCTTCTGCACGTGCTCGCCGCGGATGTTGCCGATACCGCCGGCCAGCATGATCGGTTTGTGGTAGCCGCGCAGCTCTTCACCGTTATGGCTGGTGACTTTCTCTTCATAGGTGCGGAAGTAGCCGTTCAGCGCCGGGCGACCAAATTCGTTGTTAAACGCCGCGCCGCCCAGCGGGCCTTCGGTCATGATGTCCAGGGCGGTGACGATGCGATCCGGCTTGCCGAAATCTTCTTCCCACGGCTGTTCGAAGCCCGGGATGCGCAGGTTGGAAACCGAGAAGCCCACCAGGCCCGCTTTCGGCTTCGCGCCGCGGCCGGTGGCGCCTTCATCGCGGATTTCGCCGCCGGAGCCGGTTGCCGCGCCCGGCCATGGGGAGATGGCCGTCGGGTGGTTATGGGTTTCCACCTTCATCAGAATGTGCGCCGGCTCCTGATGGAAGTCATAGCGTCCGGTCTGGTGGTCGGCAAAATAGCGCCCCACTTCAGACCCTTCCATCACCGCGGCGTTGTCTTTATAGGCCGACAGGACGTAGTCCGGCGTTTTTTCGAAGGTGTTTTTGATCATTTTGAACAGCGACTTCGGCTGCTGTTCGCCGTCGATGATCCAGTCGGCGTTGAAAATTTTGTGACGACAGTGCTCTGAGTTCGCCTGGGCGAACATATACAGCTCGATATCGTTCGGATTGCGTCCCAGACGGGTAAAGGCGTCCTGCAGGTAGTCAATTTCGTCATCTGCCAGCGCCAGCCCCAAACGGAGGTTGGCGTCAATCAGCGCCTGACGCCCTTCGCCCAACAGGTCAACGCTGGTCACCGGCGTCGGCTGATGGTGAGCGAACAGCTTTTCGCCCGCTTCCAGCGCGTCGAAGACGCTCTCCATCATGCGGTCGTGCAGTTCCGCCGCCACCGCGGCCCACTGCGCTTCGGTCAGGGTCGAGGCTTCAACATAATACGCCACGCCGCGCTCCAGACGCACAACCTGAGCCAGGCCGCAGTTATGGGCGATATCGGTAGCTTTAGAAGACCAGGGAGAGATGGTGCCAGGGCGAGGGGTCACGAGCAGTAATTTACCGGTCGGGGTATGGCTGTTTAAGCTCGGGCCATACTTAAGCAGTCGCGCCAGGCGCTCGCGATCGTCAGCGCTCAGCGGGGCGTTCAGATCGGCAAAATGAATATACTCGGCATATATGGCGCTTACCGGAAGGTTGGCCGCCTGAAATCGTGCCAGCAGTTTATTAATACGGAATGCCGACAGTGCAGGTGAACCACGCAAAATTTCCATCATAAGTCTCTCGTCTTCGAAGCTTTCAGGGTGAGCCAGGGGGGGAAACGGGCGTCATTATAGTGAATCCTGCGCCCCGACGAAACCGTTTGCGTAGAAATAAAATCATTGATGCTGTTTATCAATAAATGTGACGTCCATCGCGAATAAGTTGCCAACTGGCGCATTCTTAAGCAGAATGCCGCTCATTCGACGACAACCTTGCGTTTTTTCCGGACATCGCCTGCTGAGGAACCTGAAGCTGCAGAAGATTAACGCGCTGAAAAAATTAAAGATTAATTATCTGCTCATCGGCATTGTCACCCTTTTGCTGGCGGCTGCCCTGTGGCCGTCGATCCCCTGGTCCGGTAAACCGGAGAACCGGGTGGCGGGCATTATCGCTCGCGGCGAGCTACGCATCAGCACCATCAACTCGCCGATGACCTTCGCCACCATGAACAATAAAACCTTCGGCCTGGACTACGAACTGGCGAAGCAGTTTGCCGACTACCTCGGCGTGACGCTTAAGATAACCGTCCGCCAGAACATCAGCCAGCTGTTTGACGACCTCGACGACGGCCAGGCCGATATGCTGGCCGCCGGGCTGGTCTATAACCAGGAGCGGGTGAAAAACTACCAGGCCGGCCCTGGCTACTACTCCGTTTCCCAACAGCTGGTCTATCGCGTCGGCAATACCCGGCCGCGCAGCCTCGCGGCGCTGAACGCCGAGCAGCTCGCCATCGCCCCGGGTCACGTGGCGATCAACGACCTGCAGGTACTGAAAGCGGAGAAATACCCGGATCTTGCCTGGCGCGTGGACGAAAAGCGCGGCACCACCGCGCTGATGCAGGCGGTGATTGACGGCAAACTCGATTACACCATCGCCGACTCGGTGGCCGTCAGCCTGTTCCAGCGCGTCCATCCGGAGCTGGCGGTAGCCCTCGATATCACCGACGAACAGCCGGTCACCTGGTTCAGCGCCCGGGACGACGATAATTCGCTGTCGGCGGCGATGCTTGATTTCTTCAACAATATTAATGAAGACGGCACCCTGGCGCGCCTGGAAGAGAAGTACCTCGGCCACGGCAACGATTTCGATTATGTCGATACCCGCACCTTCCTGCGCGCGGTGGAAAACATTCTTCCGGAGGTGCAGCCGCTGTTTGAAAAGTACGCCCGCGAGATCGACTGGCGCCTGCTGGCCGCCATCGCCTGGCAGGAATCCCACTGGGATCCGCAGGCCACCTCGCCTACCGGCGTGCGCGGCATGATGATGCTTACGCGTAATACGGCGCAGAGTCTGGGGCTGACTGACCGGACCGATGCGGCGCAGAGTATCGACGGCGGTATGCGCTATCTCCAGGATATGATGGATAAAGTGCCGGATTCGATCCCGAAAGATGAACGCATCTGGTTTGCACTGGCCGCTTACAATATGGGCTATGCCCATATGCTGGACGCCATGGCGCTCACCCGCAAACAGAAAGGCAATCCCAACAGCTGGGCAGACGTTAAGCTGCGTTTACCCCTGCTGAGCCAGAAACCCTATTACAGCAAACTTAAATACGGCTATGCCCGCGGCCATGAGGCCTACGCCTATGTGGAAAACATCCGCAAATATCAGATAAGCCTTGTCGGCTATTTGTCAGAAAAGGAGCGCCAGCAGCAGCAAACGCTGGCCCTGGCGGAGGATTACCCGGCGGTGCTCCCCAATGAGCTCGAACAGCCGCAGGAGACCACCCTGCCCTTTTTCAAGTTTCGCGCCGATAAACAGATGGATAATGCCCGGATGAAACTCCCCGGCCACCTGTATTAACTTTCCCCGTTCTGCTCCCGGGCTTTCTTCAGCGCTTTTTTCTCTTCCCGCCGCCAGCGGAAGAAGTCGCTCAGCATGGCAGAGCAGGATCCCGCCAGCACGCCTTCGCTAATCTCAACCCGATGGTTCATTCCCGGGTGGTGCAGAACATCCATCAGCGAGCCGGCGGCGCCGGTCTTGGCATCCCTGGCGCCAAACACCAGGCGGGCGATACGGCTGTGCACCATCGCGCCCGCGCACATCACGCAGGGCTCGAGGGTCACGTACAGCGTGGCGTCGATCAGGCGATAGTTTTGCAGCACCAGCCCGCCCTGGCGTAAGGCCATAATTTCCGCATGGGCGGTGGGGTCGTGACGGCCTATCGGCCGGTTCCAGCCCTCGCCAATGACCTGATTGTTATGCACCAGCACCGCGCCCACCGGCACCTCGCCCTCTTCCCAGGCGCGCTTCGCCAGCGTCAGGGCATGACGCATCCAGTATTCATCATTGAGTTCGAGGTCAGACACAGCGGCCACTCCAGCAGAAAAAGCGGGGCGCATTATACATGGGAGCTATCAATTACACACTATTACTCCAGTTGCTGCAGCTCTCCCTGCGGGGTGACCCGCCAGCGATGCTGGCAAAAGCCGAGCAATGGGTTATCCTGCTCGCTATCGCTATAGCCGCTATACAGCTGCAGCGGAGCGCCAATCTTTTTCTCCAGCTGCACCACCTTTTCATGGCCCAGGCAGCGCAGGGTCAATACCCAGCCGCCCCAGCGGCGCGCGGTGCGGCTGGCTATCAGATTCACCCGCGGCAGCCAGAGGGTATCGCGATAGACCTGTTCCACCAGCGACTGCGGCGAGCCGGTGATCAACCAGACGTCGGCATCGGTACTGGTCAGGTAGGCCGTCAGCCGCGCATGAACCACCGGAAACGCCGTCACATGATGACGAAACCAGCCGACAAACTCCGCTTCCAGCCGCTTCAGTACCGCCTCGCGACGGCCAAAGGTTGACGCCCACAGCAGCAGGCTCATCGGCCAGCGCGCCGCCCGCCCGCGCACCGCCAGCCCGGCAAGGATCGCCGGCCCCATCGCCACCACCAGCAACAGGTTCAGCGGCAGATGGCGCAGCAGGTAGCGCAGAAAACTGCCGAACATATCCTGTTGATGCAAGGTTCCGTCCAGATCGAAAAACACCACTCTCCGTTCACTGTGCTGCAAACTGCCTCCTTCTCTCAGGATTCGCTTCTCGTTAGGGTAAGCTTAACAGTCTTATGCCATGAAGAGGGAAAACATCCCTGCCGTTAAGGAAGAATTAAATTAGCAGGCGAAGGAAAAATTGTGGCTTATGAATTTTTAATTCGTGGTATACCCCTTATAATCGAATAAAAATTCTGTCAGACACGAGCCGGACGGCTCCAGCGGAGCTCCAATGAACTGTTTAACGCGTATTCGTCAGCGCTATCCCACCCTGGCGGCGAGCGACAAAAAGTTGGCCGATTTTATTCTGAGCCAACCCGATGACACCCGGCACCTCAGCTCGCAACAGCTGGCGGTGGAAGCCGGTGTGAGTCAGTCCAGCGTGGTTAAATTTGCCCAGAAACTGGGGTTCAAAGGCTTTCCGGCGCTGAAGCTGGCGCTGAGTGAAGCGCTGGCCAGCAGCCCGGATCCGCACTCCGTTCCGGTACATAACCACATTCGCGGTGACGACCCGCTGCGTCTGGTGGGCGAGAAACTCATTAAAGACAATGTCGCCGCCATGCATGCCTCGCTGGACGTCAACACTGAAGAGACGCTGCGGGAAGCCGTCACGCTGCTGCGCAACGCCCGGCGGGTGATCGTCACCGGGATTGGCGCGTCCGGCCTGGTAGCGCGTAACTTTAGCTGGAAGCTGATGAAGATCGGCGTCAATGCTGTTTCGGAGCAGGATATGCACGCCCTGCTGGCGACGGTGCAGGCCATGTCCAGCGACGATCTGCTGCTGGCGATCTCTTACTCCGGCGAGCGTCGGGAGATCAATATGGCGGCCGGTGAAGCGCTGCGCGTGGGCTCCAGGATCCTGGCGATCACCGGCTTTAGCCCTAACGCTCTGCAGCAGCAGGCGACCCACTGCCTGTACACCATCGCCGAAGAGCAGGCGACGCGCAGCGCGGCCATCTCCTCCACCAGCGCGCAAATGATGCTCACCGACCTGCTGTTTATGGGGCTGGTGCAGCAGGATCTGGAGCGGGCGCCGGAGCGCATTCGCCATAGCGAAGCGCTGGTGAAAAAGCTGGTCTGAGCAGAAAATGGGCGTATAATGCCCGCCCTGTTTGTGTTGTTTCTGAGATTTTCCTGATGGCGCTGTTAATTACCAAAAAATGCATCAACTGCGATATGTGCGAGCCGGAGTGCCCTAATGAGGCCATTTCGATGGGTGACAGCATTTATGAAATTAACAGCGACCGCTGCACCGAATGCGTGGGCCATTACGACACGCCCACCTGCCAGAAGGTGTGCCCGATCCCAAATACCATTCTGAAAGATCCGGCACACGTCGAGAATGAAGAACAGCTGTGGGATAAATTCGTCCTGATGCACCACGCGGATAAAATTTAACCGCTTCCCGGCTTAGCTTTCGACAATCACCGTGGCGCAGGCGTAATGGCGCTCATCGGCGAGCGTGACATGAATATGGCTCACCCCCAGTCGTTCCGCCAGCCGTTGCGCCTCACCCCATAGCCGCAGCTTCGGCTTGCCCAGCTCATCGTTGTAAACTTCGAACTGATTAAAGGCCAACCCGTTGCGGATCCCGGTCCCCAGCGCTTTCGCCGCCGCTTCCTTGACCGCAAAGCGTTTCGCCAGAAAACGCACCGGCTGCTGGTGCTGCTCCCAGATGCTCCATTCATGGTCGCTCAGCACCCGGCGGGCAAGGCGATCGCCGCTGCGGGCGATCACCGCCTCGATGCGGGCGATCTCGACGATGTCGGTACCCAGCCCGAGGATGGCCATTAGCCGCGCGCTTCCAGCATCAGACGTTTCATTTCCGCCACCGCCTCTTTCAGGCCGCTCATTACCGCGCGGCCAATAATCGCGTGGCCGATATTCAGCTCATGCATTTCCGGCAGCGCAGCAATCGCTTTCACGTTGTGATAGGTCAGACCGTGACCCGCATTGACCTTCAGGCCGAGGCTGGCGGCGTAGGTGGCCGCTTTGGCAATACGTTCCAGCTCCTTCGCCTGCTCGGCGTCGGTTTTAGCATCGGCATAGCAGCCGGTGTGGATTTCGATATAGGGCGCGCCAACGTCCGCCGCCGCTTTGATCTGCGCCTCATCCGCATCGATAAACAGGGAGACCAGGATGCCGGCATCCGCCAGGCGTTGACAGGCATCACGCATCTTGTCGCGCTGGCCGGCCACGTCCAGTCCGCCTTCGGTGGTCACTTCCTGGCGCTTCTCCGGCACCAGGCAGCAGAAATGCGGTTTGGTTTCGCAGGCGATCGTCAGCATCTCTTCGGTGACCGCCATTTCAAGGTTCATGCGGGTGTGCAGCGTCTGGCGCAGGATACGCACATCGCGATCGGTGATATGGCGGCGGTCTTCGCGCAGATGCACGGTTATGCCGTCGGCGCCGGCCTGTTCGGCAATGAAAGCCGCCTGAACCGGATCCGGGTAAGCGGTGCCGCGGGCGTTACGCAAGGTCGCGATATGGTCAATATTGACCCCTAACAGTAATTCAGCCATGACAATCCTCGTTAATCATTATTCGTATTATCCGCTCGCGCCTTTCGCGCGGGCATAAACTGGCGAAACAATTCCCGGCTCTTGAGCGGTTTGCCGCCGAGATAGGGCTTCAGGGCGATACGGGTAAAGCGCTTCGCGGCGCGTAACGTATCAACATCAGGAAACTCACGACTCGCCAACGCTTTCAAATGGTGCCCGGTAAACGTGTTGTTATCAATCACCAGGCTGGCAATAAAGCCTTTTTCTTCGCGATAGCGGTAGGTCATGGTGTCGTCCACCGGCTCGCCGCTCCCGGCACAGTGGAGAAAATCCACGCCATAGCCCAGGTGTCCGAGCAGCGCCAGCTCAAAGCGCCGCAGCGCAGGCTCCGGCGAGCCGCTGGCCCCGGCGAGCGCCTGAATGCAGTGCAGATAGTCAAAAAAGAGTTCGGAGAAGCGCGTTTCGTGCTCAAGCACGCGGGAGATAAGCTCGTTAACGTAAAGACCGCTGTAGAGGGTGATGCCGCTGAGCGGCAGCGCCAGCGAGACAGCTTCCGCGCTGCGCAGGGTTTTGACTTCGCCGCGGCCGCCGAAGCGAACCAGCAAGGGGGTAAAGGGCTGTAAAGCGCCTTTAAGATTCGAGCGTTTGGAGCGTGCGCCTTTGGCAACCAGGCGCACGCGACCGGATTCTTCCGTGAAGACGTCCAGCATCAGGCTGGTTTCGCTCCACGGTCGGCTATGCAGGACAAAGGCGCGCTGCCATCCATCCACGTTGCGTTAACTCAGAGGTCGTCAACATAACCGAGACTGCGCAGGGCGCGCTCGTCATCGGCCCAGCCGGATTTCACTTTGACCCACAGCTCGAGGTGCACCGGCGCTTCAAACATCTCCTGCATGTCCTTACGCGCTTCGATGCCGATGGTTTTGATTTTGGCGCCTTTGTTGCCAATCACCATCTTCTTCTGCCCTTCACGCTCGACAAGGATCAGGCCGTTGATGTCGTAACCGCCACGCTCGTTGGTCACGAAACGTTCGATTTCCACGGTGACGGAGTACGGTAGCTCAGCGCCGAGGAAACGCATCAGTTTTTCACGGATGATTTCGGAAGCCATAAAGCGCTGAGAACGATCGGTAATATAATCTTCCGGGAAGTGGTGGATCGCTTCCGGCAGATGCTTACGCACGATCGACGCAATGGTGTCGACGTTGGTCCCCGTTTCCGCCGACATCGGCACGATATCGAGGAAGTTCATCTGGCTGGCGAGGAACTGCAGGTGCGGTAACAGATCCGCTTTTTCCTGCACGTTATCCACTTTGTTGACCGCGAGGATCACCGGCGCTTTCGCGTCGCGCAGCTTGTTGAGCACCATCTCGTCGTCCTGCGTCCAGCGGGTGCCTTCCACCACGAAGATGACCAGCTCAACATCGCCAATAGAGCTGCTGGCCGCTTTGTTCATTAAGCGGTTAATGGCGCGCTTTTCTTCCATATGCAGGCCCGGGGTATCGACGTAAATCGCCTGATACGGCCCTTCGGTATGGATGCCGACGATACGGTGACGGGTGGTCTGCGCTTTACGGGAGGTGATCGAGATCTTCTGCCCAAGCAGCTTATTCAACAGCGTGGATTTGCCAACGTTTGGACGACCCACGATGGCGACAAACCCACAATAACTTTTTTCTTCGCTCATTCCAGCTCCAGCTTTTTCAGCGCCTGTTCGGCGGCAGCCTGCTCCGCCTTACGACGGCTGGAACCTGTGCCAACCACCGGTTCACTCAGGCCACTGACCTGGCAGTGGATAGTAAATTCCTGATCGTGCGCTTCGCCGCGCACCTGGACTACCAGGTAGGACGGCAGCGGCAGATGACGACCCTGCAGATACTCCTGCAGACGCGTCTTCGGATCCTTTTGCTTATCGCCCGGGCTGATTTCGTCCAGACGAGTCTGGTACCAGGAGAGGATTAAGCGTTCAACGTTCTGAATATCGCTATCGAGGAAAACCCCGCCAATTAACGCTTCAACGGTGTCCGCGAGAATCGATTCGCGACGGAAACCGCCGCTTTTCAGTTCGCCCGGCCCGAGGCGCAAGCATTCGCCCAGTTCAAACTCGCGGGCGATTTCCGCCAGCGTGTTGCCACGCACCAGCGTCGCGCGCATACGGCTCATGTCGCCTTCATCCACGCGAGGAAAGCGATGATACAGCGCATTAGCGATCACGAAACTTAAAATGGAGTCGCCTAAAAATTCCAGGCGCTCATTATGTTTGCTGCTGGCACTGCGGTGAGTTAATGCCTGTTGCAACAGCTCCTGATGATGAAAAGTGTAGCCCAGCTTTCGTTGAAGCCGATTAATTACGATGGGGTTCATGCGTTACCAATAAATGAATGCGTCAAAGATGCAGCACACGAAACCGACCTGAGCATACGCTTCAAACAGTAAGTTGAAACAGACCAATACGCTTTCGTGTGCAGTGTCACCCGGCAGAGCGACAACCAAAAACTTCGGGGGGATATTCTATACGCAACGACACGGGATGTCGTTAGTTTGAATGGATTTAAATACTAAATAATTCGCGCCGCTGCGATAACAGCAGCGGCGTGAATTCAGCAGATGAAATTAATGAATTCCACCAATGCGCGATAACCGCACGCCGGTCGGCCATTCACCTTCCTGCTTTTCAAAACTCATCCAGATAGCGGTGGCCTTCCCGACCAGGTTTGCTTCCGGCACAAAGCCCCAGTAACGGCTGTCGGCGCTGTTATCCCGGTTGTCGCCCATCATGAAGTACTGACCCGGCGGCACAATCCAGGTGGCCAGCGGCAGACCGCTCTGATGGTAATACATGCCAGCCTGATCCTGAGCAATCGGCACCATCAGAATACGATGCGTGACGTCGCCCAGCGTCTCCTGACGCTCGGTGAGGCGAATGCCGTCGGCTTTGGTTTCGCCCTTCGGCAGCTGCCAGAAACCGCTGCTCGCTTCGCCGCCGTTGCTGCGGGAGAAGGTCTGAACGAAATCGCTCGGCTCCACGTTGGAGTAAGTCACCGGCAGCGCGTTGCCGCAGGCCTGTCCGGAGCTGCAGCCCGGCTGAATAGTGACCTGCTTGGCAATCGGATCGTAGGTGACTTTATCCCCCGGGAGCCCCACCGCGCGCTTGATGTAGTCCAGGCGCGGGTCTTCCGGATATTTAAACACCACGATGTCGCCGCGCTTCGGATGACCCGTCTCGATCAGCGTTTTCTGGTAGATAGGATCTTTAATGCCGTAGGCAAATTTCTCCACCAGGATGAAATCGCCAATCAGCAGAGTCGGCATCATCGAACCTGACGGGATCTGGAACGGCTCATAAATGAATGAACGTACCACCAGAACGATCGCCAGCACCGGGAAAACCGATGCGCCGGTTTCCAGCCAGCCCGGTTTCGGGCCGACTTTCTTCAACGTCTTTTTGTCCAGCTGCTCGCCGGTCGCTGCCTGAGCAGCGGCCTGACGCTCACGACGTTTCGGTGCAAAAATGAACTTGTCCAGGCACCATAAAACGCCCGTCACCAGGGTTGCAATCACCAGGATCAGGGCAAACATGTTCGCCATGCCAACTCCTTAGGGTTATTTGCCGTCTTTACCAACGTGCAGAATGGCGAGGAACGCTTCCTGCGGCAGTTCAACGTTACCGACCTGCTTCATACGCTTCTTACCTTCTTTCTGCTTCTGCAGCAGCTTTTTCTTACGGCTGACGTCACCGCCGTAGCATTTCGCCAGCACGTTTTTACGCAGCTGTTTCACGGTAGAGCGCGCGATGATGTGGTTGCCGATGGCCGCCTGAATCGCGATGTCGAACTGTTGACGCGGAATAAGATCTTTCATCTTTTCCACCAGCTCGCGGCCGCGATACGGCGCGTTATCGTTGTGGGTGATCAGCGCCAGCGCATCGACGCGCTCGCCGTTGATCAGCACATCGACGCGTACCATGTTCGACGCCTGGAAGCGTTTGAAGTTGTAGTCCAGCGACGCATAGCCGCGGGAGGTAGACTTCAGACGGTCGAAGAAGTCGAGCACCACTTCCGCCATCGGGATTTCGTAGGTCAGCGCCACCTGTTTACCGTGGTAAACCATGTTGGTCTGCACGCCACGCTTCTCCACGCACAGGGTGATCACGTTGCCGAGGAACTCCTGCGGCAGCAGCATGTGACACTCGGCGATCGGCTCACGCAGCTCCTGAATATTATTCAGCGGCGGCAGCTTGGACGGGCTGTCGACGTAAATAACTTCTTTGGAGGTGGTCTCCACTTCGTAAACTACCGTCGGCGCGGTGGTGATCAGGTCAAGATCGTATTCACGCTCCAGACGCTCCTGAATGATCTCCATGTGCAGCAGGCCGAGGAAGCCGCAGCGGAAGCCGAAGCCCAGCGCGGTAGAACTTTCCGGCTCGTAGAACAGAGAGGCGTCGTTGAGGCTCAGTTTGCCCAGCGCGTCGCGGAAAGCTTCATAATCATCGGAGCTCACCGGGAACAGGCCGGCATACACCTGCGGTTTCACCTTCTTAAAGCCAGGCAGCGCTTTGTCTGCCGGGTTGCGGGCGGCGGTCAGGGTATCGCCCACCGGCGCGCCAAGGATGTCTTTGATCGCGCAGACCAGCCAGCCTACCTCGCCGCATTTCAGCTCGGTACGGTCAACCTGTTTCGGCGTGAAGATGCCCAGACGGTCGGCGTTATAGACCTGGCCGGTACTCATGACCTTGATCTTGTCGCCCTTGCGCATGGTGCCGTTTTTAATTCGTACCAGCGACACTACGCCGAGGTAGTTATCGAACCAGGAGTCGATAATCAGCGCCTGCAGCGGCGCGTCCGGATCGCCTTCCGGCGGCGGAATATCGCGCACCAGACGCTCCAGCACCTCGGTCACGCCGACGCCGGTTTTCGCCGAGCAGCGCACCGCGTCGTGGGCGTCGATCCCGACGATATCTTCAATCTCGTCCGCTACGCGCTCAGGGTCGGCCGCAGGCAGGTCGATCTTGTTGAGTACCGGAACGACCTCCAGGTCCATCTCCATCGCGGTGTAGCAGTTGGCCAGGGTCTGGGCTTCTACGCCCTGCCCGGCGTCAACCACCAGCAGCGCGCCTTCGCACGCGGCGAGGGAACGGGAAACTTCATAAGAGAAGTCCACGTGGCCCGGGGTGTCGATAAAGTTCAGTTGATAGGTCTCACCGTCGTTGGCCTTATAGTCCAGGGTGACGCTCTGCGCCTTGATGGTGATCCCGCGTTCGCGCTCAAGATCCATGGAGTCCAGAACCTGGGCTTCCATTTCACGATCAGAAAGGCCACCGCAAATCTGGATGATACGGTCAGACAGCGTCGACTTACCGTGGTCGATGTGAGCGATGATCGAAAAGTTACGTATATTCTTCATATTTAGAGTTAATTATGCCTTACGAGTATCATGAGGCCGCTGTACTGTGCCTGACGTTTTTTAATCCGAAAACGCCGCATTCTACACTACATCCTTGAAACCAGGAAATGCTGTTAGATCCAGCATAACCGCAGAAATTGTGGCGTTGTAACAGGAAGGGTAAATAAAGATAAGGGCCAGTGAAATCACTGACCCATGTCGGAGGAAGGCGTTTCGATACGCACCAGATCCGGCGGCAACGCGACGCTCAGAATCACCGGCTGCCACGACTGGCGCGCTGCCAGCTGCGGCGACAGACCGCGCGCCACCAGAAACCCGCCGACGCCGCCCAGCAGCGAGCCGCACAGCGAAGCGATATCGCTGGCAAACAGAACCTGGAAAATCGACGCCATCACAAACAGACCCACCAGCGGCGCCATGTAGACCAACAGCGCCGAACCCAGCAGACTGCTCTCGGCGATCCCCAGCTCCACTTTCTGCCCCGCCGTCAACGGCTGCTCGCAGGGCACGCTGATGGTATGGCTGGTCTGCGGCCCCAGCTTGTTTAATACCCGGCTGCCGCAGCCGGCGCGGGAGGCGCAACTGCTGCAGGAGGCTTTAACGTCGCAGTGCACCTGCGCCACGCCGTTATGCCAGGAAACCACGGTGGCCCACTCTTTGATCATTGTACTGCCTTGAATTTAATGCTGTCTGAGATACGCTTCGCCGTCTGCGGCGGCAGTTCGCCCACCACGGTGATCTCCGCGTTATCGCGTACCGTCGTGCTGACGGTGCGTCGGCCGGTGCGCAACAGCTGGTCGCTGCTGGCCGCGGTGGCGCGGTTGATATTGATCGAGAAGCTGAACAAGCCGTCGGAATAGAGACGTGATTCTACCGGACCATCAAAGGTGGGCAGACGACGCTGGCTGCTGGAGACCTCAGTCATGCCCTGAGGGAGCCACGTTGGCGCCCAGTTGAAGTTGGCTTTGTCGCCCCCTTCAGGCACCGACAGCTGCGGCGGCAAATTCGCTTTCGCCAGCGTCTCCATGCTGGCGCTGACGTTATCGCCAACGTTGAAAGAGACGACCCGGAACTGCTCCAGCGTTTCACCGTCGCGGTCGAGCAAATCGACGCGCAGCGGCAGCTTGGTCTCAGCGTCCAGCCAGGCGATAAAGCTATAGCGCGTGCCGTCGCGAGCCACGACGCGGATCACGTCGCAGAGGCGGTCGGCGATACGGGTACGGCCCACGGAGATAAAATCATAGGCTGCGCTGAGACGTTTGAAATCGCTGTAAACCAACGACGGCAGTGAATCGACGATATAGTCGCCGTTCAGGGTGAACGGATCGAGGCCGGGTTCAAAATAGCTGATTTCCGTACCGCGCAGGACCACTTCCCGGCGCGGACCGTCCAGCTGCAGAAGCTGCGCCAGCGGCTGATTGTTCAGTCGCGCGTGACGATAGCGCAGCGACTCAACGCCTTGTTTGCTGATGCTGACGAAAGACAGCTCATAATTGAGGGACTGGCTGGCCAGGTTCATCTGCTGCAACAACGCCCCGGACGATGTATCAGCCGAGGCGTTGACAGAGAACAACAGACTGCCTGCCATGAGCGACATGGCACACCAAAGTTGCTTCATTACTGCGATTGCGTTCCTAAAGTTTGATAACCCGGCACCTGGACTGCGGCCTGCTGAGTCTGGGCCTGGCCAAACTGAAGCTGCTCAGCGTGCAGGCGGCGCTGCAGTTCGTAGTCCTGCAGCATGGCGTTAATCCGCCGACGCTGTTCCTGGACCTGAGCCTGCTGGCCGCTACCTGCTGATACGTCAGCCGGTACGCCAAGGCTTACCGGGCTCGCTTTACCCATCATCGGCAGCGTATTGAACACCGGCGCCTCTGGCTGCTGAGCGGCATCAGACTGCCCATTATAGTGCTGGACGCCGACGATAACCGCAAGCGATACGCAGGCGGCAACGCCCATCTGGGTCAGTGAGCTGGCCCACGGACGCACTTTGTTCCAGAACGGCATCTGCCGCCACTGGTGCGGTGCGGGCTGAGATTCAGGAATAAGCGGCGCCGTCTGACGAACGGGCTCATTTTCAATGGCGGCCATCACCCGGGCGGAGATATCAAATTGCAGCACCTCTGCGGTATCGCCACGCAGCGTATCGCGGATAAGGTGATAACTCTCCCAGGTTTTTTGCATCTCAGAAGAACGACTCAGCTCGTTGAGCAGTTCGTTATCCAGCGTTTCACCATCCATTAAAGCCGAAAGTTTTTCTTTCTGCATGCCTGATACCCTTTTCCAGTATTCCGCTATCGTCAACGCCTGATAAGCGGTTGAACTTTATTATCAATAGCTTCTCGCGCCCGGAAGATACGCGAACGCACCGTCCCAACCGGACAATCCATGATAGCGGCTATCTCTTCATAGCTTAGGCCATCCAGCTCCCGTAACGTAATTGCCATGCGTAAATCTTCCGGAAGCGATTCAATGGTACGAAAAACTATTTGTCTCAGTTCTTCTGACAACATTAAGTTCTCAGGGTTCGAAATTTCTTTCAACGCCCCGCCGCTTTCGAAGTTTTCCGCCTCGTTAGCGTCAACATCGCTGGACGGCGGACGGCGTCCCTGAGCAACCAGATAATTCTTCGCCGTATTGACGGCGATACGGTATAACCAGGTGTAAAAAGCGCTATCTCCCCGGAAAGAGTCCAGCGCACGCCATGCCTTAACGAACGATTCCTGAACGACGTCAGCGATATCGCCCGGCGGTACATAGCGGGAAACCAGGCTCGCGACCTTATGCTGATAGCGCACTACCAGCAAATTAAACGCTTTCTGATCTCCTTTCTGGACCCGTTCAACAAGGACCTGATCCGTTAACTGCTCGCTCATCCGAGGTAATGTCTCCCCAAACCCAATTCCCATGCGTCTTCAAAACACCACCCAAAATCTGCATTATGAGCAAGCTGACTCTTGGAGTGTATGAAAACAATAAAGTTCCGTTACGCTTTTGTTTTTTGTCTGGCAACGGTGGCAGATCGTTATCAATCATTATATGCCCAGGTTGCTAAACGATAGGTTAGTCAATAAGAAAAAGCGCAGGCCCGTCTGAAGGGTATCGTAACACGGCGTTTATTTCACTATAAAATCCAATGCTATCAACCTGCCACGCGTCTCATTTTCGCTGTGCTCCAGACCGTTTCCGCTCGTCTGCTGTTTAGCCGTCACAACGCCCGTTAAAAAAAATTGTACGATTCCTCACGAGCTGGTGCTATTGTGAGCTAAATGTGTTTAGTAAATTAAACAAAGACGATGAATACCACTCCTGACTTCTCTTGTGATGTGTTGATTATCGGCAGCGGCGCTGCCGGCCTCTCTCTTGCGCTGCGCCTGGCAGAGCACAGTTCGGTGACGGTGTTGAGCAAAGGGCCGATCAGCGAAGGTTCGACGTTCTATGCGCAGGGCGGGATTGCCGCCGTCTTCGACGAGACCGACAGTATTGAATCCCATGTCGAAGATACCCTGATCGCCGGCGCAGGGTTATGCGATCGCCATGCGGTCACCTTCGTCGCCAGCAACGCCAGGCCATGCGTCCAGTGGCTTATCGATCAGGGCGTATTGTTTGACACCCAGGTCCAGGCCAATGGCGAAGAGAGCTATCATCTCACGCGCGAAGGAGGCCACAGCCATCGGCGCATTCTTCACGCCGCCGACGCTACCGGCAAAGCGGTGGAGACGACGCTGGTCGATAAAGCCCTCGCCCATCCCAATATCCGCATCCTTGAGCGCAGCAATGCCGTCGACTTGATCGTATCGGATAAGATTGGCCTGCCGGGCACGCGCCGGGTGGTCGGGGCATGGATCTGGAACCGCAATAAAGAGCGCGTGGAAACCTGCAGCGCGAAGGCGGTGGTGCTCGCCACCGGCGGAGCCGCCAAGGTTTATCAATACACCACTAACCCCGACGTCTCTTCCGGAGACGGTATCGCGATGGCCTGGCGGGCGGGCTGCCGGGTGGCGAATCTGGAATTCAACCAGTTTCACCCCACCGCGCTGTATCATCCGCAGGCGCGCAATTTCCTGCTGACCGAAGCGCTGCGCGGCGAAGGCGCCCACCTTAAACGCCCGGACGGCACCCGCTTTATGCCGGACTTTGACGAACGCGGCGAGTTGGCCCCACGCGATATCGTCGCCCGCGCCATCGATCATGAGATGAAGCGCCTTGGCGTTGACTGTATGTTCCTTGATATCAGCCATAAACCCGAGGCGTTTGTTCGCCAGCACTTCCCGATGATTTACGAAAAGCTGCTCGGTCTGGGAATTGATTTAACCAAAGATCCGGTGCCGGTCGTCCCTGCCGCGCATTACACCTGCGGCGGCGTGATGGTGGATGATAATGGCCGCACCGACGTCGATGGGTTATACGCCATCGGCGAAGTCAGCTATACCGGGCTGCACGGCGCGAACCGTATGGCCTCGAACTCGCTGCTGGAGTGTCTGGTTTACGGCTGGTCCGCCGCAGAAGATATTGCCCGTCGCCTGCCGCTGGCCCAGAAGGTCAGCACCCTGCCGGCGTGGGATGAAAGTCAGGTGGAGATCCCGGATGAACTGGTGGTTATCCAACATAACTGGCACGAGCTGCGCCTGCTGATGTGGGATTACGTGGGGATTGTGCGCACCACCCGCAGGCTGGAGCGCGCCCTGCGGCGCATTACCATGCTGCAGCAGGAGCTGGATGAGTATTACGCCCGCTTCCGCGTCTCGAATAATCTGCTGGAGCTGCGCAATCTGGTGCAGGTGGCGGAACTTATCGTACGCTGCGCGATGTTGCGCAAAGAGAGCCGGGGACTGCATTACACCCTCGACTATCCGCAGCCGCTGCCGAACAGCGGTCCGTCGATATTGTCGCCCCTGGCTCACATAAAGAGATAAAAATCCTCGGTCAGAGCGGTAAAGCCTTCTGAATACTGCTGCTCTGGCCCGCGGATCGCCAGCCTGTCGCTGAAACACTCCCCCGCCGTCGGGGAGAAAGCCAGCAGCACCCGATGCGGCGGCCGCATCTCGGTCTCCGCCACGTCAGTGCGCAGTCGCAGGTGCCAGCCCATCGCGGTTGCCCGTTCGATAAACGCATTACCGATATCGACCGGCAGCACCACGCAAAAAAATCCTTCTTCGGTGATATGCTCAGCGGCACAGGTCAGCAGAGAAGCGTGATCGAGCGTCGTGGTATACCGCGCCTGCTCCCGCTGCGAGGTGGCGCAAGGCACCCCTTCCGCAAAAAAGGGCGGGTTACTGATTATCAGTTGATAGCGTCGGGTCTGCGGCGGCTGCCACTGATGGATATCGGCCTGACAGACCTCAACCCGCGAAGCCCATGGCGACGCAAGGGCATTTTCCTGCGCCTGGGCGGCGGCCTCCTCATCCAGTTCGACCGCATCGACACGCACATCATCGCCGGTACGCTGCGCGAGCATTAGCGCCAGCAGGCCGCTGCCGGCGCCAATATCCAGCACATGTTTCACCCCGGCAATCGGCGCCCAGGCGCCGAGCAAAATGCCGTCGGTACCCACCTTCATCGCGCAACGATCGTGGGCGACAAAAAACTGTTTGAAGGTAAAACCATTGCGCGGCAGCGCAAACTTCGACTGAGACATCCTCAATAACCTTGCCGACAAAAAACTCCTGAACGTAAGGCTATGCACAATACCGGAGAACAGATAGCCTTACAAACAGATGAACATTACGTCAGTAACGTCTATAATCGGCGGCCCACTCAGAGGTAGAACATGACTGTAACGACTTTTTCCGAACTTGAACTCGATGAAAACCTGCTGGAAGCCCTCCAGGATAAAGGTTTCACTCGCCCGACAGCCATTCAGGCCGCCGCTATTCCGCCTGCGCTCGATGGCCGTGACATTCTCGGTTCAGCGCCGACCGGCACCGGTAAAACGGCGGCGTATCTGCTGCCAGCGTTGCAGCACCTGCTCGATTTCCCGCGTAAGAAATCCGGCCCGCCGCGTATTCTTATCCTGACGCCGACCCGTGAGCTGGCGATGCAGGTGGCTGACCACGCCCGCGAGCTGGCGAAGCATACCCATCTGGATATCGCCACCATTACCGGCGGCGTAGCCTACATGAACCACGCGGAAGTGTTCAGCGAAAACCAGGACATCGTGGTCGCCACCACTGGTCGCCTGCTGCAGTATATAAAAGAAGAGAACTTCGACTGCCGCGCCGTCGAGACCCTGATCCTCGATGAAGCCGACCGCATGCTGGACATGGGCTTTGCGCAGGATATCGAAACCATCGCCGGTGAAACCCGCTGGCGCAAGCAGACCATGCTGTTCTCCGCGACGCTGGAAGGCGATGCGATCAAAGACTTCGCTGAGCGCCTGCTGGAAGAGCCGGTTGAAGTTTCCGCTACCCCGTCGACTCGCGAGCGTAAGAAAATCCATCAATGGTACTATCGCGCGGACGATATCGAACATAAGACCAGGCTGCTGGTGAATCTGCTGCAACAGCCGGAAGCTACCCGCGCTATCGTCTTTGTGCGCAAGCGCGAGCGCGTGCATGAGTTGGCCAACTGGCTGCGTGAAGCGGGGATTAACACCTGCTGGCTGGAAGGCGAGATGGTGCAGGCCAAGCGTAACGAAGCCATTAAGCGTCTGACCGACGGCCGCGTAAACGTGCTGATCGCCACCGACGTCGCCGCCCGCGGTATCGATATTCCGGACGTCAGCCACGTCTTTAACTTCGATATGCCGCGCACCGCCGACATCTATCTGCACCGTATCGGTCGTACCGGCCGTGCAGGTAAGAAAGGCACCGCGATTTCGCTGGTTGAAGCGCACGATCACCTGCTGCTGGGCAAGATCGGCCGCTACGTTGAAGAACCGCTGAAAGCTCGCGTGATTGATGAATTGCGACCCAAAACCCGCGCGCCAAGCGAGAAGTTGACCGGTAAACCATCGAAGAAAGTGCTGGCGAAACGCGCCGAGAAAAAAGAGAAAGAAAAAGAGAAGCCGCGGGTGAAGAAGCGCCACCGCGATACGAAAAATATCGGTAAGCGCCGGAAGCCAAGCGCGACCGGGACGCCATCAGCGTCCAGCGAAGAGTAAAAAAAACGCCGGGATATCCCGGCGTTTTCACATCTGGCGTTAGCCTTACAGGCTTTCGGTAAAGGTACGAGCGATAACGTCGCGCTGCTGTTCCGGAGTCAGGGAGTTGAAGCGTACCGCGTAGCCGGAAACACGAATGGTCAGCTGCGGGTATTTTTCCGGATGCTCAACCGCGTCCAGCAGGGTTTCGCGACGCAGCACGTTAACGTTCAGGTGCTGACCGCCTTCCACGCGAACTTCTGGTTTCACGTCTACCGGAATTTCACGGTATTCGATTTCACCCAGTTTGCTGACCGCCACCACGTCATCTTCCGCAAAACCACCTTTGGCGCACAGGCAACGCGCTTCGCCTTTTTCGCTATCCAGCAGCCAGAAAGAGTTCAGCAGGTCGTCGTTTGCCGCTTTAGTAATTTGGATACCAGTAATCATTTGATGCCTCCCAGGCAGTGTTTATTCGATTTTGGCCTCTTCGCGGCCAATTGGTAAAACCATTGTTGTATGAGTGTATATATATCAGCCGCACCCTCGGCATTCTTTGATGTAAATCAACAAAAACCACTCACTCTAAGTGGGTATGCAAGGATTTTATTGTTTTACATCAAGTTACGCCATTAGCTGCTATAAATAATTTTGTAAATTTTCAATTTTTTTTGCATAAAGGCCCGCGTCAAGCCGTGCCGATTTTGTTCTGTAGAAAGAAGCCGTTAAGCTATAGCGATGACCCTTTGCAGGAGAGCAAGATGACCACACCTTTAACCTGGCATGACGTGCTGGCGGATGAAAAGCAACAACCCTATTTTCTCAATACTCTGAAGACCGTCGCCGAAGAGCGCCAGTCCGGGATCACCATCTATCCACCGCAAAAAGATGTCTTTAATGCGTTTCGCTTTACCGAACTGGGCGATGTCAAAGTCGTCATTCTCGGTCAGGACCCCTATCACGGCCCGGGGCAAGCCCACGGTCTGGCGTTCTCGGTTCGCCCGGGCGTCGCAATCCCGCCCTCGCTGCTGAATATGTACAAAGAGCTGGAGGCCACTATCCCTGGCTTTACCCGCCCTACCCATGGTTACCTGGAAAGCTGGGCGCGCCAGGGGGTGCTCTTGCTTAATACGGTCCTGACCGTCCGCGCCGGGCAGGCGCACTCGCACGCCAGCCTCGGCTGGGAGACGTTTACCGATAAGGTAATCGCGTTAATCAATGAGCACTGCGAGGGGGTGGTCTTTCTGCTGTGGGGCTCCCATGCGCAGAAGAAAGGCGCGATTATCGATCGCCAGCGCCACTGCGTACTGAAGGCGCCGCACCCTTCACCGCTCTCCGCGCATCGCGGCTTCTTTGGCAGCAACCATTTCGTGCAGACCAATCAGTGGCTGGCCGATCGCGGCGAAGCGCCGATTGACTGGATACCGGTCCTTCCCGCCGAAAGCGAGTGATCGACAGCCATAAAAAAAGCCAGCATCAGCTGGCTTTTGTATTCAGGGACAGGTATTACGCCTTGTTCTGACGCCACCATTCCGCCAGCAGGACGCCGGTCGCCACAGAGACGTTCAGGCTTTCGACATTGCCGGTACCATCGATGGCGACGCTGAGGTCCGCGCTGGAGATCGCTGCATCCGACAGGCCATCGCGCTCCTGGCCTAACACCAGCACCATTTTCTTCGGCAGCTCGGCTTTAAACAGCGGGGTACCATTATGGCTGGAGGTCGAGACAATCGCGTAGCCCGCCTGACGGAACTGATCCAGAGTATCGATGAAGCTGTCGCCGGTGATCGGTTCAACATGTTCCGCACCGCCTTCCGCCGTACGGATCGCCGCGCCGGACTCCAGCACGCCGGCATCCTGAACCACAACACCCTTCACGCCGAAGTGCGCGCAGCTGCGCATGATCGCCCCGAGGTTGTGCGGGTTACCCACGTCCTCCAGCGCCAGAACGCAATCTTCTTCTGCGGCCTTCGCGACCCACTGGGCAACAGAGGTACCGTGGCGTTTTTTGATCAGGAAGCAGACGCCGCCGTGGTGATCGGTCCCGGAGGCTTTCGCCAGCTCGGCTTCATCAACCACATGATAGGCTTTACGGTTAGCCGCCATCCAGCGCAGCGCCTCTTTAAAGCGCGGCGTCACGCTCTGGATAAACCAGGCGCGGACAATGGCTTCCGGGCGGCTCTGGAACAGGGCCTGACAGGCGTTTTCACCATACACGCGGGTCTCTTCCGCGCGCTGGCGACGCAGTACTTCCGGATCGATAAAGCTCTTCCCGCTGATCCCGCCGTGATCCTCTTTTACCGGCGTCTCATCGCCAGGAGCGCGAGAAACGGTACGCCACGGGGACGCATCGTCACGATTAAAATCATCGCGCTTGCGCTCATCACGCTTGCGGTCATCGCGTTTACGATCGTCACCGCGGCTGTTTCGTTCGTCACGCGCAGGGCGGCTGCGGCCGTCAACACGAGATTTTCCTGGACGACCTCCCCCTTTCCCGGTACGTGGGTTATGGGTGCGTTTGTCAGAATCATCATCACTGCGGACATACATCACTTTGACCTTGCCGCTTTTATTTTTCAGTTCGTCGCTCATCAATTTTCTCCACCTGCGCTGCGCGAAGCGCGCAGATTACCCGATGTGTCATCGCTTCGCCATGATTTCGTTTAAAAGACGGCCTCTATTGCACTCATCGAACAAAACGCATTGTCCTTAAATAACACTTAATCGATAATATGTAACATCACAGAAACATATCGGCCACGTGCCACGTTGCAACCCATAACCAGAGGTTAGTTATGAATACCGTTTGTGCCAGTTGTCAGGCTCTGAACCGCCTCCCGGACGATCGTAGCGCGGATGGCGCAAAGTGCGGACGCTGCGGTCACGATCTTTTTGATGGCGACGTCATCAACGCGACCGGGGCAACGCTGGATAAACTCTTAAAGGACGATCTGCCGGTCGTTGTCGATTTCTGGGCGCCATGGTGCGGTCCCTGCCGCAGCTTCGCGCCGATCTTTGAGGACGTCGCGGAAGAGCGTAGCGGGAAGATGCGTTTTGTGAAAGTTAACACCGAAGCGGAACGTGAGCTTAGCGCACGGTTTCGTATCCGCAGCATCCCGACCATTATGATGTTCAAAAATGGCGAAGTGATCGACATGCTCAATGGCGCGGTGCCAAAAGCGCCATTTGATAGCTGGCTGAACGAAGCCGGACAGCAGTAATCCCTCCGGGGCACCGCTTGTGCCCCGTTTTCGCCTCTGCGACAATAGCGTTTTTCACTAGCGACTCCCATGACTGATAACGCTGTCCTTCGCCTGCGCGCCGAACGTCTCGCGCGAGCCACCCGCCCTTTCCTTGCTCGCGGCAACCGCATCCGCCGCTGCCAGCGCTGTCTGCTGCCGCTCAAGCAGTGCCTGTGCGCCACGTTAACGCCGGCGCAGGCTACCAGCCGTTTCTGCCTGGTGATGTTTGATACGGAGCCGATGAAGCCCAGCAACACCGGCCGGCTCATCGCCGATATTCTGCCGAATACCGAGGCTTATCAATGGTCGAGAACCGAGCCGCCGCAGGGGCTGCTCGATCTGGTCGCCCATCCCGATTACCAGCCGATGGTGGTGTTCCCCGCCTCCTACGCCGCACCGGAGCGCCAGGTCCTGAGCGCGCCACCGTCCGGCAAACCGCCGCTGTTTATCATGCTCGACGGCACATGGACCGAAGCGCGTAAAATGTTCCGTAAGAGCCCTTATCTGGACGCGCTGCCGATCATCTCCGTCGATCTGTCGCGCATCTCAGCCTACCATCTGCGCGAGGCGCACGCCGACGGACAATATTGTACCGCGGAAGTGGCCATCGCCCTGCTGGATCTGGCGGGCGATGCGCCGGCCGCCGCAGCGCTTGGCGAACACTTCACCCGCTTTCGGACCCGCTACCTGGCGGGAAAAACCCAGCATAAGGGCAGTATCACAGCGGGCCAGGTGGAAAACGTTTAAAATCATTCGGTCACTGGGATGAAAGGAGACCGGTATGAGCCAACGAGGCCTGGAAGCGCTGC
Source organism: Klebsiella sp. JN_Kp127 (assembly GCF_040062505.1). Taxonomy (NCBI): domain Bacteria; kingdom Pseudomonadati; phylum Pseudomonadota; class Gammaproteobacteria; order Enterobacterales; family Enterobacteriaceae; genus Klebsiella; species Klebsiella sp. JN_Kp127. The sequence goes on from NZ_JBEAHS010000033.1 coordinate 145,951, forward strand.
TGCGACCAAAATCCATCGCCGTTATTGGCGCATCAATGAAGCCGCAGCGCGCTGGCTATCTCATGATGCGCAACCTGCTAGCCGGCGGCTTCAATGGCCCGGTACTGCCGGTGACCCCCGCCTGGAAGGCGGTGCTTGGGGTGCTGGCGTGGCCCACCATCGAGAAGCTGCCGTTTACGCCGGATCTGGCGGTGCTTTGTACCAACGCGCGACGTAATCTCGAGTTGCTCGAAGCCCTGGGGCAGAAAGGCTGCAAGACCTGCATCATCCTCTCTTCGCAGCCGGAACAGTATCCGGCGCTGCTCGAATGCGCTGCACGCTATCAGATGCGCCTGCTCGGCCCAAACAGCCTGGGGCTGCTGGCGCCGTGGCAAGGCCTGAACGCCAGCTTTTCGCCGGTCGCGATCCACCGCGGTAAACTGGCCTTTATCTCGCAGTCGGCCGCCGTCTCCAACACCATCCTTGACTGGGCGCAACAGCGCGAGATGGGGTTTTCCTACTTCATCGCGCTGGGCGATAGCCTGGATATAGATGTCGATGACCTGTTGGACTTTCTGGCCCGCGACAGCAAAACCAGCGCCATTTTGCTTTACCTTGAGCATCTCAGCGACGCGCGCCGGTTTGTCTCCGCCGCGCGCAGCGCCTCGCGAAACAAGCCAATCCTGGTGATCAAAAGCGGCCGTAGTCCCGCGGCGCAGAAACTGTTGCACGTCAATTCAGGGATGGATCCGGCATGGGACGCGGCCATCCAGCGTGCTGGTCTGCTGCGGGTCCAGGATACCCATGAGCTGTTCTCCGCCGTAGAAACCCTGAGCCATATGCGCCCGCTGCGCGGTGAAAAACTGATGATCGTCAGCAACGGCGCGGCGCCGGCGGCGCTGGCGCTGGATGAGCTTTGGTTGCGTAACGGTAAGCTGGCGACCCTCAGTGAGGAGACGCGCGACGCCCTGCGCCAGGCGCTGCCTGGCGGCGTTGAGATCGCCAACCCACTGGATCTACGCGATGACGCCAGCAGCGAACACTATCAGCGGGCGGTGAACATTCTGCTTAGCAGTCAGGACTACGACGCGCTGCTGGTGATCCACTCGCCCAGCGCCGCCGCGCCGGGCACCGAGAGCGCCCTGGCGCTGATAGACGCCCTGAAGCACCATCCGCGTGGCAAATATGTCACCGTGCTGACCAACTGGTGCGGCGAATTCTCTTCCCAGGAGGCGCGACGGCTGTTCAGCGATACCGGCCTTCCCACCTACCGTACGCCGGAGGGCACCATCACCGCCTTTATGCATATGGTCGAGTACCGCCGTAACCAGAAACAGCTGCGCGAGACTCCAGTGCTGCCGGACTCGTTAACCGCCAATACCAGCGAAGCGCATGCTCTGCTCCAGCAAGCGATAGATAACGGCGCCACCACGCTGGATACCCACGAGGTCAGCCCGGTGCTCCGGGCCTACGGTATCCACACACTGCCAACCTGGATCGCCGCTGACAGCGCGGAAGCGGTGCATATCGCTGAGCAGATAGGCTATCCGGTTGCGTTGAAGCTGCGTTCCCCGGATATTCCGCACAAATCAGAAGTACAGGGGGTCATGTTGTATCTGCGTACCGCGGCAGAAGTACAGCAGGCAGCGGATGCGATGATCGATCGCGTCAGGCTGGCCTGGCCCCAGGCGCGCATTCATGGCCTGCTGGTGCAGAGTATGGCCAATCGCGCCGGCGCCCAGGAGCTGAGAGTGGTGGTTGAGCACGATCCCCTCTTCGGCCCGTTGATTATGCTGGGCGAAGGCGGCGTGGAGTGGCGGGCCGAGGACCAGGCCGCTGTGGCGCTGCCGCCGCTGAATATGAACCTGGCGCGTTATCTGGTGATCCAGGCGATCAAAAATAAGAAGATCCGCGGCCGCAGCGCATTGCGACCGCTGGATATCGCAGGCTTAAGCCAGCTGCTGGTTCAGGTCTCGAACCTGATCGTCGACTGCCCGGAGATCCAGCGGCTGGATATTCATCCCCTGCTCGCCTCCGGCAACGAGTTTACGGCGCTGGACGTTACCCTGGGGCTTGCTCCCTTTAGCGGCGACAGTGAAAGCCGTCTCGCTATTCGTCCCTATCCGCACCAGCTGGAGGAGTGGGTGGTGATGAAAAATGGCGATCGCTGTCTGTTCCGGCCGATCCTTCCGGAAGATGAACCGCAGTTGCTCGCGTTTATCGCTCAGGTCACCAAAGAAGATCTCTATTATCGCTATTTTAGTGAGATCAACGAATTTACCCATGACGACTTAGCCAATATGACCCAGATCGACTACGATCGAGAAATGGCGTTCGTCGCCGTCAGGACCACCGCGGAACAGAGCGAGATCCTCGGCGTGACGCGGGCGATCTCCGACCCTGACAATATTGATGCCGAGTTTGCTGTGCTGGTCCGTTCAGATTTGAAAGGGTTAGGCCTGGGGCGAAGGCTGCTGGAAAAGCTGATCGCCTATACGCAAAGCCATGGCCTGCAACGGCTGAATGGGATTACGATGCCGAATAACCGAGGCATGATCGGCCTCGCCAGAAAGCTGGGATTCACCGTTGATATTCAGCTGGAAGATGGGATTGTCAGTCTGTCGCTGCCCCTGAATCAGGGATAATCGCGCGACGCTGACCGCAATTGTTGACCACATTAGCGGGTAGTAATGGTATTATTGCCCGCTTACGTCGTCTGCATGGTACAGAAGACCCTTCAATAAACAGAGAAGAAACGCACTGTGATGTTGTCAAAATTTAAGCGTAATAAACATCAACAACACCTTGCCCAACTCCCTAAGCTTTCTCAGTCAGTTGATGATGTAGAGTTCTTTTACGCCCCTGCGGATTTCAGGGAAGCGTTACTGACCCGGATTGCCAACGCCACTCAGCGTATATGCATTATTGCGCTCTACCTGGAGCAAGATGATGGCGGAAAAGGAATTTTGCAGGCCCTTTATGACGCCAAACGTCAGCGTCCGCAACTGGATGTTCGCGTCCTCGTTGACTGGCACCGCGCTCAACGTGGCCGTATCGGCGCCGCCGCCTCCAACACCAATGCTGACTGGTATTGTCGGATGGCCAATGAAAATCCGGGCGTAGAGATCCCCGTTTACGGCGTGCCGATTAACACCCGGGAGGCGCTCGGCGTTCTCCATTTCAAAGGCTTTATTATCGATGACTGCGTCCTCTACAGCGGCGCCAGCCTGAACGATGTTTATCTGCATCAGCATGATAAGTACCGCTATGACCGCTATCAGTGCATCCGTAACGGCAAAATGGCGGACGTCATGTTCGACTGGGTCGACAATAATCTGGTTCAGGGACGCGGCGTGAATCGTCTCGACAGACCGGATCGGCCAAAAAGTCCGGAAATCAAAAACGATATTCGCCAGTACCGTCAGGAGCTGCGCGACCGCAGCTACCATTTTGTCGGCACCGCCGGTGACGAAGAACTCTCCGTCACCCCGCTGGTAGGCCTGGGGAAATCCAGCCTGCTGAACAAAACTATCTTTCACCTGATGCCCTGTGCCGAGCACAAGTTAACGATCTGCACCCCCTACTTCAACCTTCCTGCCGTGCTGGTAAGAAATATCATCCAGCTGCTGCGCGACGGTAAACAGGTGGAGATTATTGTCGGCGATAAAACCGCTAACGATTTCTATATTCCGGAAGATCAGCCGTTTAAAATCATCGGCGCGCTTCCTTATCTGTATGAGATCAACCTGCGGCGTTTCCTCAGCCGGCTGCAGTATTATGTGAATACCGATCAGCTGATCGTCCGCCTGTGGAAGGATGACGATAACAGCTACCACCTGAAGGGCATGTGGGTTGACGACGAGTGGATGCTGCTCACCGGCAACAACCTTAACCCGCGCGCCTGGCGACTCGATCTGGAAAATGCCATTCTGATCCACGATCCAAAGCAGCAGCTGGGAGCCATGCGGGAGAAAGAGCTGAAGCTCATCCGCACCCACACCACGGTGGTGAAACATTATCGGGATCTGCAAAGTATTGCCGACTATCCGGTGAAAGTGCGTAAACTGATCCGCCGACTGCGGCGGATCCGCATTGACCGGCTGATCAGCCGTATTCTCTGACAATCAGCCCCGCCTCGACGGGGCTTTTTTCTGGAAGCGCTATGCGTACGATAATCGTGATTGCTTCGCTGATGTTAACGGGCTGCAGCCACATGGCAAATGATGCATGGTCCGGTCAGGACAAAGCCCAGCATTTTCTGGCCTCGGCGATGCTGTCTGCCGCCGGCAATGAATATGCGCAACATCAGGGTTACAGCCGGGACCGCAGCGCTGCTATCGGCCTGATGTTTTCCGTCAGCCTCGGCGCCTCAAAAGAGCTTTGGGACAGCCGCCCGGCAGGCAGCGGCTGGAGCTGGAAGGATTTCGCCTGGGATGTAGCCGGCGCGACCACCGGCTACGCTGTTTGGCAACTGGCGCACCAGTAACGGCTAAAGACGCAGGCCTTTGCCTTTGCGATGCAGCATCAGGGAGACCAGGAAGGCGATGGCCGCCATCACCGTCACGTACCAGTAGAACGCGTGCTCTATCCCCGCCGATTTCAGCGACAGCGCGACATATTCCGCCGAGCCGCCAAACAGGGCATTCGCGACGGCATAGGACAGCCCTACCCCAAGCGCGCGAACCTGCGCCGGGAACATCTCGGCCTTCAGGATGCCGCTGATCGAGGTATAGAAACTGACAATCAGCAAGGCGCAGATCACCAGGCCGAAGGCAGCATAGGGTGAGCTCACTTTTTGCAAGGCGCTCAGGATTGGCACGGTAAATAATGTCGCCAGCACGCCAAAGCACAGCATGGAGGTACGGCGGCCAACTTTATCCGAAAAGGCGCCGAACAGCGGTTGAACCAGCATATAAACGAACAGCGCCGCGGTCATGATCACGCTGGCGGTGCTGGCCGTCATGCCCGCCGTGTTGACCAGATACTTTTGCATATAGGTAGTAAAGGTATAGAAGGTCAGCGATCCGGCGGCAGTAAAGCCCAACACCATCACGAAAGCCCGGCGATTACGCCACAACCCTTTAAATGAGCCAGCCTCTTTCAGCGCCCGGGTCTCCTGCTTCGAGGTTTCGTCCAGCTGGCGACGCAGCCACAGCGCGACGATAGCCAGCACTGCCCCGAGAGCAAAAGGAATACGCCATCCCCAGGCATGCAAATCTTCGTCGCTCAGCACCTGCTGGAGCGCCACGACCACTAATACCGCCAGCAGTTGACCGCCAATTAACGTGACGTACTGGAAAGAGGCATAGAAGCCTTTCTTTCCTTCAATCGCCACTTCACTCATATAGGTCGCGCTGGTGCCATATTCTCCACCGACCGACAGCCCCTGAAACAGACGGGCCAACAGCAGCAGCGCCGGAGCCCAGGTGCCGATGACCGCGTAGCCCGGCAGGCAGGCAATCACCAGTGAACCAAAGCACATCATACAGACCGAAATAAGCATGGAAGCTTTACGTCCGCGGCGGTCGGCGATCCGACCAAACAGCCACCCACCGATAGGACGCATCAGAAATCCAGCGGCGAATACGCCTGCCGTTTGTAAAAGTTGAGTGGTGGTGTTTCCGGAGGGAAAGAAGATATGGGCAAAATAGAGCGAGCAGAATGAGTAGACGTAAAAATCAAACCACTCAACCAGATTTCCCGAGGAAGCGCCAACAATTGCCCAAATACGACGACGGGTATCGGCCTGCTCCGGCGCGGCCCGTTCGGTAATGCTACTCTCTGTCATTGTTATATTGCTCCAGCAAAGACTGCAGTCTGTCTTGTCGGGCGTACCACGTCACGCAGACAAATTAGTTAGTAAACTAAATGTTATATAATTGTTATATCTTTATATGTGATTGCATTCACATTTTTTTTCGCAAGCACGGTTTTCGCGATCAACGCCAGCGCAGAGGCAAGGAAAAAGTGGATTATGGCGAAGGGTTTGCCATGACGGGGTTTTATGTTGCTTTGAATGAAGATAATGGTGCGGGTATGGCGGGATTTTCCCCGGAGGCGGTGCTGCGCACCTTGTCCGGGCTACGGATCCGTAGCCCCGGTAAGCGCAGCGCCAGCGGGGAGGCATGCCCCACACAGAAAAAAACCCGCACCTTTCGGGACGGGGTTCTTTTTAAACGCAAAAACAAAAAGCTCAGTCTTTCGACTGAGCTTTCTGCTTTATTTGATGCCTGGCAGTTCCCTACTCTCACATGGGGAGACCCCACACTACCATCG
>NZ_JBEAHS010000034.1:0-152031 GCF_040062505.1 Klebsiella sp. JN_Kp127
CCGCTGAACGGCGGCGCGCTTTCCGACAGCACGGGAATACATATGATCAGCGTATTCGATATCTTTAAAATCGGCATTGGCCCTTCCAGCTCCCATACCGTTGGGCCGATGAAAGCGGGCAAACAATTCACTGACGACCTGATCGCGCGCGGCCTGCTGGCCGAGGTGAGCAAAGTGGTCGTCGACGTCTACGGCTCCCTCTCCCTGACCGGTAAAGGCCACCATACCGATATCGCGATTATCATGGGGCTTGCCGGCAACCTGCCGGACACCGTCGACATCGACGCTATCCCTGGCTTTATTCAGGACGTTAACACCCATGGTCGCCTGATGCTGGCCAACGGCCAGCACGAAGTGGACTTCCCGGTCGATCAGTGCATGAATTTCCATGCCGACAACCTGTCGCTGCATGAGAACGGCATGCGCATCACCGCCCTGGCCGGCGACCAGGCGCTCTACAGCCAGACGTACTACTCCATCGGCGGCGGCTTTATCGTCGATGAAGCGCACTTCGGCCAGACTACCGACGCGCCGGTGGCCGTCCCTTATCCTTATAAAAACGCCGCCGACCTGCAGCGTCACTGCCGCGAAACCGGGCTGTCGCTCTCCGGCCTGATGATGCAGAACGAACTGGCGCTGCACAGTAAAGAGGCGCTGGAGCAACACTTCGCCGCGGTGTGGGAAGTGATGAGCGCCGGTATTGAGCGCGGCATCACCACCGAAGGCGTCCTGCCGGGCAAACTGCGCGTTCCGCGCCGGGCTGCCGCGCTGCGCCGCATGCTGGTGAGCCAGGACACCACCAACAGCGACCCGATGGCGGTGGTCGACTGGATCAATATGTTCGCCCTCGCGGTGAACGAAGAGAACGCCGCCGGCGGCCGGGTGGTGACGGCGCCGACCAACGGCGCCTGCGGTATCGTGCCGGCAGTACTGGCCTATTACGACAAGTTTATCCGCAAGGTGAACAGCAACTCCCTGGCGCGCTATATGCTGGTGGCCAGCGCGATTGGTTCGCTCTATAAGATGAACGCCTCGATCTCCGGCGCCGAAGTGGGCTGCCAGGGTGAAGTGGGCGTCGCCTGCTCGATGGCGGCGGCCGGTCTGGCTGAACTGCTGGGCGGCAGCCCGGGCCAGGTGTGCATCGCGGCAGAGATCGCCATGGAGCATAACCTCGGTCTGACCTGCGACCCTGTCGCCGGCCAGGTGCAGGTGCCGTGCATCGAACGCAACGCTATCGCCGCCGTGAAAGCGGTCAACGCCGCGCGAATGGCGCTGCGCCGGACCAGCGAGCCGCGCGTCTGCCTCGATAAAGTCATTGAGACCATGTACGAAACCGGCAAAGACATGAACGCCAAGTACCGGGAAACCTCTCGCGGGGGGCTGGCGATGAAGATTGTCGCCTGCGATTAACCTGCTGGCCCGCCGCGCGTCGCCGCGGCGGGCTCTCCCCCCATTTTTGTTATATCAATTAAAATTTAGTTATTTAATGGTTATAAGCGCTGTTTGTTACCTTACGCAAAACGCTAAGGAGAACAGACAATGTCCAACCGATTCCGCCCCGCGTGGCTGCTGGTCCTCGCCGCCCTTTCCGCCTCCGCGCTGGCCAAAGCGCCGGAGACCGTCAACATCGGCTATCAAAAGGCGAACATCTTCGCGCTGCTGAAATATCGCGGCACCCTGGATGAAAGCCTGAAAAAACAGGGTATTGCCGTACGCTGGGTCGAATTCCCCGCCGGGCCGCAAATGCTTGAGGGGCTCAACGTCGGCAGTATCGATCTGGCCGCGACCGGCGATGCGCCTCCGGCCTTTGCCCAGGCGGCGCAAGCCGATCTGGTCTACCTTGCCCACTCCCCCGCTAACCCGAAAACGGAAGCCATTGTGGTGCCTGAACAGTCGGCAATCCACAGCGTGGCCGACCTGAAAGGCAAGCGCGTGGGGCTGAACAAGGGGTCTGACGTCAACTACCTGCTGGTCGCCGCGCTGGAAAAAGCGGGCCTCAGCTATAAAGACATCACCCCGGTCTATCTTCCGCCAGCGGACGCCCGCGCCGCTTTCCAGCGCGGGGCGATTGATGCGTGGGTGATCTGGGATCCGTTCCTCGCGGAAGTGGAAACCAACGCGAAAGCCCGACAAATACGCAACGCCGAGGGGCTGGTGCCGCACTACACCTTCTATCTCGCCAGCCGCAAGTTTGCGGATACCTACCCGGAGACGGCAAAACAGGTGGTGGATGAGCTGGGTAAACTCAGCGCGTGGGCGAACAGCCATCAGGACGAGGCCGCTGGCCTCCTGTCGACCTCAACCGGGCTGGATAAAGCCATCTGGCTGAAGACCCTGGCCCGCCTGCCCTACGGCGCCGAACGCATGACGCCGGCGGTGTATAACGAACAGCAGGCGCTGGCGGATACCTTTACGCGCATCGGCCTGCTGCCGGTGAAAGTCGACGTGCGCAGCGCCACCTGGTCGCTGGATAAACCTTAGTTTTCCCGGCGGCGGGAGGCATAGCCCCCCGTCGCCGACGGGCTTACCCCACCGTTTTCTCACCATTGCCAATCTGCCAGATAAAGGTCGGCGCTTCACCGTTCACCAGCCAGTTTCCGATATTGCGCGCCTTGTAAATCACCGGATTATGCGAGGCGACCGTCCGCGCATTACGCCAGTGACGGTCCAGCGCCAGTCGGCTTCGCGTATCCGACGCCCCAAGGGCATTGAACAGCTCCGTCGCTGCCCGCGGGATCCAGTCGCTGGCGATCACCTGCGCCTGCGCCGCTTCCACTTCCGCCAGCTGGTTACGCCGGGCAATCAACGCTTCGTCGTCGCTGACGTGCGCCACATAGGCCTGCTGCAGCGATTCCGCGGCCTGGAGGACCGCGGCCCGGGTCGCCCATGCCCAGCTGCTGATCTGCCCAACCACCTGCAGAACCTGGGCGTCATCGCGCGGTACGGCGGCGTTGCCGTGGCTGTACATCCGGGAGCGGTGTTTGACGCCCTGTGCGGCATCCCGCTCAACCGCCAGGCCAATGCCCGCGAGGGTCGCCAGCAGCACATGCTGGTAGAACGCGGTTTGATAGCGAAAGCGCTGGGCAAAATCGTAGACGTGGTCGGCTTCCACCCGGGCGCCGGTGAAGCGGGTGGTCCCGCTGCCGGTCAGCCGCTGGCCAAAGCCATCCCAGTCGTCTTCCCGCGCCACGCCGGGCTGTTGGGTGCTGACCAGGGCGATCACATCGCCACCGGTATCACTGCGCCGGGCAAACACATCGATCCAGTCGGCGTACAGCGCGCCAGTGCTGTAGAACTTCTCGCCGTCGAGTCGCCAGCCGTCCTCTGCCGGCGTCACCCGGGTGTTCACCTCCCCCAGCTTAACCGCGCCGATCTCCGTCCAGCCGCTGCCCACCAGCTCGCCGTCGAGGAAGCGACGAAACCAGCGGTCGCGCCCGGCGGAATCCGGCTGATTAAGCTGATCTTCCACAAAGGCAAAGTGCGCGCGCAGGGCCTGCGGCAGGTTAGAGTCCGCTTGCGCCAGCTCAATCAGCAGCGCGCTGAGCTGCGGCAGCGAAGCGCCCCAGCCGCCCTTCTCACGAGGAATACGCAGCGTGCCGAAGCCCGCCTCCTTTAGCCAGCGGATCGGCTCCTCGGGCAGAATGCGCTGCTGTTCGCGCTCCGCGGCGCCCTGGGCGATGCGGGTGAAAATCGGGCGGAAGGCGGCTGCCAGCGCGTCATAATCGGTGCCTGTGGAGAGCAAGGTCATTGTCGGTTCCTTATTCATTGATTGCGTCAATATCTTCTCGCGTCGGTTCATGACGGACCGCCAGCAGGAAGAAAATAGGAATAATGGCGGCAAGCGAGACCACCCAGAACATCTGCGTGCCGAGGGAGGCCTGCAGCAGCGGCAGAATAAACAACGCCAGCGCGCTGCCGATCCCGGAGAGTGCCCGGCTGAAACCGACCCCGGTGGCGCGAATGGCGGTGGGATAGGAGAGCGCCGGGTAGATCATCAGCTGCGCCCCCGGGCCAAACCCTTCGGCGAACAGCCACAGCCCCAGCATCGCGATAGCCAGCACGATACCTGCCGTCGCGTGCGGTTGCCCCACCAGCGCCAGCACAATCAGCGCCACAAACTGCAGGGCGAAGCCGGCTATCGCCACATGACGCGAAGGATATTTCCACGCCAGATGCATACCGAGCAGCCCACCGGTAAAAGCAAACAGGGCGTTCAGCCCCAGCGATGCCGAAATAGTTTCGAAGACGCCGGCCCCGAGGAACTGGGCAAGAATTGACGGCAGGAAAAAGGCAATCGCCGTGTACTCGAAGGAGATACAGATATTCATCACCCCGGCGACGATAGTCCGCTCGCGGTAGGGTTTTTCGAACAGCACGCGGAAGCTCACTTTCGGCGCCGGCGCCGGCTTCGCCGCCGGGACCTCATGGGCATGGATCCCCCAGGAGTCGCGTAAGATTCGCACCGCGGAGGTCAGATCGCCCTGGTTCGCCGCCCACAGCGGGGATTCGTTCATAAACCGGCTGCGGATGGCGATAATCAGCAGCGCCGGCACGGCGCCGAACAACAGGGAGGCGCGCCACAGCCAGTCCAGATGCTCCTGCGGCAGCAGAAAATAGAGGCCGAAGATAATGAGAAAGCAGACGGTCGAGGCGGCGTACCACATCGGGCACCACGCCGCGAGGCGAGCCGCTTTGTTGCCTTTGCCGGCAAAGCGGGAAAACTCGGCCAGATAGGACATCGCCACCGGCAGGTCGATGCCGACGCCGATGCCCATCAGGAAGCGGGCGCCAATCAACACCCAGACGTTCGGCGCCAGCCCGGCGGCGATAGCCGAAATAACAAAAAAGAACATATCGGCCATAAACACCGAATAGCGACCATATTTATCGGTCAGCCAACCGCCGATGATATTGCCGACGATGGTCCCGACCATAATGGAGGAGGTCACCAGGCCGGTCAGCAGCGGCGAGAGCCGAAATTCACGCACGACGTCATCAATACCGTAAGAGAGCGTGGTTAAGTCATAGGCGTCGAGAAAAACGCCGCCCAGCGCGAGGAACACAATCATCCGCGCATATTTCGCCTGTTCCCTGCCGGAATTAATTAGCCGCGCCACATCCCCGACGCTACTGACCGGTACCGAAGCGATACCGGGATTATCCACTGGTAATGTACTCATTTTTTCACCTTATTATTTTGTGCAGGTCATCAGCGGTTATAAACCTCGAGCGGCGACAATCAAAACAACAAATCATGCTATTAAAATCAACATAATCAATAAGTTAATTTAAAACACCAGCACAAAAAGGACGCGCTTTCGCGCATCCTCAAGGGAAATAAATAACAACGAAAATAGACGTCGTGCAGGACGATTATTCCGCCGATACCGGAACTAATACATCTTTTACCAGCGGGTCATCGGTGGTTTTTAACCACGTCTGGATCCGCGGGTCAGAAAAAGCCTGTTTTAATTTGACGATATTTTCCTGCGATAAATACGGCGTACCAATCACTAATTGCGAAGCAAAGGTACGCGGCGCCGGCGGGAATAATATGCCTTTCTCACGCGGTACTTTCCCGGCGTCAAATTGCGAGACATAGCCGATGGCGGCATCCACCGAATTTAACGCCCGCGGCATGGTCAGCAGATCCAGCTCTTTAAAGACAAACTGATGCGGGTTGCCGACAATATTTTTCAGCTTCGCCGTGCGCGGCTCCACCGCCGGGTCGAGTGAGATCAACCCAATGCGCTGCAGCAGCCACAGAGCCTGCCCCTGATTGGCGCCGTCGTCAGGCACGACGATGGTCGCGCCATTGGGCAACGCCTGTACCGACGAGAAGCGGTCGGAATAGATGCCGAACGCCCACTGGAACACCGGCACCGTAGTCGACAACGCAAAGCCGTTGGCGTCCACCACCTGCTTGAGCCACCACTGATGCTGATAGATCGTCCCGGCATACTGTCCTTCCGCTACCGCGCGGTCAGCTTGTACCGGATCCTGCACCCCCACCGCCTCCAGCTTCAGGCCGTAATCGGGCGCAATATGCTGATTAATATACTCAATGATCCGCTGCTCGCCGGCCATCGCCGGCTCGTAGTGAATTTTTAACGTGCTGCCGAAGACCACCTGCTGGCTTTGGGTATGCCCCCGCCACCACCAGAAAGCGATGGCGAGCAGGATAATCACCGCCAGCGCCGCCAGCCAGGGCCAGCGCCGTGCTTTACGTAACTCAAATTGCTCTGTTGTCATACAAGGTTCCCCTGCGTGTGGCGTAAACGGTTGACCAGGCGGTCACCCAAAAATTGAATCAACTGGATCGTGGCGATCAGGGCAACGATCGTCGCGATCATGATGTGGTTGTCGAAGCGCTGATAGCCGTACACCACGGCCAGGTAGCCGATGCCCCCGGCGCCGATGGTCCCGGCGATAGCCGAATACTCAATCATCGAGACCAGGTTTAGCGTCACCGCCGCCACCAGCGCGGGCAAGGCTTCACTGAGCTGCGCGCTAGCAATGATTTGCCAGCGCGACCCACCGCAAACGACGCCCACCGCGGTGACCTCCGCCGGCAGCTCGCGCAGCGCGTTCTCCACCAGACGGCCAAAGAACGGGACGCCGGCGGCAATCATCGGCACCACCGCGGCGGGGATGCCAATCGTGGTTCCGGTCAGCCAGTAAGTGAACGGGATAATGGCGGCCATCAGCACCAGAAACGGCAGCGAACGTCCCATGTTGACCACCCAGTTCAGTAGCCGGTACAGCAACGCGTGCGGAAATAACCCCCGCGGCGAGGCGTTAAACAACACTACCCCCACCAGTCCTCCCAGAGTGACGACAAACAGCATGACAATGGCCACCATCAGCAGGTTTCGCCATAGGCGGGGAGCAGCAGCGAAGGAATTTCGCCCCAGGGGGTGTCCTGGCTGATGACTGTCGGTTTCATACCGCCTCCCTGAGCAACGGCGCGCTGTCGAGGATCTCCGCCGTCATGCCGAGCTGCGCCAACAGGTCCTGCAGTCGCGCGGGCGACAGGCGTTCGCCCTGAAAGCGCACTCCGGCCTGCAGGCGACCGGCCAGCCGACCGTTAATCACCTCGACGTGGCCGCCAAGGAGATCGATCTGCAGCGCCCACTGCTGGCTCAGGCGGCTGATCCAGTCGGTAGCCACCGGTACATCCCAGCGGTAGCTCAGACGCAGCAGCAGATCGCTGTGGGCCGCTGCCGCCGGCGTCAGCGGCAACAGCTGCTGGCCAAGCAGAGAATCGGGACGCGCCAGCAGATCTTCGATCCGCCCGTACTGGACGATCGTCCCGTCGTGGATCTCCGCCACCGCATCCGCCGCCGTGCGCACGGCGTCCATTTCATGGGTGATCAGGACGATCGCCAGCTGGTACTCGTCGCGCAGTCGCTTGAGCAGGGCCAGCACCGAGGCCGTGGCCTGAGGATCGAGCCCAGAGGTGGCTTCATCCGCCAGCAGAACCGACGGGCGCAGCGCCAGGGCGCGGGCAATGCCGATCCGCTGGCGCTGGCCGCCCGAAAGCTGGGACGGCCAGGCATCTGCTTTGTGGCTAAGGCCGACGCTCTCCAGCAGCTCGCCAACCCGCGCCTGAATATCCCGCTCCACCACGCCAAGCCACGCCAGCGGCAGGGCGATATTCTGCCAGGCGGTCCGGCGGCTCAGCAGTGCGGAGGACTGGAATACGGTGCCAATCGCCCGCCGCTCCCGGCGCAGCGCCTCGCCGGACAGCGCCGACAGATCCTGGCCGTTGATACGAATGCTGCCGCTGTCCGGGCGCTCCAGCAGGCTGATGCAGCGCGCGAGAGTTGATTTACCGGCGCCGCTCGGCCCCACCACCGCGGTGATGGAGCGTTCAGGTACCTGCAGCGACAGCCCTTTCAGCACCGCGCTGAGCCGGCCATCCGCCGTGCGGTAGCTTTTATGCAGGTCATCGATAGCGATCATGTCACCTTCTCCTCTACCGAGGCCGCCGTGCGCGCATCGCGACGGTAGCTGACACCGGGGTGAGGCGCGGCCAGACGCGGACCGGCGCCGAATAGTTTTTCGCGCAGGGTCCCCTCGCGGTACTCTTGCTTAAAGACGCCGCGCTTTTGCAGCTCAGGCACCAGCAGCTCAACGACGTCGCGGAAGGTTTCGTGAGTGACGGCATAGGCGAGATTAAAGCCATCGACGTCCGTCTCTTCGACCCAGGACTGCAGTTCGTCGGCCACGGTTTGCGCGCTGCCGACCACCAGCGGACCGAAGCCGCCGATCCCCGCCCAATCGGCCAGGGCCTGCACCGTCCACTGCCGGTTCGGGTCCGCAGTGGAAAAGGCCTCCACCGCCGACTGAATAGCGTTGGTGTGCAGGTACTTCAGCACCTGATCCGGCTGATACTGGCCGAAATCGATCCCCGTCCAGCCGGAGAGCAGCGCCAGCGCGCCTTCATAGCTGACGTACTGCTTATATTCCTGCCACTTCGCCTGCGCCTCGCGGTCGGTGTCGCCGACAATCACCGTCTGCAGGTTAAAGATCAGAATGCTGTGCGGATCGCGCCCCGCCTCAGCCGCCCGGCGGCGAATATCCGCCACCGTCTTCTTCAGCAGCACCTTCGACGGCGCAGCCACGAAGACGCATTCAGCATGGCCGGCGGCGAACTGTTTGCCGCGGCTGGACGCTCCCGCCTGATAGAGCACCGGCGTGCGCTGCGGGGATGGCTCGCAGAGGTGGATCCCCGGCACGGAAAAGAACTGTCCCTGATGGTTAATGGGATGGATTTTCCGCGGATCGCTGAAGATCTTGCGCTCTCTGTCGCGCAGCACCGCCCCGTCCTCCCAGCTTCCCTCCAGCAGTTTGTAGATCACCTGCAAATACTCATCGGCATAGTCATAGCGGGTGTCGTGGTCGGTCTGGGTTTGCTGGCCGATATTGCGCGCCCCGCTCTCCAGATAGGAGGTGACGATGTTCCAGCCCACCCGCCCTTTGGTCAGATGGTCGAGCGTCGACAGACGACGGGCGAAGGGATAAGGATGCTCAAACGACAGCGAAGCGGTCAGGCCGAAGCCCAGATGCTCCGTCACCAGCGCCATCGGGGTGATCAGGGCCAGCGGATCGTTGACCGGGACCTGCGTCGCCTGGCGGATCGCCGCGTCGCCGCTGCCGTTCAGCACGTCGTAGACGCCAAGCACGTCAGCGATAAACAGTCCGTCGAACTTGCCGCGCTCCAGCAGTCGCGCCAGATCCACCCAGTACTCCAGATCTTTATACTGCCAGGAGCGATCCCGGGGATGCGCCCACAGGCCCGGCGACTGATGGCCGACGCAGTTCATATCGAAAGCGTTAAGACGAATTTCACGTTGTGATGACATAGCAATCTCCATAGCGCGGCCCGTCGCCGGGGCGCACGCGGCAAAATGAATCAGGGAAAAGAAAGAGAGGAATTCAGTACGCAGGACATCGGGAGTCCTGCGGGATCCCGAGCGTGAGTAACGCTTGCGCCGCCACGTCAGCGGCATGGTCGGCTACCTGCGGCAGGCCCATCAGTTCGCCAAAACGCCCGCGGGCGGCGGGACCGGCCACCAGCACCGGCGGCGCCTCAACGTACGGCTCAGCCACTGCCCGGGAACGGCTGTCCACCTCCAGGCCCATGCCGAGGGCATCGGCGCGAATAAGGCCGCGGCGGGCAAGGTCCTGTAAAAATGGCTGGCTGTCGGTCAGGTCGCGGTGCGCGGGTCCGGTCGTCAGGATCAGGTGATCGACCCTCAGCGTCTGCACGCCGCCGCCGCGCCGCGCCAGCGTCAGCCGCAGCGTCTCGCCTTCGCCGCTCATCGACAGTAGCCTGGCCGCCTGAACCTGCAGACAGCCCGTGCGCTGGCGCGCCTCCAGCACCTCGGCGACCTGCGGCGCCACGCGGTAGCGGTGGACATCCCAGTAATGGCGCAGATGGCGCAGAAAACGCTGGCGATCGGAGTCGCTGAGCGCCTGCCAGATCCGCTGCCCCTGTTGGCGGACCGCATCCAGCACCACCTGCCAGCTCAGCCCCTGCTGCGCCGCATACGCCACGTCGAGGCGGATCTGGCGCAGGCGCTGACGCAGGCTGCCCTGCTGATAGTCGCCAGGCCAGGCTGCTCCCGCGCCGCTGAGGTTGCCGCGCGATAGCAGGCCGTGGCGCGAAAAGGCGACGATACTGCCGCGGTGGCCCAACCGGTCCAGCGTCGCGACCGTATCGGCCATGGTTAATCCGGTGCCCATCACCGCCACCCGGGCGTGCGGGGCGATGGCGTCGAGCGCGCCGGGCTGCCACGGGTTGGCAATCAGCGCCGGATGGTGCCGCCAGGCTTCGGCCTCCGCCGGCAGCGAAGGCGGTGGATGACTGATCGCCAGTACCAGCAGGTCGGCCTTAAGCTGCAGGCCGCCGTCGGTGGTCACCGTCCCCTGATGAAAAGCGAGCGCCCGATCGCGCAGGTGGCGCAGCCGTCCGCCGCTGGCTGCCACTGTGTCAGCAAAACGTTGTGCCACATAGCGACCAAACTGGCCGCGCTGAGGATAGACGGAACCGTCCGGGCGCAGCGCCTGCGCATCGGCGGCAAAGGCAGGCTGACGTCGGTACCAGCGATCGAAGGCGCCCTCTTCATCACCGGTCAGCTGCATACGGGCGGCCGGGACGTTAATCCGGTGCGTCGGCTCCGCGGTGGAGTAGGCCACCCCGGCGCCGGGAGTCTGGCGCGGCTCCAGCAGCGTCACGCGCACCCCGTTCGGCGCCAGGCGCAGCAGCTCAATCGCCACCGCCGCGCCGCTGAAGCCGCCGCCGATAATCACGATATGCGGTTCTGCACTCATCGCAGCCCTCCTCCGGTATGCTGTCTCATGGTCGCGCTCCGGGCCATCAGCTGGCGCTGACCTGGCGCACCGGGCGCTTATCACCGCCGATGGTTTCGCCAAAGGGACCGGTGTTCACGCTGCGCGCCTTCGACGAGGCCGCGTTTTCCAGCGGCAGCAGAGGCATCACCAGCTCAGCAAAGCGGTGCGCCTCTTCCAGATGCGGATAGCCGGAAAAGATAAAGTTGCTGATGCCGAGCGCCTGATATTCGCGGATACGTTCCGCCACCTGCTGCGGATTACCCACCAGCGCGGTTCCGGCGCCGCCGCGCACCAGCCCGACGCCGGCCCACAGATTAGGGGCAATACGCAGATTATCGCGCGATCCCTGATGCAGAGCGCTCATCCGCGCCTGGCCGGCCGAGTCCATGCGGGCGAAGATCTTTTGCGCCTGGGCGATGGTGTCGTCGTCAAGATGGGCGATCAGCCGGTCGGCGGCGGCCCATGCCTCTTCTTCCGTTTCGCGCACGATGACGTGCAGACGAATGCCGTACTCGAGGGTGCGTCCGCGGGCCGCAGCGCGCTCGCGCACCACCGCCAGCTTCTCCGCCACCAGTTCCGGCGGTTCGCCCCACGTCAGATAACTGTCGATCTGTTCGGCCGCCACATCGATAGCTGCCTCAGAAGAGCCGCCGAAGTACAGCGGCGGGCCATTCTCCTGAACCGGCGGAAACAGCACCTCCGCCCCCTCGACATGAATATGCTCCCCGTGATAGTCCACTTTCTCCCCGCGCAGCAGGCGGGAGTAAACATCGAGAAATTCGCGAGTCACCTGGTAGCGTTCGCTGTGGCTGAGAAAAATGCCATCGCCTTTGTTTTCCACCGGGTCGCCGCCGGTGACGACGTTGATCAGCAGCCGCCCTTCCGATAAACGGTCGAGGGTGGCCGCCATCCGCGCCGCCAAAGTGGGCGGCTGCAGACCCGGTCTGACCGCCACCAGGTAGCGCAGACGGCGGGTCAACGGCGCCAGCGCCGAGGCCACCAGCCACGAATCCTCACAGCTTTTACCGGTGGGGATCAGCACGCCGTAATAGCCCAGGCTGTCGGCCGCCAGCGCCACCTGCTGCAGATAAGGTAAATCAACCGGACGTCCGCCCTCGGTAGTGCCCAGATAGCGGCCATCGCCATGGGTAGGTAAGAACCAGAAGACATTGATCTTGTCGGGAGCTTGCTGCGTCATTATCTATTTCCTATATAACCATATCCGATATTTATCGAAGAGATGTTTTAATTTAGTTATATGAGTGTTAGCGATAATCATGCCAATGGTGAATAAAAAATTAATTCTTTAAAATCAATGGACTGAAAAAGACTTCGCCGCGCCGCGCTGTTGCAAATCCCGCAGCCGCCGCGCATCCGCTGGCGCATTTGCAACAGCTGCCGACCTTTCCCCCTCTGGTTTCCGCCGCCGCCGCAGGATAAGTTCAGCAGGTCAACGACCGGAGGCCCGCCATGCTGAACCCAGAATCCCCTTCCACCGCGCCCGCGCTGATCGACCCGGCGTCGAAGGCTTTCCAGAGCCTGCTGGACAAGCTCGCGCCGACGGAGGCTACCGTGCTGATCGTGGGCGAAACCGGCACCGGCAAAGAGGTGGTGGCGCGCTATCTCCATCACCACAGCCCCCGCCGCCAGCAGCCGTTTCTGGCCGTTAACTGCGGCGCGCTGACTGAGAGTCTTGCCGAAGCCGAACTGTTCGGCCATGAGAAAGGCGCCTTCACCGGCGCGCAGCAGGGACAGCCCGGCTGGTTTGAAGCTGCGGAAGGGGGGACGCTGCTGCTGGACGAGATCGGCGAATTAAGCCTGCCGCTGCAGGTCAAGCTGTTGCGGGTGCTGCAGGAGCGCGAAATTACCCGCGTCGGCTCACGCAAAGCGATTAAAGTGAATGTCCGGGTGATTGCCGCCACCCACGTCGACCTGGCCCAGGCGATCCGCGAGCGCCGCTTTCGCGAGGATCTCTACTATCGGCTGAATATCGCGGTGGTGCCGCTGCCGCCGCTGCGCCAGCGTCGGCAGGATATCCCGCTGCTGGCGCACCACTTTTTATCGCTCTATGCCCGCCGGCTCGGCCGGCCAACCCTGCGTCTGGCGCCTGAGTCGCTGGCCCGGCTGATGGACTATGCGTGGCCGGGCAATATTCGCGAGCTGGAAAACACCCTGCACAACGCGGTGCTGCTCAGTAAAGAGGAGGAGATTAGCCCCGCCCAGCTGCGCCTGGCGACGCTCAACGACGCCCCGTCGCCGGCGAGCGATCATGAACTGGACGATTTTATTCGCCACCAGCTGGCGCTTCCCGGCGAGCCGCTGTGGCAGCGGGTGACCAGCGCCCTGATCCGCCACGCCATGGCGCATTGCGACGATAACCAGAGCCACGCGGCCGCGCTGTTGGGGATCAGTCGGCATACCTTGCGCACCCAGCTCGCTAACCTCGGGCTCATCAAAAGCCGTCGCCGTCCCCCTGCGCCGCCGCGGGCGTTCGCCAGCGCGGCCGGGGCCGATCGCGAACTGCGTATTGGCTACCAGCGCTTCGGCAGCCTCGGGATCCTGAAAGCCCGCCAGAGTCTGGAGACTGCCTTCGCCAGCCTCGGCGTCAACGTGCTATGGAGCGAGTTTCCCGCCGGACCGCAGCTCCTTCACGCCCTCGCCTGCAACGAGATCGACTTTGGCACCACCGGGGAAGCGCCGCCGGTGTTTGCCCAGGCCAACAACAGCGAACTGATGTACGTGGCGTGGGAGCCGCCGGCGCCGCGCAGCGTGGCGATGGTCGTCCCGCAGGAGAGCGACATCCGCCAGCTCAGCGATCTGCGCGGAAAACGCATCGCGCTCAATAAAGGGTCGAATGTCCACTGGCTGCTGCTGCAGATCCTCGAGGACGCCGGGCTGGGGCTGAACGACGTGCGGGTAGTCTATACCCCGCCGAAATACCCGCTGACCGCCAGCGACTACCTGGCGGTTGACGCCTGGATGATGTGGGACCCGCTGCTCAGCGACGCCGAACACACCGGCGAGCTGCGGGTGGTCGCCAGCGGCGAAGGACGGGTCAACAACCATCAGTTTTATCTTTCGCGACGGGACTACCTCGCTCAGCATGGCGATATCATGCGCCGTCTGCTGACGGAGCTGACCCACACCGGGCAGTTTATCGACTCGCATCGTGGCGAAGCGGCCCGCTTACTCTCAGCTGAGCTGGGGATTGACGCCCGGTCGCTACGCATCGCCCTCGCCCGCCGCAGCCATCGCCCGCGGCCGATGGATCTGTCGGTGATCCGCGCCCAGCAGACCATCGCCGATCGCTTTTATGCCCTCGGACTTATCGCCAAACCAGTCCCGGTGCGGGAGGCGGTGTGGTACGGCGAATCCGCGCCCGGCGTCATCAACCCGCTGATGGCGGTCAGTTAGCGAAATTTGCGCGTTATCTTCCTGATTGTTCAGGCGCAGATAGCCTCGATCCGATGGCGATGTTACCCTAAAGGCGCTGAGAATAAGGGGGTATCTGTGGCTGTTCATCTGTTAATCGTCGACGCGTTAAATCTGATCCGCCGTATCCACGCGGTACAGGGCTCGCCCTGCGTCGATACCTGCCTGCATGCGCTGGAGCAGCTGATCGTCCATAGTCAGCCCACCCACGCGGTGGCGGTGTTTGATGATGAGGATCGCGCCCACGGCTGGCGCCACCAGCGCCTGCCGGAGTACAAAGCCGGCCGCGCGCCGATGCCGGAGACTCTGGTCGCCGAGATGCCGGCGCTGCGGGCCGCCTTCGAGCTGCGGGGGATCCGCTGCTGGGCCTCGCCGGGCAGCGAAGCGGATGACCTCGCCGCCACCCTGGCGGTGAAGGTGGCCCAGGCGGGCCATCAGGCCACCATTGTCTCCACTGACAAAGGCTACTGCCAGCTGCTGTCGCCCACCATCCGCATCCGCGACTACTTTCAGAAGCGCTGGCTGGACGCCCCCTTCATCGCCAGCGAGTTCGGCGTCACCCCGGAGCAGCTGGCGGATTACTGGGGGCTGGCGGGGATCAGCAGCTCGAAGGTGCCGGGCGTAGCGGGCATTGGCCCCAAAAGCGCCGCCCAGCTGCTGAACGAGTTCCAGGACCTGGAGGGGCTGTATGCCCGCCTGGCCGAGGTCCCGGAAAAGTGGCGCAAAAAGCTGGCAACGCATCAGGAAATGGCCTTCACCTGCCGGGAAGTCGCCCGCCTGCAGACCGACCTACAGCTGGACGGCAATCTGCAGCAGCTGCGGCTGACGCGCTGACCCTACCCGAGCGCGGCGCCGGCGCGGCGGCACCGCCTGCTTCGGCCGGGCCGGCCCCTCACCAGGCCGCCTGATATAACCCGACGATATCGGCCAGGCTCGCCTCGCGCGGGTTGCCGCCGGTACACACATCCGCCAGCGCCGCCTGGGCCAGCGCCGGAATATCCTCTTTCCTGACGCCCACCTCGCGCAGATGGCCGGGAATACCGACATCGCGGTTGAGCTGGCAGACCGCCTCCACCGCCGCCAGGCGCGCGGCGGTCAGGCTTAACGCTTCCACCCTGACGCCCATCGCCCTGGCGATATCGCGATATTTTTCCCCGGTCGCCTCAGCATTAAAGCGCATCACGTGCGGCAGCAGGATGGCATTCGCCACACCGTGCGGCGTGTTGTAGAAAGCGCCGAGCGGATGCGCCATGCCGTGCACCAGGCCAAGCCCGACGTTGGAAAATCCCATCCCCGCCACATACTGGCCGAGCGCCATGGCTTCCCCCGCTCCGGCGTCTCCGGCAACCGAGCCGCGCAGCGCGCCGGCGATGATCTCGATGGCTTTGAGGTGCAGCGCATCGGTCAAAGCCCAGGCGCCGCGGGTGAGGTACCCTTCGATAGCGTGCGTCAGGGCGTCGACGCCGGTCGCCGCCTTCAGCGCCGGCGGCATGGCGTCCATCATATCGGCATCGATAAAGGCCACCTGCGGAATATCGTGCGGGTCGACGCAGACAAACTTACGCCGCTGTTCTTCATCGGTGATGACATAGTTAATCGTCACCTCCGCCGCGGTACCCGCGGTGGTCGGCACCGCGAAGATCGGCACGCTGGGCTGACGGGTGGGCGACAGCCCCTCCAGGCTGCGGACATCGGCGAACGCCGGGTTACGCTGAATAATACCGATCGCCTTACAGGTATCCTGCGGCGAACCGCCGCCGATGGCGATCAGGTAATCCGCCCCGCTGCGCTGAAAGGCCTGCAGCCCCTGCTGGACCACGGCGATGGTGGGATTGGGGATCACGTCGCTGAACATGTCCCATGCCAGCCCGGCGGCGTCCAGTTTGTCAGTGACTTTTGCCGCCACGCCGCACTGCGCGAGGGTGCTGTCGGTCACGATCAATGCCTTGCGATAACCGCGCCGCAGCACTTCATCGGTTAATGCGTTTATCGCCCCCCGGCCAAACCACGCCGTTTCGTTGAGGATCATTCGGTTTGCCATCGCGTCTCTCCTGTTAGCGTTGCGGCATCACTCTTCAATGCGTAATCCGTAGGTTTTGAACTTCTCCAGCACGATGGCGATCGCCTCGTCATCCAGCACCGGTACCGGGTCGGTAATCGCCAGCGTGCTGAGATAGAGCTGGGCCAGGACTTCCACTTCATGCGCCAGCCAGAGCGCTTTCTCCAGGCTGGCCTCGCAGGCGATCAGGCCATGATGCTGCAGCAGCGTGGCTTTGCGGTGCTTCAGCGCCACCGCGACATGCTCAGACAGTTCGCGGGTGCCGAAAGTGGCATAGGGCGCGCAGGGGATCGAATTCCCGCCCGCCGCGGCGATCATATAGTGGATGGCCGGAATGGGCCGGTTGAGGATCGACACCGCCGTACAATGCACAGCGTGATTGTGGACCACCGCCTGGGCATCGGGCCGCGTCTGGTAGGCCGCCTGATGGAAACGCCATTCGCTGGAGGGCAGTTTTCCCTGCTCATGCTGGCCGTCGGCATCAATAAAGACGATCTTGTCTTCCGTCAGTTTTTCATACGGGATGCCGGTGGGCGTGATCAGCATCCCCCCCTGATAGCGCACGCTGACATTGCCGGCGGTCCCCTGATTTAACCCCAGGCGGGTCATTTCCAGGCAGGTATCGATAATCTGCCGGGCCAGTCTGTTTCTTTCCATTGCTTTCCTCTTTTGGCGACTCATCATCCGTCAACGGCAGGGCAACGCAATTATTGTTGGCTACCGTGGGATAGGTTGAATAATGATCTCCATCTTCAGCCTGAATAATCACAGGGGAATTTTCATCGCCATATTTTGTGAACCACGTCAATTATTCCGCCCTAAAAAAAGGGATCAGACTGGTTAATCGACGATTTAAAATGCCCGTTCTTAAAAATATTCCATCAAGCGGGCATTTTATTTTCCTGTAACATTTGCCCGTTTTCCACGATATATATTCAATCGGTCATTAGCGTTGTGGTTTTGTGAATTTATTTTCTCAAACGGTCAGCGATTTTGAAAAATTAAAGTGACAATTATCACATAAAATGGTCCGCAGAGCGTTAAGTGTGACCCTCATCATATTAACAGGCGGTTTTTATTTGAAAATGAAGCCATGAGTTCCGCCGTGACTTTCATTTCACTCACCGGCGCGTCACCTGAGCTCACTTAATTTTGCGGTCTGCTGCAGCACCAGACTGCGCCCTGAATGCTGTTGTAACTGCTTCTGAACTGATGAGGACGCTATGGGAAACACAACGATACCAACGCAAAGTTACCGCGCCATGGAGAGCGGGCAGAGTAAGAGCTATATTATTCCTTTTGCTCTGCTGTGCTCCCTCTTTTTTCTGTGGGCCGTGGCCAATAATCTTAATGATATTTTATTACCGCAATTTCAACAGGCCTTTACGCTGACTAACTTTCAGGCCGGATTAATCCAGTCAGCTTTTTATTTTGGCTATTTTGTTATTCCCATCCCCGCCGGGATGCTGATGAAAAAATTCAGCTATAAAGCAGGCATTCTTACTGGTCTGTTTTTATATGCCTGCGGCGCCGCGCTGTTCTGGCCTGCCGCCGAAGTGATGAATTACACCCTCTTTCTGATTGGATTATTTATTATCGCCGCCGGGCTTGGCTGTCTGGAAACCGCGGCCAACCCGTTTGTCACCGTTCTCGGTCCGGAAAGCGGCGGTCACTTCCGTCTTAATCTGGCCCAGACCTTTAACTCATTTGGCGCCATTATCGCCGTGGTATTTGGCCAGAGCCTTATTTTGTCCAACGTGCCGCATCAGCCGCAGGAGGTGCTGGATAGCATGACCCCAGAACAGCTCGGCGCCTGGAAGCACAGCCTGGTCCTGTCGGTACAAACCCCCTATATGATTATCGTGGCCATCGTGCTGCTGGTCGCCCTGCTGATCGTCTGCACCCGCTTCCCGTCGCTGCAAAGCGATGACCACGGCGACAGCGCGCAGAGCACTTTTCTCGCCTCGCTGTCGCGCCTGATGCGCATCCGCCACTGGCGCTGGGCGGTTCTGGCCCAGTTCTGCTATGTCGGCGCGCAGACCGCCTGCTGGAGCTACCTGATTCGCTACGCTATCGAAGAGATCCCGGGCATGACGGCCGGTTTCGCCGCCAACTACCTCACCGGCACCATGGTCTGTTTCTTCATTGGCCGTTTCACCGGCACCTGGCTTATCCGCCGCTTCGCGCCGCATAACGTACTGGCTGTCTATGCGCTTATCGCCATGCTGCTCTGTTTGCTCTCCGCCTTCAGCGGCGGCCACGTCGGCCTGCTGGCCCTGACCCTGTGCAGCGCCTTTATGTCCATTCAGTACCCGACCATCTTCTCGTTGGGGATTAAGCAGCTGGGTCAGGACACCAAATATGGCTCGTCCTTTATCGTCATGACCATCATCGGCGGCGGGATCGTCACCCCGGTGATGGGCTTTGTCAGCGATGCCGCCGGCAATATCCCGACCGCTGAGCTGGTCCCGGCGCTGTGCTTCGCCATCATCTTTATTTTTGCCCGTTTCCGCTCGCAAGCGGCGACGAACTAAACCTGTTATCCGCATAACCTGAGGGATCTGTAATGAAAAAAATCAGCTTACCGAAGATCGGTATCCGCCCGGTAATCGATGGTCGTCGCATGGGGGTCCGCGAATCGCTGGAAGCGCAAACCATGAACATGGCGAAAGCCACCGCCGCGCTTATCAGCGAGAAGCTGCGCCATGCCTGCGGCGCCCGGGTGGAGTGCGTGATCGCCGATACCTGCATCGCCGGCATGGCCGAGTCGGCCGCCTGTGAAGAGAAATTCAGCAGCCAGAACGTTGGCGTCACCATCACCGTCACCCCCTGCTGGTGCTACGGCAGTGAAACCATCGACATGGATCCGCTGCGCCCGAAGGCCATCTGGGGCTTTAACGGCACCGAACGTCCGGGGGCGGTCTATCTGGCCGCCGCTCTGGCGGCCCACAGCCAGAAAGGGATCCCGGCGTTCTCCATCTACGGGCATGACGTGCAGGATGCCGATGACACCTCCATCCCGGCGGACGTCGAAGAAAAACTGTTGCGCTTCGCTCGCGCCGGCCTGGCCGTCGCCAGTATGAAGGGGAAAAGCTATCTGTCGCTGGGCGGCGTCTCAATGGGCATCGCCGGCTCCATCGTCGACCACAACTTCTTTGAATCCTGGCTCGGGATGAAGGTTCAGGCAGTCGACATGACGGAGCTGCGCCGGCGAATCGATCAGAAAATCTATGATGAAACCGAGCTGGAGATGGCGCTGGCGTGGGCGGATAAACATTTCCGCTACGGCGAAGATCAGAACGCCGAGCAGTATAAGCGCAATGAAACGCAGAGCCGCGCGGTGCTGAAAGAGAGCCTGCTGATGGCGATGTGCATCCGCGATATGATGCAGGGCAACGCGAAGCTCGCGGAAAAAGGGCTGGTGGAGGAGTCGCTGGGCTACAACGCCATCGCCGCCGGTTTCCAGGGCCAGCGCCACTGGACCGATCAATACCCCAATGGCGATACCGCCGAAGCGCTGCTCAACAGCTCTTTTGACTGGAACGGCGTGCGCGAGCCGTTCGTCGTCGCCACCGAAAACGACAGCCTCAACGGCGTGGCCATGCTGATGGGCCACCAGCTCACCGGCACTGCCCAGGTGTTTGCCGACGTGCGCACCTACTGGTCGCCGGACGCCGTTGAGCGCGTCACCGGGCAGCCGCTCACCGGCCGGGCGGAGCACGGCATTATTCACCTGATTAACTCCGGCTCCGCGGCGCTGGACGGCTCCTGCCAGCAGCGCGACGCGCAGGGCAACCCGACGATGAAACCTCACTGGGAGATTGAACAGAACGAGGCGGATGCCTGCCTCGCGGCCACCGAATGGTGCCCGGCGATCCATGAATACTTCCGCGGCGGCGGCTTCTCTTCCCGCTTCCTGACCGAAGGCGGCGTGCCGTTCACCATGACCCGGGTGAACATCATCAAAGGTCTGGGACCGGTGCTGCAAATTGCCGAAGGCTGGAGCGTGGCGCTGCCCAAAGCGATGCACGACCAGCTCGACGCCCGCACCAACTCCACCTGGCCCACCACCTGGTTTGCCCCGCGTCTGACCGGCAAGGGCCCGTTCAGCGATGTGTACTCGGTCATGGCCAACTGGGGCGCCAACCACGGCGTGCTGACCATCGGCCATGTCGGCGCGGATTTCATTACCCTCGCCGCCATGCTGCGCATTCCGGTCTGCATGCACAACGTGGAAGCGGCGAAAATCTACCGCCCCTCCGCCTGGGCCGCGCACGGCATGGACATCGAAGGCCAGGACTATCGCGCCTGCCAGAACTACGGGCCGCTGTATAAGCGTTAACAGGTGGGTTTAGCCCGGTGGTGCAGGCTTACCGGGCCTACAGACGCGCTGTTTGTAGGCCGGATAAGCGCCGCGCCATTCGGCAATGTTGTTTCGGGAGTCACTATGAAGCAAGACGTTATCCTGGTCCTCGACTGCGGCGCCACGAACGTGCGGGCGATGGCCGTTGACCGACAGGGGAACATTGTCGCCCGCGCCGCAACGGCAAACGCCAGCGACATCGCCGCCGAGCGCAGCGACTGGCACCAGTGGTCGCTGGAGGCCATTATGCAGCGCTTTGCCGATTGCTGTCGGCAGATCCACGACCCGCTGGCCTCCTGCACGGTACGCGGCATCGCCGTCACGACCTTTGGCGTCGATGGCGCGCTGGTGGATGAGCAGGGTGCGCTGCTGTATCCGATCATCAGCTGGAAATGCCCGCGCACCGCGGCGGTGATGGACACCATCAGCCGGTATATGCCCGCGCGCCAGCTGCAGCAAATCGCCGGCGTCGGCGCCTTTGCGTTCAACACCCTTTATAAGCTGATCTGGCTGAAAGAGAACCACCCGCAGCTGCTGGCGCAGGCCCATGCCTGGCTGTTCATTTCGTCGCTGATCAACCATCGGCTGACCGGGGAGTTCACCACCGACCTCACCATGGCGGGCACCAGCCAGATGCTCGATCTCCGGCAGCGCGATTTCAGCGCGCCGATCCTGCAGGCGACCGGCCTGCCGCGCCGCCTGTTCCCACGGCTGGTTGAAGCGGGCCAGCCGATCGGCGCCCTGCTGCCGAAGGCCGCTGCGCTGTTGGGCCTTCCCGTCGGGATCCCGGTTATCTCGGCCGGGCACGACACCCAGTTCGCCCTGTTTGGCGCCGGCGCCGGGCAGGATGAGCCGGTGCTCTCCTCCGGGACCTGGGAGATCCTGATGGTGCGCAGCGCGCAGGTCGACACCTCGCTGCTCGGCGACTACAGCGGCTCCACCTGCGAACTGGACAGCCAGCCGGGGCGCTATAACCCGGGGATGCAGTGGCTGGCCTCCGGCGTGCTCGAATGGGTGCGTAAGCTGCTGTGGAGCGCCGACACGCCGTGGCAAACTCTGATTGACGAAGCCCAGGCGATCCCGCCCGGCGCCGAGGGAGTCAGGATGCAGTGCGACCTGCTCGCCAGCCAGCACGCCGGCTGGCAGGGCGTCACGCTCAACACCACCCGCGGCCATTTTTACCGTGCCGCGCTGGAGGGGTTAAGCGACCAGCTGGCGCAGCATCTGCAAACCCTGGAAAACATCGGCCGCTTCCGGGCGAAAGAGCTGCTGCTGGTCGGCGGCGGCAGCCGCAACGCGCTGTGGAACCAGATCAAGGCCGACCGGCTGGGAATACCGATCAAAGTGCTCGACGATGCCGAAACCACGGTGGCCGGCGCGGCGATGTTTGGCTGGTATGGCGTGGGCGAGTTCTCTTCGCCGGAGCAGGCCAGGGCGCAGGTCGCGTACCGCTACCGCTATTTTTGGCCGCAAACTGAACCTGAATTCACAGAGGAAGCCTGAGATGCTCAAAACCATTTCCCCGCTGATATCGCCGGAACTGCTGAAAGTGCTGGCCGAAATGGGCCATGGGGATGAAATTATTTTTTCCGATGCCCACTTCCCGGCGCACAGCATGGGTCCGCAGGTGATCCGCGCCGACGGCCTGCGGGTCAGCGACCTGCTGCAGGCGATTATCCCGCTGTTTGAGTTAGACAGCTACGCGCCGCCGCTGGTGATGATGGCCGCCGTCGAAGGCGATGCCCTCGACCCGACGGTGGAACAGCGCTATCGGCAGGCGCTCTCGGCGCAGGCCCCCTGCCCGGACATCGTGCGGATTGACCGCTTCGCCTTCTACGAGCGGGCGCAAAAAGCCTTTGCGATCGTTATCACAGGAGAGTGCGCTAAGTACGGAAATATCCTTTTAAAAAAAGGAGTCACGCCGTAATCTCATGCCGGAGCGTCTGCCTGATGCAGACGCTCAATCAATGATGGGGTGAGAATAAATGAAAGCGGCCCGCCAGCAGGCGATCGTCGATCTCCTGATCAACCACAGCAGCCTGACCACCGAAACGTTGTCAAAACAGCTCAACGTCAGCAGGGAAACCATTCGCCGCGATCTCAGCGAGCTGCAGGCGCAGGGCAAAGTGCTGCGCAACCACGGCCGGGCCAAAGTGATCCACCAGCGCAGCCAGGACAGCGGCGACCCTTTCCACATGCGCCTGAAAAGCCATTACGCGCATAAAGCCGACATCGCCCGCGAAGCGCTGGCCTGGATTGACGAAGGCATGGTCATCGCCCTCGATGCCAGCTCCACCTGCTGGTACCTCGCCCGCCAGCTGCCGGACCGCCCGCTGCACGTTTTTACCAACAGCCAGCCCATCTGCCAGGAGCTGGCCAAACGCGACCAGATCGCCCTCACCTGCTCCGGCGGCACCCTGCAGCGGAAATATGGCTGCTACGTTAACCCGGCGCTGATTTCCCAGCTGAAATCGCTGGAGATCGATCTGTTTATTTTTTCCTGCGAAGGCATCGACCCGCAGGGCGCGCTGTGGGACTCCAATGCGTTCAATGCCGACTTCAAATCGATCCTGCTTAAGCGGGCGGCGCAGTCGCTGCTGCTGATCGATAAAAGTAAGTTCAACCGTTCCGGCGAGGCGAGAATTGGTCATCTGGATGACGTGACGCATATTGTGTCGGATGCGCCGCAGCCTTAAGCATGCGGCGAAGGCCGGAGGACAAGCACGCGTCTCCGGCCTGAGGGTGAGAGATTAACGCTCGTCGCGACGTCCGCCGACGGCGGCCCACAGGCGACGCACGTGAACGGTCACCTCTTCACGATCGTGATACAGCTGACGCGCCTGGATCTGGGCGTTAATGCCGTGCTCGTCCAGTTGGGCCTGAATGTAGGCCAGATTCTGCGACACCTCTTCGTAGCGCTTTTTCATCGGCAGCTTGAGGTTGAAGATGGTCTCCCGGCACCAGCCGTTGACCAGCCACTGCGCCATCAGCGCCGCCACTTTCGCCGGCTTCTCCACCATATCGCAGACCATCCACGAGATGTTGTTGCGGTTCGGACGATAGCGGAAACCGTCTTCGCGCAGCCAGGTCACCTGGCCGGTATCCATCAGGCTCTGGGCCATCGGACCGTTATCGACCGAAGAGACCCACATGTTGCGCTTCACCAGCTGATAGGTCCAGCCGCCCGGGCAGGCGCCAAGGTCGACGGCATACATGCCGTTCGCCAGGCGCTCGTCCCACTCGTCCGCCGGAATAAAGACGTGGAACGCCTCTTCCAGCTTGAGGGTGGAGCGGCTCGGGGCGTCGGACGGAAACTTCAGCCGCGGAATGCCCATATAGAACGGCGAGTTGTTGTTGCTGTACGAGTAGCCGGTATAGCAGCAGCCCGGGGCGATAAAGAACACATGCACCACCGGACGCTTCGGCGTTTCATAGCGGGTCAGGACGCCCGCTTCGCGCAGCGCCGCGCGCAGCGGCACGGTAAACTTGCGGCAGAACTTCATCAGCTCTTTGCTTTCGTTAGTGTCCGCCACCTCGACGCGCAGATCGCCGCCCTTCTCCACCACGCCCTGCAGCATGCCGACGATCGGCGTGATGCGATCCTCCGGCGGCAGGTCGCGCAGCAGTTCGCCGACCACAAACATCTGGCGGGCGAAGATCAGCGAGCTGAACGGCAGATCGCGCACCAGCTTCTCGCCATCATCCTGCTGATAGCCTTCAAAAATCACATAGCCAGAGTCTTCTTTGACCCGGGCAAAACCAAACACCTCAAGGCGGGCTGCCTTATCGGTAATTTCTGCTGCGCACTCTTTCTCAAACCCAGGGCGACAATAGAGGACAACCTTATTCATGAACAACGCCCTTACGTTTCAGACGAATTGCACCAATTAACATTAAAACCCAGCCGGCGAGGAAGCTCACGCCGCCCACCGGGGTCACGAACGCCCACAGGCGTAAATGAGAGAGCGCCAGGCAGTAGAGGCTGCCGCTGAACAGCACGGTCCCTAACGCCAGAAACACGCTGCTCCAGTAGAACCAGATACTGATCCGACGCTGCATCGCCACCGCCAGACCAAAAATCGCCAGGGTATGGAAGGCCTGATACTCCAGGCCGGTATGGATCCAGGCCATCTCCGCCGCGCCGAGCGATTGACTTAAGACATGCGCGCCGAAGGCACCCAGAGCCACAAAGATAAAGCCGCTAATCGCGGCGAATATCAGCATAAAACGGCTGGTCATGTTGTTACCCTACAAGTAATTATTGTTCATAACGAAAGCGGAATTTTTCTTGTTCACTTGCCGCTTTCGCCAGAATCCACTGCCGGAAAGCGGCTATTTTACCCAGTTCTGCCTGACTGTCATGGCAAACAAGGTAAAACGCATTCTTACTGACCAGAACATCATTAAACGGACACACCAGGCGACCGGCCTCAATTTCGGACTGGGCCATGACGTTGTTGGCCAGCGCCACGCCCTGCCCATGAATGGCCGCCTGCAGCACCATCGCGCTGTGGCTGAAAATCGGTCCCTGCTGCACATTAATATGGCTTAGACCCAGCTGGCGGGTATAAGTTTGCCAGTCGCGGCGGGACGCATCGTGAAGCAGCGTATGTTGCGCCAGATCGGCAGGCGTTTTCAATGCCTTGTCGCCGGTGAGCAGCAGCGGGGAACAGACCGGCAGCAGATACTCGGCGTACAGTTTTTCCACACGCAGGCCCGGCCAGTTGCCGCGACCGTAAAAAATCGCCACGTCGACATCGTCCGCCAGCTTATCCTCCTGACGGTCCACCGCCTGGATCCTGACGTCGATTCCCGGATAAGCTGAGTTAAAGCTTGTGAGTCTCGGCACCAGCCACTGGATGGCGAAACTTGGCAATAAACTGACCGTTAAGGCCCCTTTGGCGCTGCGCGCCTGCAGTTTACGCGTCGCTTCCGTCAGTTGCGAAAAAATCTCTTTAATATCCTGAAAATAGCTTTGCCCTTCTTCCGTTAACAGCAGCGAACGATTGCGCCGACGGAACAGCTTAAGGCCCAGAAAATCCTCGAGAGACTTGATTTGGTGGCTGACTGCGGCCTGCGTCACAAAAAGCTCATCGGCTGCCCGAGTGAAGCTGAGATGGCGTGCGGCTGCATCAAAAACACGTAATGCATTCAGAGGAGGTAATCGCTTCGACATGGTTATTCTGGCTTAGATGTTAACTCAATTTAACAAATAGGAAACAACGGTTAACCTATTAGTTTTTTTTATCTGAGCCATTATAAATTGTCCGTTGAGGTTCTACCAGCAAATACCTATAGTGGCGGCACTTCCTGAGCCGGAACGAGAAGCTTTTTTTGGAATGCGTGTTCCATCAAGCTTTTGGCTTACGGTTGTGATGTTGTGTTGTTGTGTTTGCAATTGGTCTGTCTTTGCAGACCCTGGTAGCAAGGCTACCCCTTTTCACTTCCTGTACATTTACCCTGTCTGTCCATAGTGATTTAATGTAGCACCGCAACGCGCGGTGCTTTTTTTTGCCTTTTTACTGCCTTACTCGTCCAGCTCACCCAGCTGTTTCACGTCAGAGCGATTGATCTGCTGTTTGTTGCCCCACGCGTCCTTATACGAGATCATGCCAGTATCATTATCGGTTTGCGGTTTCCCGTCGGTGACGATGGTCCGCCCATCATTGGTATGCATCACATAGTTAGAGGAACAGGCGCTCAGGCCCAGAGTCAGCATACAGGCAGAGATAATCGCAGCGGCCTTAGTCATTTTCATTTTTCTCTCCTTACGGCTATTTATACTATTCGTGACTCGTTAAGTAATAGGTTAAAACACAAACCCAACACTTTTCAGCATAACCCTCTTTGCCCCATGTGGAGTCACATTCGGACAATTCCACAGGACGCAGAGGCCTTGTCACGCCCGGCAAATTGCGCGACGATCGCGGTATTGATACGAGGAATTCCATGAACGCATTCAACCCTGCGCACTTTCGCGCGCAGTTTCCGGCTCTGGCCGACGCCGGCGTCTATCTCGACAGCGCGGCGACGGCGCTCAAACCGCTGGCGGTGATCGACGCCAGCGACCAGTTTTATCGCCTGAGCGCCGGCAACGTCCACCGCAGTCAATTCGCCGCCGCCCAGCGGCTGACCGAGCGCTATGAGGCGGCCCGCGAGCGCGTGGCGGCGTGGCTGAACGCCCCCTCCGGCAAAGATATCGTCTGGACGCGGGGGACCACGGAGGCCATCAATATGGTGGCGCAGAGCTACGTCCGGCCGCGCCTGCAGCCTGGCGATGAAATTATCGTCAGCGAAGCCGAGCATCATGCCAACCTCGTGCCCTGGCTGATGGTGGCCGGGCAGACCGGCGCCAGAGTGGTCAAGCTGCCGCTTGGCGCCGACCGCCTGCCGGATATCGCCAGCCTCGGCGCGCTCATCACCCCGCGCAGCCGGGTGCTGGCCATCGGGCAGATGTCCAACGTCACCGGCGGCTGCCCGGACCTGGCGCAGGCCATCCGCCTTGCTCACGCCGCCGGAATGGTGGTGATGGTCGATGGCGCCCAGGGGGCGGTGCATTTCCCCGCGGACGTGCAGGCGCTGGATATCGATTTTTACGCCTTTTCCGGCCATAAGCTGTATGGCCCGACCGGGATCGGCGCCCTGTACGGTAAAAGCGAACTACTGGCGGCGATGTCGCCCTGGCTCGGCGGCGGGAAGATGATCGCCGAGGTCAGCTTTGACGGCTTTACGCCGCAGCCGGCGCCCTATGGCCTTGAGGCCGGTACGCCCAATGTCGCCGGGGTGATTGGCCTGAGCGCCGCGCTGGAGTGGCTGGCGCAGAGCGATATCGGACAGGCGGAAAACTGGAGCCGCAGTCTGGCGAGCCTGGCGGAAGAGGCGCTGGCGAAACGGCCGGGCTTCCGCTCTTTCCGCTGCCAGCAGTCAAGCCTGCTCGCCTTTGAGTTCGACGGTATTCATCACAGCGATCTGGTGACGCTGCTGGCGGAGTCCGGCATTGCCCTGCGCGCCGGGCAACACTGCGCCCAGCCGCTGCTGGCGGCCTTAGGGGTCAGCGGCACGCTGCGGGCCTCTTTCGCCCCCTACAATACCCAAGACGATGTTGCGGCGCTGGTCCACGCGGTGGATCGCGCTCTGGAAATTCTGGTGGATTAATGACAACTCTGCATCCCTTCGGCACGACCATTACCGACGCCACGCTGCGCCAGACCTTTGCCCCGCTGAACCAGTGGGAGGATAAATATCGGCAGCTGATTTTATTGGGCAAAAAGCTGCCGACGCTGACCGATGAGCGCAAAGCGCAGGCCCGGGAGATTGCCGGGTGTGAAAACCGCGTCTGGCTGGGCTATGAGGAGGATGCCGAAGGCAGGCTGCACTTCTTTGGCGACAGCGAAGGACGGATTGTGCGCGGTCTTTTGGCCGTACTCTTAACCGCCGTGGAAGGAAAAACCCGCGCCGGGATCCTGGCCGAGGATCCGCTGGCGCTGTTCGACGAGCTGGGGCTGCGCGGCCAGCTGAGCGCCTCGCGCAGCCAGGGGCTCAGCGCCCTGAGCGAAGCGGTGCTCGCCGCCGCCCGCGAGGTTGAGGTTTAAGCTCATCCCGGGGGCGGCGCTTGACGCGCCTTGCCCGGGCTACGGGTTCGTGCGGTTTTGTCGCCCGGACAGGTGCCTCCGGGGAATTGTCTTGTAGCCCGGGTAAGGCGCCTGCGCCGCGACCCGGGAATTTACGCCGTCTGCCGCTCCGCCTTCGCCAGCATTTTCTTCAGCGCATGGGATACCGCGACAAAGCCAAAGGTCGCAGTCACCATCGTCGCCGCGCCAAACCCGGATGCGCAGTCCATCCGCTTCGGCCCTTCCGCCGTGCTCTTCATCGCGCAGACGCTGCCGTCCGCCTGCGGGTAGACCAACGCTTCGGTAGAGAAGACGCAGTCCACGCCGAGCTTGCCTTTGCTGTTTTTCACCACCCCAAACTGGCTTTTCAGCCGCTCGCGCAGTTTGGCCGCCAGCGGATCCTGGATGGTTTTCGCCAGATCGGCGACCTGGATTTGCGTCGGATCGATTTGTCCGCCCGCGCCGCCGGTGGTGACCAGCGGCACCTTATGGCGACGACAGTAAGCGATTAACGCCGCTTTCGGCCGGACGCTATCGATGGCGTCGATGACGTAGCTGAAGCCGGCGCCCAGGTATTCCGCCACGTTTTCCGGGGTCACGAAATCATCCACTACCGTCACCCGACACTCCGGGTTGATCAGGCGAATACGCTCCGCCATCACTTCGGCTTTCGCCAGCCCGACGTTGCCGCTGAGGGCGTGGATCTGGCGGTTGGTATTGGTGACGCAGACATCGTCCATATCGATAAGGGTGATTGCCCCGATGCCGGTTCGCGCCAGCGCTTCCGCCGCCCACGAGCCGACCCCGCCGATGCCGACCACGCAGACGTGGGCGTCGGCAAAACATTGCAGCGCTTTTTCACCATATAAACGTGCCGTACCGCCAAAACGCTGGCGCCAGGCATCGCTGATTACAACAGACATATAACCTCAGAATTAGTGGACATTCCCGGGTCGCGGCGCAAGCGCCTTACCCGGGCTACCGTAGCCCCGGTAAGCGCAGCGCGACCGGGGAAAAGAACGTGAGTACTAGCCGCTAAAGACGTTGCCCGCGCCCGGGGCGTTTTTCAGCACCCATACGCGGCCATAGTGGTTATACCAGCCGGCACGGTGGCCTGCGTCAGGCCCAATGCCCTGATAGATGTCGAAATGCTGGCCTTTGATGGCCCCGCCGACATCGAGGGCGACCATCAGTCGCAGTTCGTATTGGCCGTTAAACTTGCCGTTATTATCCAGCAGAGGCACCTCGGCCAGCAAGGTGGTTCCCGGCGGAATAATCGACCGGTCGGAGGCCACCGAGGCGCGGCCGATCAGCGGCACGGCGCTGGCCCCTTTCACCGGCGCGAAAGACTGCGGTTTAAAGAACACGAACGACGGGTTCTGCTCCAGCAGCTCACGCACTTCCGCTTCGCTGTGCTTTTCACCCCACTCGCGGATCGCCTGCATCGACATATCTTCTTTCTTCACTTCCCCGCGGTCGATCAGCACTTTGCCGATGCTGCGATAGGGCCAGCCGTTTTTCCCGGCATAGCTAAAGAAGTTGAGCGGCGAACCATCGCCAAAGTCGATATAACCGCTGCCCTGCACGTCCATGATGAAGTTATCCATCAGCGAATTGCTGTACGCCAGCACATAGTTATCGCTCAGCGCGCCGGCATAAAT
The DNA here is from genome assembly GCF_040062505.1 of Klebsiella sp. JN_Kp127. Lineage (NCBI taxonomy): Bacteria > Pseudomonadati > Pseudomonadota > Gammaproteobacteria > Enterobacterales > Enterobacteriaceae > Klebsiella > Klebsiella sp. JN_Kp127. Next base: position 29,986 of record NZ_JBEAHS010000034.1, read on the forward strand.
GCTGGCGCGGGACGGCAGCTTGCCGCGCTTCGGCGGCATCCGGTAAATGGGGTACTGGAATTCGCCCTGGCGGGTGTGGCGCGCCTGCACCACCGGCGTGTAGTAGCCGGTAAACTGGACGTTGCCATAGTTGTCGGTACCCTGCATCTGCCAGGCGTCGATGCCAAACTGGCGCAGCGTACGGGTGTCGCCGCCGGCGCGCAGCCACTCCTGCAGCGCGTTATAGACGTTGCTTTGGCTGTTATAGAGGCGCGGCGAAGCGTTACGAATTTGATTAACCTGCTCGGAGAAGTCGCCGGCATTGATCGGCGCCCCGACGGCATCCGGCTGGTTTACCAGTGAAAACGGCTGGGTGAACTTGCCATCGCTATATTGCTGACCGCGGTCGGTCGGTTTTGAGGAACAGGCGGCGAGCATGGCCAGCATTGCCCCCGTCGCTACATATTTTGCCCAACGTCCTTTCATGGTGTCTCATCTTTTGCTGCGAAGCCTTAGTGCGTGTTGAAGATAACAAAGCGCCGGGGCTATTGAAATGCGCGATCTCATCGATGGCACAGATTTGTGTAAAAAAACACCACAACATGGCGTTTTATAAGCCAATTCTTACAAAAATGTCGATTTGGTCGAAAAAAGGTTGCATCATCTCGCTAGCGGAGTATAGTGCGCTTCCACGGACGCGGGGTGGAGCAGCCTGGTAGCTCGTCGGGCTCATAACCCGAAGGTCGTCAGTTCAAATCTGGCCCCCGCAACCAATTAAAATTTGATGAAGTAAAGCAGTACGGTGACGCGGGGTGGAGCAGCCTGGTAGCTCGTCGGGCTCATAACCCGAAGGTCGTCGGTTCAAATCCGGCCCCCGCAACCAACATTACAAACACCCTCCAGGGTGTTTTTTTGTTTCTGCGCTCCGCGAATCTGCTACAGAATTCCGGGAACGGCGCAGCGCCGCTCCCCCACCTTCTCAGCCCTTCGGCAACACAATATTGCTCGCCGCCAGCATCCCCATTTCGTGATACATCGCGCAGGCCGCTTCCACGATCGGCATCGCCAGCGCCGCGCCGCTGCCTTCGCCCAGGCGCATCCCCATGTTGAGATACGGCTCCAGCTCCAGGTGCGCCAGCGCGATACGCGCCCCCTTCTCCGCCGAATAGTGCGACGGGATAAGATAGGGTTTCACCTGCGGCGCCATTCGGCACGCCGCCAGCGCCGCGGCGTAGGAGAGGAAGCCATCGAGCACCACCGGCAGACCGCAGGAGGCCGCGCCCAGCATTACCCCCGTCATCCCCAATAAATCAAAACCGCCCACTTTCGCCAGCACGTCCAGACCATCATGCGGATCAGGGCGGTTAACGGCGATGGCTCGTCGTACCACCTCAACTTTATTGCCGACCTTCGCCAACGGCAGATTAGCGCCAATGCCCACCACCTCCTGGGCATCGCTGCCGGTCAGGACGCTGACGATTGCCGCCGCCGGGGTGGTATTGGCCATTCCGAGCTCCCCGACGCCAAACAGCGTGACGCCATCCTCCGCCAGCCCCCGGGTATAGCGCATCACCTCCAGCAGCAGCTCTTCCGCCTGGCTGCGGCGCATTGCCGGACCAACGGCGATATTGCCGCAGCCGCGCGCCACGCGCATGTTGATGACGCCCGGTATCAGCTCGGCATCGATTCCAACATCAATCACGTGCATCTTCGCGCCCGCCTGCGCCGCCAGTACGCAAACGCCGGTTTTGCCCAGCGTCATATTCGCCGCCTGAATCGCGGTCACCGCTTTTGGCGAAATGGCGACCCCTTCGTCCCACACGCCGTGGTCGGCGCACATCACCAGCAGCGCCTTTTTTTTCACCTGCGGCACACCTTCAAGACCGGGCATGCCCGCCAGCTGCACGGCAAGATCTTCAAGGCGTCCAAGGCTTCCGGGCGGTTTCAGCAGACCATCAATATGAAGCCGGGCGCGCGCCATCGCGTTTTCATCAGGCGCCGGGATCGCACCCAGTAGAGAGGTTAAGCTTTGCATAGAGGTTCTCGTCTTGTTGGCTGACTCATAGCAGAGCCAGCAGGAAGAATAACGCCCGTTACGGCGCGCCTGGCCTATTTGATTTTTACGCCAATGCCCGACACCACCAGCCACACCTCGTCTGCCGCCGCCGCCAGGCGCTGGTTGACACGTCCGGCGATATCGCGGAAATGGCGGGCCAGACGGTTTTCCGGCACAATCCCCATCCCTACCTCGTTGGTCACCAGCACCACGCGGGCCGGGCAGCGCTGGCAGGCGGCAATCAGTACAGCGATTTCGGCGTCGATCGCCCGCTCCATCGCCGCATAATCCCAGCCGTCCGGCGAGCTGTCGCCCCCCAGCGCAAACAGCAGGTTGGTCACCAGGGTGGTGATGCATTCCAGCAAAATCGCCTCCTCCGGGGCGATATCCGGGGTGATCAGCTCATCAAGCTGCCGCCAGCGCTCGGCGGTGCGCCAGTGCGCGGGCCTGCCGTCGCGGTGGTGCTGGATCCTCGCCGCCATCTCGTCATCAAAGACCTGCGAGGTGGCGATATACAGTACCTGCGGCGCATGGGCGATCAGCGCTTCGGCATGGCGGCTTTTACCGCTGCGCGCCCCGCCGGTCACTAAAGTCAGCATACGGGCTCCTGATGTTGACGCATGATGGCGTAGATTTTTTCGATATCGATATGCTGACGCATCGCGTCCGCCAGCAGATCGAACTGGCGCGATTTATACTGTGCATACTCGAAATCGCTATCCAGCGCCGCCAGCCCTTTACGCTGGCGCAGGCCGTTAACCAGCGCGCGGGTAAAGGCATCGCTATCGAACAGGCCGTGCAGATAGGTGCCAAACGCCAGGCCGTCATCGCTGACCGCGCCGTCCGCCACGCTCAGGCCGCCTTTATGTAATTGCATCAGCGAACGACAGCCGTCGCGCAGCTCGGTTTCGCCCATATGAATTTCGTAGCCGCTTACCGCCAGCCCCGCCGTTGCCGCCAGCCACGCCGGCAGCGCCGGAGCCAGAGTCGCCGTGACCTGGGTCGTCGTTTTGCTGTGCGCAAAGTGGGTGACGGTATTAAGCAATCCCAGCCCCGGCTGGGTGCCAAGCCCCGACTCCACCTCATCGATTATGGTTTCGCCGAGCATCTGATAGCCGCCGCAGATCCCCAGCACCGGTACGCCCTGACGCCGGGCCTGCAGTACCGCATGCGCCATGCCGCTCTCGCGCAGCCAGCCCAGGTCGCCGAGCGTATTTTTACTGCCCGGCAGGATCACCATATCCACGCCCGCCAGCTCCTGCGGCTGGCGAACATAGCGGACGCGGACGTCCGGCTGCGCCGCCAGCGCGTTGAAATCGGTAAAATTAGAGATGTGCGGCACCTGAATCACGGCAATCTCAATATCGCGCCTGTCGGTGCGCAGATATTTCCCTTTTTGCAGCGCGACGCCGTCCTCATCTTCAAGATCGACGTCCAGCCACGGCATGACGCCGAGCACCGGGACGCCGGTGAGCGCTTCTATCTGCTCGATCCCGGAATACAGCAGCGCCACGTCGCCGCGAAATTTATTGATAATCACGCCCTTGACCCGCGCGCGCTCGCGATCGTGCAGCAGCGCGAGCGTGCCGTAGATAGAGGCGAAGACGCCGCCGCGATCGATATCCGCCACGAGGATCACCGGGCACTGGGCCATCTCGGCCATGCCCATATTGACGATATCGCGATCGCGCAGGTTGATCTCCGCCGGACTGCCCGCCCCTTCCAGCACCAGCACATCATGTTCGGCGGCCAGGCTGTTATAAACCGCGAGGATCTGTTCGCGCAGGCGCGGTTTATATTCGTGATAGCTCACCGCGTCCATATCGGTCGCCACCTTGCCCATCAGCACCACCTGCGCTTTGCGGTCGCTGGTCGGCTTAAGCAGCACCGGGTTCATGCGCACGTCCGGCGCGATCCCCGCCGCTTCGGCCTGGAAAATCTGCGCGCGGCCCATCTCTTTGCCATCCGGCGTAATACCGGAATTGAGCGCCATATTCTGCGATTTAAACGGCGCGGTGCGCTGTCCGTCCTGATAAAAGATGCGGCACAGCCCCGCGACCAGCACGCTTTTGCCGACGTCAGAAGCGGTGCCCTGTAACATAATTGCCAGCGTCATGACGCCTCCTTCATCGCGTTGCTTCGCATCCGCGTAAAAAATTCTTCTTCGGTTTTACACAGCGGCAGCCCGAGCTGCCCGTGCAGTTTCACCAGCCACGGCTGGGTGAGCCCGGCCCGGGCCATCAGTTCGCTGCGGGCAAACACCGCCCCGGGTTCGCCGTGCGCCAGCACTTCGCCGCGGCGTAACACGTAAACCGCATCGCTGATTTCATAGATCAGATCGATATCGTGGCTGGAGATCGCCACGTGGTTGCCCCGATCGGCAATACGCTTAATGATGTCGATCATCTGCGCGCGTCCCGAAGGATCGAGACCCGCCGTCGGCTCGTCGAGCAGTAAATAGCGCGCCTGCAGCACCAGCGCGCCGGCTATCGCCACGCGCTTTTTCTGCCCGTGGCTCAGGCACTGAATCGGCTGGTGACGAAACCCCTGGGCATCGACGAGAGTCAGGGCATCGTCCACCCGGCGAGCAATTTCCTCTTCCGCAACCCCCAGGTTCCGCAGGCTAAAGGCGATATCGCTGTCGATATCGGTATAGAAAATCTGCTGGTCCGGGTCCTGGAAAACGGTCGCCACCTGCTGACGCAGCGCCAGCAGGCCGCACTTGCTGTAGTCCAGCGGTTTTCCCTGCCATAGCACCGCCCCGCTCTGCGGGCGCAGCAGACCGCTCAGGTTCATAAACAGCGTGGATTTTCCGCAGCCGTTCGCCCCAACCAGTCCGGTCACGGCGTGATGGGAAAAATCCAGCGTCAGCCCCTTCAGCACCGGCTCGTCCTGATAGCGAAACCAGAGATCGGTCGTGGCAAGCATACTTATCCTTAAAGGTGAAAATCACCCTGATACAGTTTGATATCCAGCGTGGTGCTCATCTGCTGGTAGCGGATCATCACCCGGGTAAACAGCAGTCCTACCAGCATCGCCAGCGAACGATAGCCCTTCGGCACGCTACGGTAGCCAAAACGTAATGTTTGCGCACGGTGAATCGCCAGCGCTTCGTCTAACAGAATAAAAATAAAACGCCAGGTTAGCAGGATTTGCTCGGTCAGCAGCCGCGGCACCCGCCCACGCTTGAGCAGCACAATAAGCTGCGGGAACGGCAGATTCAGCACCAGCCAGAAGGTGGACGCCAGCGCCGCCAGGCTGCGCCAGAAGGTCTGATTGGCGGTCGTCAGCCCCTCCGATGTGATCCCCAGCCAGACGCTGCCCAGCGGCAGGCTCACCAGCAGATCCTGCGGATTGCGGCTGACGCTAAACAGAATGGTCAGCACACCGATCAGCAGGAAGCCAAACGGCAGCGCCATCCAACGGCACCAGCGCCACGGCGAGACCCGCAGCAGCCAGCAGGTTAAGGCGGCAATCAGCGCCATTTCGATACCCTGCCCCAGCGGAGGCAGGGTAAAAGCCAGCACCATCAGCAGCAGCCAGAACAGGAGCTTGCGCTCCGGCGCGACGTGAAACCAGCGGCTCTGATAGCTGAGTCGGTCAAACCCGGTCATCACGGCGCTGTCTGCCTTTGCTGTAGCCCAGAATATAGAAAATGACCGCCGCGCCGAGGGAGCCCTGAAGCGTAAACAGCAGGCTCTCAATTTCTCCGCTCGCCGGTTCGTACAGCGGCTGGAACCACGGCTCATAATGCGGCGCGACCACCTGAATCTGGCTCTCCGCCTCGCCGTCCGAACCGCCGAATTCGCCGCCGTGATCGACAAAGAACGGCAGGATCACCAGCGCCACCACCATGGCGAACAATATCAGCGTCTTTTTCATGTTAATGCCCCTGTGCGGTAATCAGCTGACGTTTGGTCAACTGGTCGTAGATCATGACGGTTAACAGCCCTTCAGCAATGGCGATCGGGATCTGCGTCAGGCAGAAGATCCCCATAAACTTGACGATCGATCCGCTCGCGCCGGCGGCGGGATCCGGGAAGGCCACGCCGAGCTGTACGGAGGTGACAAAGTAGGTCACCAGATCCGCCAGCATCGCGCAGAGAAACACCCCGACGTCGCGGCGAATGCCCGCGCGGCAGGCCATTTTCCACACCATATAGCCGACCACCGGCCCGATGACCGCCATCGACATGCCGTTCGCGCCGAGCGTCGTCAGCCCGCCGTGCGCCAGCAGCAGCGCCTGGAACAGCAGCACGATGGCGCCAAGGATCGCCACCACGCCGGGCCCGAAGAGAATCACCGCCAGGCCGACGCCGGTCGGGTGGGAACAGCTGCCGGTTACGGAAGGAATTTTCAGCGCCGAGAGGACAAAAATAAACGCCCCGCACAGCGCCAGCAGCACCTTCTGATTGTTATCTTCCTGCACAATGCGGCGCAGGCGCACCAGCCCGTACCACAGGCAGGGTAAAAACAGCAGCCACCATGCCAGGGCCCACATCGGCGGTAAAAACCCCTCCATGATGTGCATCGCGAAAGCCTTTTCGGGAACCACTATCAGCAATAGCGCCGCAGCTAACCCGCTGAAAGACAGCTGTTTTAGCTGTTGTTCACGTTTCATTCTGCATACTCCCACTGTTTATTGACCAGAATGGTCGAGAAATAGGGCAGCGGCTGGTCGTCGCTGACGTCACGGAGATGGCGCCAGCACTGCTCGCCCGGCAGCGTGGCTTCAGACATCATCAGCGCGGCATCCAGCAGACCGTTTTTCGCCAGCAGCGCTTTGATGCGGGGAAATCGCCCGTACACTTTCATCAGCACCAGGCTTTCATGCTGGCGCAGCGCCTGCTCGATTTCCGTTTCCGGCGCGGTGCAGGAGATCACCGCCAGCGATTGCTGCTCCATGGCCAGCGGCGTTTTTGAACGCGCGGCAATGGCGGCGAAAGAAGTGACGCCGGGAACAATCTCCAGCCACTCCGGGCAGCCGATACGCTGGAGTAAGAACACCCAGGTACTGAACAGCATGGCGTCGCCGAGGGTAATAAATCCGACCTGCTTGCCCGCTTCCACTTCCTGAACCAGCGCCGCGGCAACCTCATCCCACACCGCCTCTTTTTCCGCGCTGTCGGCGCTCATCGGGAAATAGCAGCAGCGTACTTCGGTCCGTTCGCCGATATACTCGCGCACGATGGAGAGCGCGAGGCTGTCGCCGCCTTTACGTCCGGCGGGCGCGTAGAGAATGTCCAGCGTGCCCAGCACCCGCGCCGCGCGCACGGTGATCAGGTCGGCGGCGCCAGGGCCGGTACTTAAGGCATACAGTTTGCCGCTCATGCCGCCTCCTCCATTGCCAGGCTCAGCGCCTGCTGCAGGTGAGCGACGAACATTGCGCGCACCGCCGGATTCTCTCCCAGCCCGTTCAGCCACGGCGTCGCCGTGATACCGGCGGCGTTGAACAGCGTTTTCCAGGAGTCCTCTTCGTCCGAGGCCATATCGTTAATGGCGTGATCGCCGGCCACCAGCATCAGCGGCATCAGGTGCACGCCCTTCACCCCCTGCCGACGCAGGCTGTCGATAAGAATATCGACTTCCGGATAGCTCTCGACCGCGCCGACCCGCGCCGGAAATCCCTTCGCCGTCATCATATGATCCAGACAGGCGTAGGCGGCGAAAGCGTGATGGCTGGCGCCGTGGCCCATAAAGACCACCGTTTCATCGGCAGCAAGCGGCGGCATCTGCTGGCGCAGCGCCTGCATCAGCTGGACATAATCGTTATGGCTGCTCAGCAGTGGCGCCCCCAGCGTCAGGCGGAGGAACAGCGGGCGCAGGCTTTGCACTTCGCGGACGATCTTTTCATACTCATCGCCGTTGATAATGTGCAGCGACTGAATCGCCACATCCTGGTAGCCCTGCTCGGCCAGCTTCTGCAATGCCTGTAGCGGCGTATCAATCTCGATACCGTCGCGCTGCTTGAGCTTGCGGATAATCATCCCGGAGGTGAAGGCGCGAAAGGTGTCGCGGTCCGGGCAGCTGGCCGCCAGCTCGCGCTCGCAGGCGACGATATTCTTTTCACAGGTGTCGTGATAGCTGGTGCCAAAACTGACCACCAGAAGCGCTTTTTTCATTTCGGACTCCTTAAGCAGCGGCCAGCCAGCGCGCTAAGCGCCGGGCAAAGGCAGCCTGACTTTCCAGTAACTCTTCACCCGTCACCAGCGGCGCCGGGCGCGTAATCACGATGCAGGGGATACCGGCATCCAGACAGGGTTGTACTTTTTCCTGATAGCCGCCTTCGGCGCCGGAGGCTTTGGTGATCACCACGTCGGCCCGGCACTGGCGGTAGAAAGCGGCGTTGAATTCGGCGCTGAACGGCCCGCACAGGGCGAAAATCTCGCCAACGCCAAACCCCAGCGCGGCGCATTGGGCGATGACATCGGCGACCGGCAACACCCGGGCCAGCAGCGTTTTGTCGCCTAATCCCGCCCGCCAGCGCGCCAGATCTTTACTTCCCGTGGTGAGTAGCACGCGCTGGCCGAAATGCCGCGCCACCTCGCAGGCTTGTTCAATGCTCTCCACGGTATAGAGCAGCGGATGCGTCAGGCCGCTCAGCTGCTCCGGGCGCTGATAGCGGCTCAGCAGCACGCCGGCGGTTTCACAGGCCCGGACGATATTGCGGCTTACCGCTTCGGCGTAGGGGTGCGAAGCATCGATCACCCAGCGGGTCCGGTTAGCTTTCAGCCAGGCGATCATCTCCTCCAGCTCGAGGCGCCCGCAGCGCACCTGGCCGCGAATATCCCCCGCCAGCTGCTGGCCGGTGGGGGTCGCCACCGACAGGGTGTAGGGGACCTGCGCCGCGTCAAGCTGCTGACACAGCGCCCTCGCGTCGCTGGTTCCGCCCATCACCAGCACCTCGCCGTGGCTCACAGCACGTAGCCTCGCGGGGTGATCATCAGGCCATCCTGGATATACGTCGCTTTGTTGCCGACGATCACCAGGCTGGTCATATCGACCGGTGCAAAATCCATCTCCCCCAGGGTGGTCAGCCATTTCTCCTGTTTTTTACGTCCGGCGGATTTCACGACTCCCACCGGGGTCTGCGCGCTTTTACTGGCCGACAGCAGCTCAAAGGCGCGCGCCAGATGGCCCTCGCGGCCGCGGCTGCGCGGGTTGTAAAAACAGATCACGAAGTCGGCTTCCCCGGCGGCGACAATGCGCTTTTCAATCACCGGCCACGGGGTCAGCAGATCGCTGAGGCTGATATGGCAGAAGTCGTGCATCAGCGGCGCGCCCAGCAGCGAGGCGGCGGCAATGCTGGCGGTCATTCCCGGGATCAGGCGGACTTCCACATCCAGCTTCTGCTTGCTGACCAGTTCGAGCACCAGTCCGGCCATGCCGTAAATACCGGCATCGCCGCTGCTGATCAGCGCCACGTTATGCCCGGTCTGCGCCAGCTCAATCGCCGCCTGGCAGCGCTCAATCTCTTTGCACATTCCGGTTTTGATCACCTGCTTATCGCCGGTAAAGGCTTTCACCAGGTGCGTGTAGGTCTTATAGCCAACGACGATTTCCGCCGCCTGCAGCGCTTCAATGGCCTCCATGGTCATCATGGACTGCGAGCCAGGGCCGATTCCGATTACGCTTAACATCAGTGTGAAACTCCCAAAGTAATAGTGACGCCCTGTTCGCGCAGGGTTTCGCCTAACAGTTGCCCATGGCTCAGCAGCCAGGCCGCCGGACCGGATACGCTCCCCACGCCGACGGTTTTTCTGACGAACGATGAAGCGGGAAAGTGATGCTCATGCTCGCGCAGGGCATCAGCGGGAAAGGTTTCGAACGGTACGCGACAGCAGGAAGCCAGCTGAATCAGCCCCTGCTCGTGCTTCTTCAACGTGACGCTGCCGATAGCTTTCAGCGCCAGCGGATCCAGGCGCTGCGCCTCAAGCTGGCGCGCCAGCAGCGCCGCTAATAGCGGGAATGGCGTATCGCGGCGGCAGCCAATTCCGGCGACCACCCGCTGCGGCACCAGTTTCCAGTGCGGCACGGCGATCGGCGGCAGTTCGTTGCGCAGCGTGACGCAGACCAGCGCGTCCAGCTCGGGAAGCTGGTGCAGATCGGTCACGGTGATAAACCCCCGCCGGTCGCAGTGGCGGACGTCTTCATCCAGTTCGTCGTCCCACCACAGGCCGACGCGGTGATGGCTGACCAGCATCTGGTTGACGGTTTTCACCGCCGCGCGGAAGTCGCTCATCCGGGCATTAAGCTGGAATGCCAGGGTATCCAGGGCCGCCATCTCGTTGACGTCGGTGGCGGTGGTGATCACCGGGTCGGCGCCGAGCATCCCGGCCAGATAGCGGCTGAGGGCATTCGCGCCCCCCGCATGGCCGGAAAGCAGGCTAATGACGTGCTGGCCGCGTTCGTCGATCACCACCACGGCCGGATCGCTGAACTTATCATTGACCAGCGGGGCCAGCACGCGTACCGCGATCCCGGTGGCGCCGATGAAAATCAGCGCCGAATAGCTGCTGAAGGCCTCGCGCGCGGCGCTGGCAAAACCGTTTTCAAAGGGGAGAAAACCCTCTTCCAGCAGCTTCTCGCTGGTAAAGCAGGTTAACGGCAGCATCGCCGCCAGCCGTTTCGCCAGCCGAACGCCCCCTGGCGTCAGGCAGAAAAGTGCGATTGATTCAGGCTTTACGGTATTCATGGCTAAAGTCCGCCGCGTAGAGTTTTGAGTAGTGATACTCAGAGCCCAGGAAATTCCCGACCAGAATGAGCGCCGTTTTGCGGATCCCCGCCTCGCGTACCTTGTCGCCGATATCCGCCAGCGTACCGCGTACGGTCTGGCTTTCCGGCCAGGTCGCTTTATAGATCACCGCCACCGGCGTGGTTGCCGGATAGCCGCCTTCAATCAGGCGCTCCGCTACCCGGTGAATGCGCTGCACGGAAAGGTAAATCGCCATTGAAGTCTGGTGGCTGGCAAATGATTCAAGCTGCTCGCGCTCCGGCACCGGCGTGCGCCCTTCAAGGCGGGTGATGATCAGGCTCTGGGAGACTTCCGGCACGGTGTACTCGACGCCCAGCTCCGCCGCCGCGCCCAGAAACGCGCTGACGCCCGGCACCACCTGCCAGTCGATACCGCGTTTGGTCAGCTCTTCGCCCTGCTCGCGGACCGAGCCATACAGCGACACGTCCCCGGTCTGTAAACGCACTACCGTTTTCCCGGCTTTAACGCCGGCTTCCATCAGGTCGAGAATTTGCTCCAGATGCAGTTCGGCGCTGTCGTGACACTCGGCGCCGGGCGGACAATACTCCAGCAGCTCGGTGTTTATCAGCGACCCGGCGTAGATCACCACCTGGGCCTGCTGCAGCAAGCGGTAGCCCTTGAGGGTAATTAGCTCACGGTCGCCCGGCCCTGCGCCAACGAACCACACACTACGGGGGTCAAATGTCTCAGCCATGGTTTTCTTCCTTCTGACAGGCGATAACAAAAACGGGATTATTCGGTTTGAAATAGTGGCCGCTGCCCAGCGCGGTCAGCGATGAAACGTTCAGCAGCAGGCAATCAATCTGTGTAATCCCCCGCTGCTGCAGATAGTCGAGAGCCGCGTTCAGGTTCTCCTGCAGGATAAAAGTCATCACCAGACGGCCGCCGGGATAGAGCTGCTGCCACGACCAGTCAATCAGTTCGTCGAGACGGCCGCCGCTGCCGCCCATAAAAATGGCGTCGGCCCGCCCGGTAATCACCATCGGCGCTTCGCCGGGCAGGATCTCAATATTGCCGCAGGTGAAATGCTGGCGATTTTCGTCCAGCAGCCGGAGAGCCGCGGGGTTGCGTTCGATGGCGGTTACCTGCAAAGAGGGATACTGCAGCGCCGCCTCAATCGACACGCTGCCGGTACCGGCGCCGATATCAATCAGGTGGCTTGCCCGGTGCAGTTCAAGTTTGGCCAGCGCCAGCGCGCGAACCGCTTCTTTGGTCATCGGCACCTTCTCGCCGCGCAGAAAAAGCTCATCTTTCATCGAGGATCACCACCGCGTTCATCTCATATTCGGCATCGACCTCACTGACCGGTAGCCAGTGGATCCGCTCGTTATCCATCGCCAGATTTTCGCCAATCACCATCCAGCGATACCCTTTACCCCGCGCCGCCAGCTGGGCGGCGATTTCCCGCGGCCCGCAGCGCCCGTCGGTCACCATCGCCACCTTGCGCTGACGCGCCAGCTCATCAAAACAGACGTCTCGCCCGTGGCTGCTGGTCAGCCAGATATCGTTCATATCGATACCGGCCTTCGCGCAGAGATACTGCACCGCGCTGATGCCGGGAATAATGCGCACGCGATCGATGCCAAAGTGGGCTATCAGCCGCGTGCCGATCCCGTAAAAGAGCGGGTCGCCTGAGGCCAGCACCACCACCTTCTGCGCTGCGCGTTCGCCGAGCCAGACCAGCAGTTCGGCGATATTGGCGCCTAGCGCAAACCGTTCGCCGCGAAATCCGGGGAACTGCTGCAAATGCCGCTTACCGCCGACCAAAGCGTCTGCCGTCGCCACCTCCTCACGCGCCGCCGGCGTCATCAAATGCAGGCCTGACGGGCCCATGCCGACAACCGTTAACATGACATCTCCCGCGCAATCTCGGCCACCGGGCGATTGCTGCCGAGGACCTTGTTATCAAAGGAGAACATGATGGCGTCGCAGACGGGCGGCGTTTTGGTAAAGCGCAGCATCTGCATCACCCGCAGGCAGATGCGTTCGGCAAGATGGTGATAGATATGCTGAAAACCGTACGCGTCGATGTGCTCCATCGCCGCTTCGGTGGTATCGCATTCGCTTACCAGCTGCAGCAGCGCCAGCGGCGCGCCCAGCAGCGCCAGATGCGCGACCAGGGTTTCCATCCGCGCATCGGCGATATGGCTGTGGGTGTGGAAGATCCCGGCGGCGACTTTAATCAGCTTGCCGGGATGGCCAATCAGCACAATCTGACGGAACCCGAGGCGCACGGCCTCTTCAATCATGTAGCCGACGAAGTTGCTCATGGTGACCACCACCTGCGAGTCGATGCCCATCTGCTCGCGTACGAAGCGCTCGCCGTGGTTGCCCGGCACCAGCACCACCCGCTCCAGCCCCGCCGCGCGCTTAATTTCCAGCTCCAGCGACAGCGAACGCTTCCAGCTCTCTTCCGACATCGGCGTCACGATACCGGTGGTGCCGATAATCGAGATGCCGCCCAGGATCCCGAGCCGCGAGTTATAGGTTTTCTGCGCCCGCGCCTCGCCCTCCGGGGCGAAAATCTCTACCGTCGCCCCACGCGACGGGCCTATCGCTTCGCGCACCGCCGACTCAATGGTGTGGCGCGGGGTGCGGTTTATCGCCGGGCTGCCGATAGGCAGGCCGATTCCTTTACGGGTGATGGTGCCGATACCTTCGCCGCCGCGCAGGGTTATCTCGCCGGAGTCGTCGAGCGTCACGCGGGCGAAAATCAGCATCCCGTGGGTGGCGTCAACGTCATCGCCGCCGTCTTTACGGATGGCGGCGATCGCCTGGAGCCCTTCAACGTGCGGCGATTCGACGTTAAGGCACAGGGTGACGCCGGAAGGAGTCACGATGGAGACCTGATGAATGAGGTGCTGGCGCATCACCATCAGCGCCGCGACCTTTGCCGCCGCCGTCGCGCAGGATCCGGTGGTATAGCCTTTACGCAGCGCCTTGCCGTTGTGCCACACCGGGGCGTCAAAGGATTGCTCGCTCATCGCGCCCCCTGTAAGTGATACAGAATGGCGTTGACGATAGCGGCGGCGACGTTGCTGCCGCCTTTACGACCCAGCGCGGCAATGCCCGGCAGGCCGCTCTGCGTCAGGGCCTCTTTCGACTCCGCTGCACCGACGAAGCCGACCGGCACGCCAATCACGCCGTTGACCGCGACATCATGCTCCAGCAGACGAAACAGCGCGGTGGGCGCATTGCCGAAAACAAACACCTTCTCGCCCTCTTCGGCAACCGCAATATCGACCGCCGCCATCGAGCGGGTCATCCCCTGCGCTTTTGCCTCCGCCACCACCCGCGGATCGCTGATATAGCAGCGGCACTCGCCGCCGAATTTCGCCAGCAGGGTTTTATTGATCCCGGAAAGGGCCATGGTGGTATCGGTATAAAGCGTGCAGGGCTGGCTCAGGGCGGCGCTTAAGCGAGGAAGCACGTCGGGCGAAAACCACAGAATATCCAGCCAGTCAAAATCAGCGGTGGTGTGGATCACCCGCTTGATAATGGCTTCGTGTAGCGGGCTGGCAAAGCGGTAGTCCGGGCGGGTCTGCGCAATAATGTCGCCAATAATGTCGAAGCTTTTCGCCTCAATCGCCTGCGGTTGCTGGATATAGTGCATTCATTTGTCCTCAGGCAGCGCCGACCAGCCAGAACCGGACCGCCATAAACAGCGCCAGCGCCAGGGTCGAAGACACCCACATCAGTCGAATCGTTCGGGAAATATCGTCTACGGAAATATCGCGCGTCGCCTCGCCAATCCACGGCTTCTCCACGCGCTGTCCAAAGTAATCGTTAGGGCCGCCAAGCCGGATGCCGAGCGCCCCGGCGACGGTGGCCTCCGACCATCCGCAGTTTGGGCTGCTGTGGTTGTAGCGGTCGCGCCAGCCGATGCGCAGCGCGCGGCCGCCCGCTTCACCGCAGAGGAAAGCGGCGAGGCTGATAAGCAGCCAGCTCAGGCGAGCGGGGATAAAGTTGGCGACATCATCGAGGCGGGCGCTGACCATGCCGATGGCCCGGTATTTTTCGTGCTTATAGCCGACCATCGAATCCAGGGTGTTGACCGCTTTATAGGCCATCGCCAGCGGCGCGCCGCCGAGCAGCAGGAAGAAGAGCGGCGCGATAATCCCGTCAACGGTGTTCTCCGCGACGGTTTCCACCACCGCGCGATTAATCTGCTGCGGCGCAAGCTGCGTCGTGTCGCGGCCGACAATCCATGAGAGTTTGACGCGGCTTTCCGCCAGATCCCCCGCGCGCAGCGGGCGCTCGACGTCCCGCGCCGACTGCGCCAGGCAGCGTCCGGCCAGCACGGTGAAAATCATCCAGACCTCAACCAGCCAGCCAAGCCACGGATGAATCCTCTGCGCCAGCGTCAGCACGCCCCAGCAGACGCTCCACGTTAGTCCGACCACAACTATCCACATCACCCCGCCGCCGACGCGCAGGGCGACATCGCTGCGGCAATAGCGGCGCACGCCGCGCTGAACGGCGGCGATCAGGCTGCCAATCCAGCGCACCGGATGCGGCCAGCTCTGCGGATCGCCGATGATAAAATCGAGGAGCCAGGCAACGCCCCATGCCAGCAGCGTCATAGCGCGCTCCTTGCCGCAGCCAGCCAGTGGTTGAGCATGGTGGGGCGCTGCGCAAAGTGCAGGTGCAGATAGCTGGCGAACGTGTTGCCCACCTGCCAGCCGCCGGACCACTGCTGAAGGGTCATACCGTCGCGGACCTTGCGGCAGGCCAGAACCGCCGGGGACTCGGGAGTAAAATCCGAGTAGTGAAATTCATGTCCGCGCAGGGTTTCGCCCGGCGCCGCCAGCAGCGTTTTGCGCATAGCTCGCGCCTCGCAGTAGCCAAAGCGGGTAAGCCGTTTGCCCATCTTGCTGTGGCCGGGAATAAGGTTGGCCATCGGGTAGATATCACCGTTGGCGTCTTCCAGGGAGCTGCCGAGATACATCAGACCGCCGCATTCAGCGTAAATCGCCACCCCGCGCCGGTGCGCCTCCCGCAGCTGCGCCAGCATCGGCGTATTGGCCGCCAGCGCGGCGGCATGAATTTCCGGATAGCCGCCGCCGAGCCAAATCATCTGGCACGGTGGCAGCTCGCTATCGCGCAGCGGGCTGAAGCGCACGATATTCACTCCGCAGCGTTCAAGCAGCGAGAGGTTATCCGGGTAGTAAAAGTTGAAGGCCTCGTCGTCGGCCAGCGCCAGCGTCAGGCCCGCGCCGGCGTCGGGCGACGGCAGCGCCGGCCACTCCCCGGCGGGCAGGGTGGTGAGCTGGCTAAGAGCAAGGAGCCGTTCAATATCCAGGGTTCGCGCCAGCGTGTGGGCAAAATCGCGCCACGGCTGCTGATTGACCAGCGACTCGCGGGCGGTAACCAGCCCCAGATGGCGTTCGGGTAACGCCACCCCTTCCATTCGCGGTACGTAGCCGAGCGCCGGCAGCCCGCAATAGCGTTCAATAGCGCCTTTGAGAAGCTGATAATGGGATTCGCTGTTGACGCGGTTGACGATAACGCCGGCAATGTTGAGGCTGGGGTCGAAGTGTTGAAATCCCATCACCGTGGCGGCGATGGAGGTGGAAACCGCTTTGCCATCTACCAGCAAAATGACCGGACAGCCGAGCTGTTTAGCCATCGCGGCGGTGCTGCAGTAGCCAGGGTCGGTACCGAAGCCGTCATACAGCCCCATCACGCCCTCAATGACCGCGATATCCGCCCGCTGCATCTGTTCGCAAAATAGCGCGTTAAGCACCGGCTCCGGGAGCATAAAGCTGTCGAGGTTGCGGGAAGCGACGCCGCTGACGGCGGTGTGCCAGCCGGTGTCGAGGTAGTCCGGGCCGACTTTGCAGGGCTGAACCCGCATGCCGCGCTGCTTCAACAGGCTGAGCAGGCCAAGCGTAACGGTGGTTTTACCACAACCGCTGCCGGTACCTGCGAGAATAAATGCGTGCTGCCTGGCTGCCATACCCCGATCCTGTGCCGGGTGGTAGGGCTGCGTGCATTCCCAGTCTTTCGACTGTACGCATCTGAGCAACCCACTTCCCACCGAAGTTGTTGATTATTACCGACAGGCAGGTCTTCTGGCTTAGCGTCGTCCTCTCCCATCCTTCCCAATCCGGTAAACAGATCAGTGGCTAAATATGGGTTCGTCAGCATCACAGCAGCGGGGGCTGCGGGGGATTTACACCCCCTTCCCTGGCGCCTGTCGGTTTAGTCCGTCATGATTCGAGCGGGATGAAACCCACTCGAATGATTCCCGGAACATCTTACGGAAGCAGGATGGCTTCCGTCGTGTTTAATTTTTAAATACCAAAGCTATTTCATTACGCCGATGGCGCGCTGAAAGCCATTTCGGATATCACTCTATCCCATCAAATAAATAAAAACTGGTGCAGTTTATCGTTCTCTCATTATTATTTTGTTGCGCTATGACAATTTATTGCTGTGAATGAGATATTTTCATTTTAGAATGAGCAGGATACGCGGGTATAACAAAAACCGGCGATAACAAATTATTGTCATTTAAACTGACTCAGTTTGTGATCTGGCGTTAATTTGCTGACGATAGGCCTGCGGAGTCACCTGATAGGCCTGGCGAAAAACTTTGCAAAAATAGCTGGTTTGCGAAAATCCTAAATTCCGCGCAATGCTGGCGATGCTCCAGTCGCTGTGGCAAAGCAGCTCTTTGGCGCTCACCATCCGCTGATGGTTCACCCAGGCATTAAAGCCGATACCCTGATATTTTTTGAACAGCTTACTGAAGTAATAGGGGCTGAGATAAACGTGAGCGGCGACGTCTTCCAGGCGAAGCTCGTCGGATAAATGGGCGTCAATGTAGCGCAGCGCCTTCTTCATTTTGCTGTCATGAGGGCTGGCGACCCGGCTGGCGCGCGCAGGTTCCGGCTGCTGGGGATTATCTTTAATCACCACAAAGTTGAGCTGTTTTTTCAGGCAGTTTTCGACGATAAGCTTCAGTAAATCAGCAGAAGCAATCACTCTGGCGTAGTCCATTTCCGGCACGTCGCGAAACGCTTTAAGCAGCTCAGGGTCGGCCTGCCAGCGGTCATCCACGTTGAGGATATCGACCAGTTCAACATCGTTGCTTAAGCGCACCTGGCCGCAAAGTACAAAGCCCACAAGGTGACCGGCAATGACCAGAGGAATGGAGAAATCGGTTAACCCGGCGTGGCAGCGGTAGATACAGAGCTGATCGGTTTTAGACGCCTCAAGCCCGCCGCAGCGGTCACTCATTCGACAGCGGGTGCTGTGCTGGGGATGCTGGCGCATCAGCTGGCAAAAAGGGGTGAAGTTAAACAGTTCAGATATTTCATCACCATGAATATTGACGACCACCACCGCCAGACTGGTGGCCTGCGCAAAATCCTGTGCGATTTTATTAATGAGTTCTGAGTTCAGTGTGCTCGCAGAAATCATGATAAAACCTCTCAGTTAATTTTTTGTTATAAATAAAACATTTCTTTAATATTTACTTCCTTTCATCATCCATTGCCGCCAACGATAAAAGAATAATACGATAGCAAAAGTCTCCCATCCGTGGGAGACGTTTTTGGCGAGTTCGTGATACCGGTTCATGAAAATTTTTGGCTATTTCAGCCGTGACCTTAATCCTCTAATTTACAGGTATTACACGGTAGATTATTACCAATCAGATAACGATAGATGGCCGCGCCGAGACAGGCGCCGATCAGTGGCGCAATAATCGGCACAATAAAGTACGGAATATCCCTTCCGCCGGTCATCGCGATATCGCCCCAACCCGCCATCCACGTAAACAGCTTCGGCCCAAAATCACGCGCCGGATTCATCGCAAAGCCGGTCAGCGGCCCGGTTGAAGCGCCAATGACCGCCACCAGCAGGCCGATCAGCAGCGGAGCCAGCGGCCCTTTCGGTACGCCGTTGCCGTCGTCGGTCAGCGCCATAATCATCCCCATCAGCATGGAGGTGATCACCACTTCAACCAGCGCCGCATGCCAGATGCTCAGCGATGCCGCCGGGTAGGTGCTGAAAATACTCGCCAGCTGCAGGCTCTCTACGCTGCCGCGCGCGATATGGTGGGCGGATTCAAACTCGGTAAACATCGTGCTGTACAGCACATAGGCCAGCACCGCGCCGCCAAAGGCGCCGGCAACCTGTGAAACGATATAGGGGAAGACTTTTCGGCCGGGAAAGCAGGCAAACAGCCATAACGCGACGGTCACCGCCGGGTTGAGATGCCCGCCGGAGATCCCCGACGTCAGATAGACGGCAAGCGAGATCCCCAGCCCCCAGATAATGCATATCTCCCACAGTCCGAGGCTGGCGCCCGCCACCTTTAACGCGCTCAGGCAGCCGATGCCGAAAAACAAAAACAGCCCGGTGCCCAGAAACTCGGCGGTACATTGCGCTTTTAACGAATCATTCATGGTGACACCTTCTTAGCAGAGTTCGTGTCCTGACCAGCCAACATCCTGCTGGCAGTAGAGTACAACGCGCACCACTATATGAACTCCCGTCCGCAAATTGTTGGCAACCTGCTGACGGCAGCCTCCGGAAAATTCGGGTATCAATAACAAATTATTGTCATTAAATAACGCAGAATTGCATTGCTCACGCGCGGCTTTCGCCATTATGCCAACGCCATGGCATGCAAAAATATTGCTAAAACCAGCTTATCGTTTTCCAACAAACATCACAAATCAGTTTCTCGCGCATAGCAGATAAAATTAAAATCGTCATGAACAAATTTGTAAATATGGAATATACAAAACAAGATAATCACATCAGCGAAAATAAAAAAAACAAATAACATCAAACACTTAAATAAATAAACGACAATTTTATCTTATCCAATACCCACTATTTTTTCACCATCACATTGAAGTCAGCCATTCTTTTTCCTCGCATCTTCTTATAGTCCCCACTATCGGAACACTTCATGCGAGGTCTTTATGCAACAAGAAGCACTAGGAATGGTAGAAACCAAAGGCTTAACCGCAGCCATAGAGGCCGCTGATGCAATGGTTAAGTCAGCCAATGTGATGTTAGTGGGCTATGAAAAGATTGGCTCCGGGCTGGTAACCGTCATCGTGCGCGGCGACGTTGGCGCAGTAAAAGCGGCCACCGATGCGGGCGCCGCCGCCGCACGTAACGTGGGTGAAGTGAAAGCCGTACACGTCATCCCACGCCCTCACACCGATGTAGAAAAAATCTTACCGAAGGGAATTAGCCAATGAGCAGCAATGAGCTGGTTGAACAGATCATGGCTCAGGTGATTGCCCGCGTGGCAACGCCGGAACAGCAGGCCATCCCTACTGAAAACCATCCAATACGAGAGACGGCTATGGCAGAAAAAAGCTGCAGTTTAACGGAATTTGTCGGGACCGCTATTGGCGACACCCTGGGTCTGGTTATCGCCAACGTCGATACCGCCCTGCTGGACGCGATGAAGCTTGAAAAGCGCTATCGCTCCATCGGCATTCTCGGCGCCCGCACCGGCGCTGGCCCGCACATTATGGCGGCGGACGAAGCGGTGAAAGCCACCAACACCGAAGTGGTTAGCATTGAGCTGCCGCGCGATACCAAAGGCGGCGCGGGCCACGGTTCGCTGATTATTTTAGGCGGCAACGACGTTTCCGACGTTAAGCGCGGGATTGAAGTTGCGCTGAAAGAGCTCGACCGCACCTTCGGCGATGTTTACGGCAATGAAGCCGGACATATCGAGCTGCAGTACACCGCCCGCGCCAGCTACGCCCTGGAAAAAGCCTTCGGCGCGCCGATTGGCCGCGCCTGCGGCATTATCGTCGGCGCACCGGCCTCCGTGGGCGTGCTGATGGCCGATACCGCCCTGAAGTCAGCCAACGTGGAAGTCGTGGCGTATAGCTCTCCGGCGCACGGCACCAGCTTCAGTAACGAAGCCATCCTGGTGATTTCCGGCGACTCCGGCGCGGTCCGCCAGGCAGTCACCTCCGCGCGCGAAATCGGTAAAACCGTCCTTGCGACCCTCGGTTCTGAACCGAAAAACGATCGCCCGTCCTACATCTGATACCCACGAGGCTGATTCATGAGATCGAAAAGATTTGAAGCACTGGCGAAACGCCCTGTGAATCAGGACGGCTTCGTTAAGGAGTGGATCGAAGAAGGCTTTATCGCGATGGAAAGCCCGAACGATCCGAAACCGTCGATAAAAATCGTTAACGGCGCGGTGACCGAGCTGGACGGGAAACCGGTGAGCGATTTTGACCTGATCGACCACTTTATCGCCCGCTACGGTATCAACCTGAATCGCGCCGAAGAAGTGATGGCGATGGATTCGGTTAAGCTGGCCAACATGCTGTGCGATCCGAACGTTAAACGCAGCGAAATCGTCCCGCTGACCACCGCGATGACGCCGGCAAAAATTGTCGAAGTGGTTTCGCATATGAACGTCGTTGAGATGATGATGGCGATGCAGAAAATGCGCGCCCGCCGCACCCCATCCCAGCAGGCGCACGTCACCAACGTCAAAGATAACCCGGTACAGATTGCCGCCGACGCCGCCGAAGGCGCATGGCGCGGATTTGACGAACAGGAAACCACCGTTGCGGTAGCGCGCTACGCGCCGTTCAACGCCATCGCGCTGCTGGTCGGCTCGCAGGTAGGCCGTCCGGGCGTACTGACTCAGTGCTCGCTGGAAGAAGCCACCGAGCTGAAGCTCGGCATGCTGGGCCACACCTGCTACGCCGAAACCATCTCTGTCTACGGTACCGAACCGGTCTTTACCGACGGCGACGACACGCCGTGGTCGAAGGGTTTCTTAGCCTCCTCCTACGCCTCTCGCGGTCTGAAAATGCGCTTCACCTCCGGCTCCGGCTCCGAAGTGCAGATGGGCTATGCCGAAGGCAAATCCATGCTTTACCTGGAAGCGCGCTGCATCTACATCACCAAAGCCGCGGGCGTACAGGGGCTGCAAAACGGCTCCGTTAGCTGCATCGGCGTGCCGTCTGCGGTGCCTTCCGGCATTCGCGCGGTGCTGGCGGAAAACCTGATCTGTTCGTCGCTGGATCTGGAGTGCGCCTCCAGTAACGACCAGACCTTCACCCACTCCGATATGCGTCGTACCGCGCGCCTGCTGATGCAGTTTCTGCCGGGGACCGACTTTATCTCTTCCGGTTATTCCGCGGTGCCGAACTACGACAACATGTTCGCCGGTTCCAACGAAGATGCCGAAGACTTTGACGACTACAACGTCATCCAGCGCGACCTGAAGGTGGACGGCGGTCTGCGTCCGGTTCGCGAAGAAGATGTTATTGCCATCCGTAATAAGGCTGCCCGCGCGCTGCAGGCCGTTTTTGCCGGAATGGGGCTGCCGCCGATTACCGATGAAGAAGTGGAAGCCGCAACCTACGCCCACGGTTCGAAAGATATGCCGGAGCGCAACATCGTCGAAGACATCAAGTTCGCCCAGGAAATCATCAATAAAAACCGCAACGGCCTGGAAGTAGTGAAAGCGCTGGCGCAGGGCGGGTTCACCGACGTGGCCCAGGACATGCTCAACATCCAGAAAGCCAAGCTGACCGGAGACTATCTGCATACCTCCGCAATTATCGTCGGCGATGGGCAGGTGCTGTCAGCCGTCAACGACGTTAACGACTATGCCGGTCCGGCAACGGGCTATCGCCTGCAGGGCGAACGCTGGGAAGAGATTAAAAACATCCCTGGCGCTCTTGATCCCAACGAGATTGATTAAGGGGTGAGAAATGGAAATTAATGAAAAATTGCTGCGCCAGATAATTGAAGACGTGCTCAGCGAGATGAAGGGCAGCGATAAACCCGTCTCGTTTACTGCGCCAGCGGCCTCCGCGGCGCCCCAGGCCACGTCGCCCGCCGGCGACGGCTTCCTGACGGAAGTGGGCGAAGCGCGTCAGGGAACCCAGCAGGACGAAGTGATTATCGCCGTCGGCCCGGCTTTCGGCCTGGCGCAGACCGTCAATATCGTCGGCATACCGCATAAGAGCATTTTGCGCGAAGTCATTGCCGGTATTGAAGAAGAAGGCATTAAGGCGCGCGTGATTCGCTGCTTTAAATCCTCCGACGTGGCCTTCGTCGCCGTTGAAGGCAATCGCCTGAGCGGTTCCGGCATCTCTATCGGCATCCAGTCAAAAGGCACCACGGTGATTCACCAGCAGGGGCTGCCGCCGCTCTCTAACCTGGAGCTGTTCCCCCAGGCGCCGCTGCTGACCCTGGAAACCTATCGCCAGATTGGTAAAAACGCCGCCCGCTATGCGAAACGCGAATCGCCGCAGCCGGTCCCGACGCTGAACGACCAGATGGCGCGGCCAAAATACCAGGCGAAATCGGCCATTTTGCACATTAAAGAGACCAAGTACGTGGTGACGGGCAAAAACCCGCAGGAACTGCGCGTGGCGCTTTGATAAAGGATAACTCCATGAATACCGACGCAATTGAATCGATGGTGCGCGACGTATTAAGCCGCATGAACAGCCTGCAGGGCGAGGCGCCGACGGCGGCTCCGGCGGCAGGCGGCGCGTCCCGTAGCGCAAAGGTCAGCGACTACCCGTTGGCGAACAAGCACCCGGAATGGGTGAAAACCGCCACCAATAAAACGCTGGACGACTTTACGCTGGAAAACGTGCTGAGCAATAAAGTTACCGCCCAGGATATGCGTATCACCCCGGAAACCCTGCGCTTACAGGCCTCTATCGCCAGGGACGCGGGCCGCGACCGGCTGGCGATGAACTTCGAGCGCGCCGCCGAGCTGACCGCGGTACCGGACGATCGCATTCTTGATATCTACAACGCCCTCCGGCCCTATCGCTCGACGAAAGAGGAGCTGCTGGCGATCGCCGACGATCTCGAAAGCCGCTATCAGGCGAAGATTTGCGCCGCTTTCGTTCGCGAAGCGGCCACGCTGTACGTCGAGCGTAAAAAACTCAAAGGCGACGATTAATTACAGGGGTATGTGATGCGATATATAGCTGGCATTGATATCGGCAACTCATCGACGGAAGTCGCCCTGGCGACTCTGAATGAGGCTGGCACGCTGACAATCACCCACAGCGCGCTGGCGGAAACCACCGGGATCAAAGGCACGTTGCGTAACGTGTTCGGTATTCAGGAGGCGCTCGCCCTCGTCGCCAGAGGCGCCGGGATCGCTGTCAGCGATATTTCGCTCATCCGCATTAATGAAGCGACGCCGGTGATTGGCGATGTGGCGATGGAAACCATTACCGAGACCATCATCACCGAATCGACCATGATCGGCCATAACCCGAAAACACCCGGCGGCGCGGGGCTTGGCGTGGGCATCACCATTACGCCGCAGGAGCTGTTAACCCGCCCGGCGGACGCGCCCTATATCCTGGTGGTGTCGTCGGCGTTCGATTTTGCCGATATCGCCAGCGTGATTAACGCTTCCCTGCGCGCCGGATATCAGATTACCGGCGTCATTTTGCAACGCGACGATGGCGTACTGGTCAGCAACCGGCTGGAAAAACCGCTGCCGATTGTTGACGAAGTGCTGTACATCGACCGCATTCCGCTGGGAATGCTGGCGGCAATTGAGGTCGCCGTCCCGGGGAAGGTCATCGAAACGCTCTCTAACCCCTACGGTATCGCCACCGTATTCAACCTCAACGCCGAGGAGACGAAAAACATCGTCCCGATGGCTCGCGCGCTGATTGGCAACCGTTCCGCCGTGGTGGTCAAAACGCCATCCGGTGACGTCAAAGCGCGTGCGATACCCGCCGGTAACCTTGAGCTGCTGGCCCAGGGCCGGAGCGTACGCGTAGACGTTGCCGCTGGCGCCGAAGCCATCATGAAAGCGGTCGACGGCTGCGGCAAGCTCGATAACGTCACCGGCGAGTCGGGGACCAATATCGGCGGCATGCTGGAACACGTGCGCCAGACCATGGCCGAGCTGACCAACAAGCCCAGCAGCGAAATATTCATTCAGGACCTGCTGGCCGTCGATACCTCGGTGCCGGTGAGCGTCACCGGCGGTCTTGCCGGGGAGTTCTCGCTGGAGCAGGCCGTGGGCATCGCCTCAATGGTGAAATCGGATCGTTTGCAGATGGCGATGATTGCCCGCGAAATCGAGCAGAAGCTCAATATCGACGTGCAGATCGGCGGCGCCGAGGCCGAAGCCGCCATTCTGGGCGCGCTGACCACGCCGGGTACCACCCGACCGCTGGCGATCCTCGACCTCGGCGCAGGCTCCACCGATGCCTCCATCATCAACCCCAAAGGCGAAATCATCGCCACTCACCTCGCCGGAGCTGGCGATATGGTGACGATGATTATTGCCCACGAGCTGGGGCTGGAAGACCGCTATCTGGCGGAAGAGATCAAGAAGTATCCGCTGGCCAAGGTGGAAAGTCTGTTCCATTTACGCCACGAGGACGGCAGCGTGCAGTTCTTCTCCACGCCGCTGCCCCCCGCCGTATTCGCCCGCGTCTGCGTGGTGAAACCGGACGAACTGGTGCCACTACCCGGCGACTTAGCGCTGGAAAAAGTGCGCGCCATTCGCCGCAGCGCCAAAGAGCGGGTCTTTGTCACCAACGCCCTGCGCGCACTGCGTCAGGTCAGCCCCACCGGCAACATTCGCGATATTCCGTTCGTGGTGCTGGTCGGCGGTTCGTCGCTGGATTTCGAGGTCCCGCAGCTGGTCACCGATGCGCTGGCGCACTACCGCCTGGTTGCCGGGCGGGGAAATATTCGCGGCAGCGAGGGCCCCAGAAACGCGGTGGCCACCGGCCTGATTCTCTCCTGGCATAAGGAGTTCGCGCATGGACAGTAATCACAGCGCCCCGGCTATTGTGATCGCCGCCATCGACGGCTGCGACGGCCTGTGGCGCGAAGTGCTGCTGGGTATCGAAGAGGAAGGCATTCCTTTCCTGCTCCAGCATCACCCGGCCGGGGATGTCGTGGACAGCGCCTGGCAGGCGGCGCGCAGCTCGCCGCTACTGGTGGGCATCGCCTGCGACCGCCATACGCTGGTCGTGCACTACAAGAATTTACCCGCATCGGCGCCGCTTTTTACGCTGATGCATCATCAGGACAGTCAGGCCCAACGTAACACCGGTAATAACGCGGCACGGCTGGTCAAAGGGATCCCGTTCCGGGATCTGAATAGCTAAGCAACAGGAGAACAGCAGTATGAATAACGCACTGGGACTGGTTGAAACAAAAGGGTTAGTAGGCGCCATTGAGGCCGCCGATGCAATGGTGAAATCGGCCAACGTGCAGCTGGTCGGCTACGAAAAAATTGGCTCGGGTCTGGTGACCGTAATGGTTCGCGGCGATGTCGGCGCGGTCAAAGCGGCGGTAGATGCGGGCAGCGCGGCGGCAAGCGTCGTAGGCGAAGTGAAATCCTGCCACGTGATCCCGCGTCCGCACAGCGACGTTGAGGCCATTT
This sequence comes from Klebsiella sp. JN_Kp127, assembly GCF_040062505.1. Lineage (NCBI taxonomy): Bacteria > Pseudomonadati > Pseudomonadota > Gammaproteobacteria > Enterobacterales > Enterobacteriaceae > Klebsiella > Klebsiella sp. JN_Kp127. Next base: position 56,182 of record NZ_JBEAHS010000034.1, read on the forward strand.
TACCGAAATCAGCCTGATTGATGGCGAATAAGGAGCACCGCGTGAAGCAATCACTGGGATTACTTGAAGTTTGTGGTCTGGCACTGGCTATTAGCTGCGCCGATATCATGGCGAAATCCGCTTCTATCACGCTGGTCGCCCTCGAAAAGACCAATGGTTCAGGCTGGACGGTCATTAAAATTACCGGTGATGTGGCCTCAGTACAGGCGGCCATCACCACCGGTGCACAGTTTGCCGAACAGCGAAACGGTCTGGTGGCTCATAAAGTCATCGCCAGACCCGGAGAAGGGATCCTGCCCGCAGAGGCTCCCCCCCCCTCCGTCATGGAACCTGAGCCTGAAGAGTCAGAGACGGCTAATGTCGTTTCTGAAGCGCCAGCAGAAGAGCCCCTCCAGCAACAAGGCGTGGTCAGCTGCAACCTGTGCCTGGATCCCAAATGTCCGCGCCAGAAGGGCGAGCCGCGCACCCTTTGCATTCATCCCGGCAAGCGAGGTGAAGCGTAATGGATAAACAGCTTCTCGCATCAACGGTCAGTAAAGTCCTCGACGAGATGCGTCTGCGGCCCATTCCGCTGGGGGTTTCAAATCGTCATATCCACCTGTCGGCGTCGGATTATGAACGCCTGTTTCCTGGCCATCCCATCAGCGAGAAAAAAGCGCTGCTGCAGCCGGGACAGTACGCTGCGGAGCAAACCGTCACCCTGGTAGGGCCGAAGGGGCAGCTTAAAAATGTGCGCCTGCTCGGCCCACTGCGTTCGGTAAGCCAGGTGGAAATATCGCGTACCGATGCCAGAACCCTGGGGGTTGCGGCGCCGCTGAGAATGTCTGGCGATCTGAAAGGGACGCCGGGCATCCGTCTGGTCAGCCCCTATGGCGAACTGACGCTCTCGTCAGGGGTTATCGTCGCGCAACGGCATATTCATATGTCGCCGCTCGATGCGCTGATCCTGCGGGTTTCCCACGGCGATAGGGTCTCCGTGGCCATTGAAGGCGACGAGCGCGGGCTGATTTTCAACAACGTGGCGGTTCGCGTTTCACCGGATATGCGTCTCGAAATGCACATTGATACCGATGAAGCCAACGCCGCCGGCGCCGATAATCCGCAGGCCTTTGCCCGGCTGGTAGGCCCGCGATGAACGGCGAAGTTCTGCAGCGCATCGTGGAGGAAATCGTCTCCAGGCTGCAGCGTCGCGCCCACAGCACGGCGACGCTGAGCGTGGCGCAGCTGCGCGATGCCGACTGCCCCGGGCTGTTCAGCCAGCACGCCTCGCTGCGCATCCTGCTTGTCGACCTGCCGCTGCTGGGCCAGCTGACGGAGGCGGAAACCGACGATCCTGCGGCCCGGAAAATTCACGACGCGCTGGCTTTCGGCATCCGCGTGCAGCTCACCCTGCACAGTCAGCTGCTGCCGGTTATCCCGGTCAAAAAACTGGCGCGCCTGCCGGCGATCTTCACCGACGAGCGCGGGCTGCCGCTGATCCTGCACGCAGGATCGGTGCTGAGCTATCGCGACGTCGCGCATCTGGGCCAGGGTCGCCTGGTTATCCACCGCAAATGCATCGTGACCGCGCTGGCGCGCGAAGCGGCACAGGCGCGGCATATTCAATTAATTAAGCAGGAGTAAATCATGCATCTGGCACGAGTCACGGGCGCGGTTGTCTCCACGCAAAAATCGCCTTCCCTGATCGGCAAAAAGCTGCTGCTGGTGCGGCGGGTCAGCGCCGATGGCGAGCTTCCCGCCTCGCCGACCTCCGGTGATGAAGTCGCCGTGGATTCCGTCGGCGCGGGGATCGGCGAGCTGGTTCTGCTCAGCGGCGGCTCCAGCGCCAGGCACGTTTTTTCCGGGCCAAACGAGGCCATCGACCTCGCCGTTGTCGGCATTGTCGATACGCTTTCACGTTAAGGAGCGAATATGGCGATTTATACCCGAACGGGCGACGCTGGCACCACCTCACTCTTTACCGGCCAGCGGGTGAGTAAAACCCACCCGCGGGTTGAAGCCTACGGCACGCTGGATGAGCTGAACGCCGCGCTGAGCCTGTGCGCCTGCGCCGCCGCGGATGAAAATCACCGCGCCTTACTTGAGGCCATCCAGCAGCAGCTTTTTTGGTTTAGCGCAGAACTGGCCAGCGACAGTGAACGGCCGTCGCCGAAACAGCGCTACATCAGCAGCGAAGAGATTTCCGCTCTGGAAGCCGCCATCGATCGGGCCATGGCCCGCGTCGAACCGCTGCACAGTTTTATTTTACCCGGCCGCTGCGAAGCCGCGAGCCGCCTGCATTTTGCCCGCACGCTGGCCCGCCGGGCCGAACGGCGACTGGTTGAGCTGGCGGCGGAAGTCAACGTGCGCCAGGTGCTGATGCGCTACATCAATCGCTTGTCAGACTGCCTGTACGCCCTGGCGCGCGCGGAAGATAGCGATGCGCACCAGAACAACATCATTCGTGAAGTGAGCCGGCGCTATCTGGCCGCCACTCTACCGAGCCGCAGCAAGGAGAAGACGCCCCTGGACCTTTCATTCCACGATCTGCACCAGCTCACCCGCGCCGCCGTTGAGCGCGCGCAGCAGCTTCAGGTGCCGGTGGTGATCAGCATCGTTGACGCACACGGCACCGAAACCGTGACCTGGCGGATGCCGGACGCCCTGCTGGCCAGCAGCGAACTGGCGCCGAAAAAAGCCTGGACCGCGGTGGCGATGAAAATGGCGACCCATGAGCTGAGCGAGGCCGTTCAGCCGGGCGCCGCGCTTTATGGCCTCGAAACGCATTTGCAGGGAAAAGTGGTTACCTTTGGCGGCGGTTACGCCCTGTGGCGCGACGGCTCATTAATTGGGGGTCTTGGCATCAGCGGCGGCAGCGTTGAACAGGACATGGATATAGCACAGACCGCCATCGCGGCCATTAACGTGGGAACTCATCAATGAATACTACTGAACTCGAAACGCTTATTCGCACCATTCTTAGCGAACAGTTATCCCCAGCCCAAACGCCAAACCCGGCGCAGGGCAAAGGGATTTTTCAGTCCGTGAGCGAGGCCATTGATGCCGCGCATCAGGCGTTCTTACGTTATCAGCAGTGCCCGCTAAAAACCCGCAGCGCCATCATTAGCGCAATGCGTCAGGAGCTGACGCCGCATCTGGCCGCCCTGGCGGAAGAGAGCGCCAATGAAACGGGGATGGGCAACAAAGAAGATAAATTTTTGAAAAACAAAGCTGCGCTGGACAACACGCCGGGCGTGGAAGATCTCACCACCACGGCACTGACCGGCGACGGCGGCATGGTGCTGTTTGAGTATTCGCCATTTGGCGTTATCGGGTCGGTCGCACCGAGCACCAACCCGACGGAAACCATCATTAATAACAGCATCAGCATGCTGGCGGCGGGCAATAGCGTCTACTTCAGCCCGCATCCGGGAGCAAAAAAGGTCTCACTGAAGCTGATTAGCATGATTGAAGAGATTGTTTTCCGCTGCTGCGGCATCCGCAATCTGGTGGTTACCGTAGCAGAACCCACTTTCGAAGCCACCCAGCAGATGATGGCCCATCCGCGCATTGCGGTTCTGGCCATTACCGGCGGCCCGGGTATTGTGGCGATGGGCATGAAGAGCGGTAAGAAAGTCATTGGCGCTGGCGCGGGTAACCCGCCCTGCATCGTTGATGAAACGGCGGATCTGGTTAAAGCGGCGGAAGATATCATCAACGGCGCCTCGTTCGATTACAACCTGCCCTGCATTGCCGAGAAGAGCCTGATTGTGGTGGAGAGCGTCGCCGAACGTCTGGTGCAGCAAATGCAAACCTTCGGCGCGCTGCTGCTGAGCCCTGCCGACACCGACAAACTCCGGGCCGCCTGCCTGCCTGAAGGCCAGGCGAATAAAAAACTGGTCGGCAAAAGCCCATCAGCCATGCTCGAAGCGGCCGGGATCGCCGTTCCGTCGAAAGCGCCGCGTCTACTGATAGCGCTGGTTAACGCCGACGATCCGTGGGTTACCAGCGAGCAGCTGATGCCGATGCTGCCGATAGTGAAAGTTAGCGATTTCGATAGCGCGCTGGCCCTGGCGCTGAAGGTTGAAGAGGGACTGCATCATACCGCCATTATGCACTCGCAGAACGTGTCGCGCCTGAACCTCGCGGCCCGCACCCTGCAAACCTCGATATTCGTCAAGAACGGCCCCTCTTATGCCGGGATCGGCGTCGGCGGCGAAGGCTTTACCACCTTTACTATCGCCACGCCGACCGGTGAAGGGACAACCTCGGCGCGCACGTTTGCCCGATCCCGTCGCTGCGTGCTGACCAACGGCTTTTCCATTCGCTAACCGAGGTCGCGATGAAGACTTTCTCACTACAAACGCGGTTGTACAGCGGTCAGGGTAGCCTGGCGGTGCTCAAGCGCTTTACCAACAAGCACATCTGGATTATCTGCGATGGCTTTCTTGCGCGCTCGCCGCTGCTGGAAACCCTGCGTCAGGCGTTGCCCGCAGATAACCGCATTAGCGTCTTTAGCGAGATAACCCCGGACCCCACTATCCACACCGTGGTACAGGGCATTGCGCAAATGCAGGCCCTGCAGCCGCAGGTGGTCATCGGCTTCGGCGGAGGATCGGCAATGGATGCGGCGAAAGCTATCGTCTGGTTCAGTCAGCAGAGCGGCATCAGCATCGAAACCTGCGTGGCCATACCGACCACCAGCGGTACCGGTTCAGAAGTGACCAGCGCCTGCGTCATTAGCGATCCGGATAAAGGCATCAAGTACCCGCTGTTCAACAATGCGCTCTATCCCGATATGGCGATCCTTGACCCGGAGCTGGTGGTCAGCGTGCCGCCGCAGATTACGGCCAACACCGGCATGGACGTGCTGACCCACGCGCTGGAGGCGTGGGTCTCTCCGCACGCCAGCGACTTTACCGACGCGCTGGCGGAAAAAGCCGCCAAACTGGTGTTCCAGTATCTGCCCACGGCGGTGGAAAAAGGCGACTGCGTGGCGACGCGCGGGAAAATGCACAATGCCTCAACGCTTGCCGGGATGGCGTTCAGCCAGGCGGGGCTGGGGCTTAACCATGCTATCGCCCACCAGCTTGGCGGGCAGTTTCATCTCCCGCACGGACTGGCCAACGCGCTGCTGTTAACCGCGGTTATCCGCTTTAACGCCGGTCATCCGCGCGCCGGAAAACGCTACGCGCGGCTGGCCAAAGCCTGCGGCTTTTGTCCGGCAGACGCCAGCGATAGTACGGCGATCAATGCGCTGATCCAGCAAATCGAACGGCTCAAGCAGCGCTGTGCGCTGCCGTCACTGGCGGTCGCGCTGAAAGAGGGACGTGCCGAGTACTCAGCGCGCATTCCGGCCATGGTGCAGGCCGCACTGGCTGACGTGACCTTGCGCACGAATCCTCGCCCGGCCAGCGCCGGGGAAATTCAGGAACTGCTGGAGGAACTGCTATGAGTACCGCCGTCAACGCTGTTGAAATGGCCAGAAGCGCCGATGAAATCCGCGAGCGCGTTCGCGCAGCGGGCGTCGTCGGCGCGGGCGGCGCGGGTTTTCCCGCCCACGTGAAGCTGCAGGCGCAGGTGGAGATCTTTCTGGTTAACGCCGCCGAGTGCGAACCGATGCTCAAGGTCGACCAGCAGCTGATGTGGCAGCAGGCTGCACGTCTGGTCCGCGGCGTGCAGTACGCGATGACGGCAACCGGCGCACGCGAAGGGGTGATTGCCCTGAAAGAGAAGTACCGCCGGGCTATCGACGCCCTCACCCCGCTGCTGCCTGCCGGTATTCGCCTGCATATTCTGCCGGATGTCTATCCCGCAGGCGATGAGGTGCTGACTATCTGGTTAGCTACCGGTCGACGGGTCGCACCCGCCGCGCTGCCGGCCAGCGTTGGGGTCGTGGTGAATAACGTACAAACGGTGCTCAACATGGCCCGTGCGGTTGAGCAGCAGTTTCCGGTGACCCGCCGCACGCTGACCGTTAACGGCGCGGTCGCCCGGCCGCTGACCGTCACCGTCCCCATCGGCATGTCGCTGCGCGAAGTGCTGGCACTGGCGGGCGGCGCGACGGTCGACGACCCCGGTTTTATTAACGGTGGCCCGATGATGGGCGGCCTGATGACTTCTCTCGATAGCCCGGTAACCAAAACTACCGGCGGCCTGCTGGTGCTGCCGAAAAGCCATCCGCTTATCCAGCGGCGGATGCAGGACGAGCGCACGGTGCTTTCCGTGGCCCGTACCGTCTGCGAGCAGTGCCGACTATGTACCGATCTCTGCCCACGGCATCTGATCGGCCACGAACTCTCCCCGCACCTGCTGGTGCGGGCGGTGAACTTTCATCAGGCCGCCACGCCCCAGCTGCTGCTGAGCTCCCTCACCTGTTCGGAATGCAACGTCTGCGAAAGCGTGGCCTGCCCGGTAGGGATCTCGCCGATGCGCATCAACCGCATGCTGAAACGCGAGCTGCGCGCGCAAAACCAGCGCTATGAAGGGCCGCTCTATCCGGCCGACGAAATGGCGAAATATCGCCTCGTGCCGGTGAAGCGACTGATCGCCAAACTGGGGCTGAGCCCCTGGTATCAGGAGGCGCCGCTGGTGGAAGACGAACCGGCAGTAGAAACCGTGACGTTGCAGTTGCGTCAGCATATCGGCGCCAGCGCGGTAGCGAACGTTGCGGTGGGCGACCGCGTTACCCGCGGGCAATGCGTTGCCGACGTTCCGGCGGGGGCATTAGGCGCGCCGGTTCACGCCAGCATCGACGGCGTGGTTGCGGCCATCAGCGAACAGGCCATCACGGTTGTAAGAGGTTAACCATGTCTCAGGCTATAGGAATTTTAGAACTCACCAGCATTGCCAAAGGAATGGAACTCGGCGATGCGATGCTGAAAAGCGCCAACGTCAATCTGCTGGTCAGCAAAACTATCTGCCCGGGTAAGTTTTTACTGATGCTCGGCGGGGATATTGGCGCTATCCAGCAGGCCATTGAAACCGGCACTTCGCAGGCCGGCGAAATGCTCGTCGACAGCCTGGTGCTGGCGAATATCCATCCCAGCGTACTCCCGGCCATCAGCGGCCTGAACAGCGTAGACAAACGCCAGGCAGTCGGCATCGTTGAAACCTGGAGCGTTGCGGCCTGCATCAGCGCCGCGGACCGGGCGGTGAAAGGCTCCAACGTCACCCTGGTACGGGTGCATATGGCTTTCGGCATCGGCGGTAAATGCTACATGGTGGTGGCGGGCGACGTTTCCGACGTCAACAACGCGGTTACGGTAGCCAGCGAAAGCGCGGGTGAAAAAGGGCTGCTGGTTTATCGTTCGGTGATCCCGCGACCGCATGAAGCCATGTGGCGACAGATGGTGGAGGGATAATGGAAAGACAGCCAACAACGGATCGCATGATTCAGGAATACGTTCCCGGGAAACAGGTCACCCTCGCGCACCTGATTGCCAATCCCGGGAAAGATCTCTTTAAGAAACTCGGCCTGCAGGATGCGGTGTCCGCCATCGGCATCCTCACCATTACGCCCAGCGAAGCGTCGATTATCGCCTGCGATATCGCCACCAAATCCGGCGCGGTGGAGATCGGTTTTCTTGACCGCTTTACCGGCGCCGTGGTGCTGACCGGCGACGTTTCCGCCGTCGAGTACGCCCTCAGGCAGGTGACGCGCACCCTGGGCGAGATGATGCAGTTTACTACCTGCTCAATAACCCGGACGTAGCGCGATGAAACGTCTGATGTTGATCGGCCCCAGCCAGTGCGGCAAAACCTCGCTGACCCAGGGCCTGCGCGGCGAAGCGCTCCATTATAAGAAAACCCAGGCGATTGAATGGTCGCCGATGGCCATCGACACGCCGGGCGAATATCTGGAGAACCGCTGCCTTTATAGCGCTCTGTTGACCAGCGCCTGCGAGGCCGACGTTATCGCTCTGGTGCTGAACGCCGACGCGCAGTGGGCGCCGTTTTCTCCGGGTTTTACCGCTCCGATGAACCGCCCGACGATTGGCCTGGTCACGAAAGCCGACCTTGCCGATGCGCAGCGGATATCGCTAATCGGCGAGTGGCTCAGGCAGGCTGGCGCCCAGCAGATTTTTATCACCAGCGCGCTGAATAATCTGGGTCTTGATGCCGTGCTGGATTTTCTGAATTCGAAGGAACCTTTATGTCTTACAAAATAATGGCCATTAATGCCGGCAGTTCATCGTTAAAATTCCAGCTGCTGGAGATGCCTCAGGGCGATATGCTCTGCCAGGGATTGATCGAGCGTATCGGCATGGCAAACGCCCAGGTGACCCTCAAAACGCCGGCGCAAAAATGGCAGGAAACGGCGCCCGTAGCCGATCACCGTGAAGCCGTCACCCTGCTGCTGGAAAAGCTCCTCGACCATCGGATTATCCAGAGTTTGCGGGATATCGATGGCGTCGGCCACCGCGTGGCGCACGGCGGGGAGCGCTTTAAAGATTCGACGCCGGTGACCGATGAGACCTTAGCGGAAATCGAGCGCCTGGCGGAGCTGGCCCCGCTGCATAATCCGGTCAACGCGCTGGGCATTAAAGTCTTCCGCCAGCTGCTGCCCGACGCGCCGTCGGTGGCGGTGTTTGATACCGCTTTTCACCAAACGCTCGACGAGCGCGCGTTTATCTATCCGCTGCCCTGGCGCTACTACAACGAGCTGGGCATTCGCCGTTACGGCTTCCACGGCACCAGCCACAAGTACGTTAGCGCGACGCTGGCGGAAAAGCTGGGCGTACCGTTGAGCGCTCTGCGCGTGGTGAGCTGCCATCTCGGCAACGGCAGCAGCGTATGCGCAATCGAAGGCGGGCGCTCGGTTAACACCTCAATGGGCTTTACGCCGCAGTCCGGCGTGATGATGGGCACCCGCAGCGGCGATATCGATCCGTCGATTCTACCGTGGCTGGCGCTGCATGAGGGAAAAACGCCAGAGCAGCTTAATCAGCTGCTGAATAACGAGTCCGGCCTGCTGGGGGTTTCCGGCATCTCGCACGATTATCGCGATGTCGAGCAGGCGGCGGACGGCGGTAATCGTCAGGCAGCCCTGGCGCTCTCGCTGTTTGCCGAGCGCATTCGCGCCACCATCGGCAGCTATATTATGCAGATGGGCGGCCTGGACGCGCTGATCTTTACCGGCGGCATCGGCGAAAACTCCGCCCGCGCCAGGAGCGCCATCTGCCATAACCTGAATTTCCTCGGGCTCTCGGTCGATGAAGAGAAAAACCAGCACAACGCTACCTTTATTCAGGCCGAAAATGCGATGGTCAAAGTGGCGGTCATCAATACCAATGAAGAGCTGATGATTGCCCGCGATGTGATGCGCCTGGCGCTGCCGCAAGCGCACGAGCTGGCGGTGTCGGTATAAACGGCGCCTCTCCCCTTGCGGAGAATCATGGTAACCGGCGAATCGCCGTGCCACTATGCGCCCTGGCGAAGGTAAGCGGAAAGGTGAAAACGTGGCCGTTGCACAATGTCCCGCCTCGTGCGGAGAACTTATCCAGGGCTGGATCCTTGGCAGCGAGAAGCTGGTCTCCTGCCCGGTGGACTGGTACAGCACCGTCGAGGTCGAGACCGGCACGCCGCGAAACGATGAGCGGCCACTGTCGCGGGCGATGGTCGACCAGCTGCTGGCCCACTGGGGCTACCCGGCGGCGCTGAGTCAGCAGATCCGCATCACCCTGCACTCGACGATCCCGGTCGCCAAAGGGATGGCCAGCAGCACCGCCGATATCGCCGCCACCGCGGCGGCTACCGCCCATCATCTGGGCCACGCGCTGGATGAGCCGACGCTGGCGCGCCTGTGCGTCGCGCTGGAGCCCACCGACAGCACCCTGTTCCGCCAGCTGACGTTGTTCGACCATAATACCGCCGCCACGCAGATTGCCTGTGACAGCCAGCCTCAGCTCGATCTGCTGGTGCTGGAAAGCCCCGCTACGCTGCTGACCACCGATTACCACCGACTTCCCCGGCTTGAAAAGCTGCACGCCTACTCCGCGTCTCTGCAGCTAGCCTGGGAGAAAGTTCAGCTAGCCTGCGAGACGGATAATCCCCGGCGGATGGGAGAGGCCGCGACGCTTAGCGCCGTCGCCAGCCAGCATCTGTTACCAAAGCCGGGGTTTGATACGCTGCGGGGGCTGGTGGAAGAGTGCGATTTATACGGTATTAACGTGGCGCACAGCGGCAGCGTAGTCGGCCTGATGCTCGACCGTCAACGTCACGACATTGAGTATTTACAGCGACGGCTGGAAGAGACGCGACTTAGCGAGCTCTGGCCCAGGCAGCACCTGCTGCGCATGGTGCAGGGCGGCGTCGAACTGCGCTAACGCTGCCGCAGCTATGCCCCGGAGGCGGCGCTGCGCGCCTTATCCGGGCTACCGACCCGCAGACGGCTATGAACCCGTAGCCCGGCTAAGCACAGCGCGAGCCGGGAAGAACCGCAGACGAACAATAGCGGCAGACATCTACTCGTTAAATACCCGCCTGAAGGCCGTCAGCAGCCGGGTATTTTCCTGCTGGCTGCGGATCGCGACGCGAAAGTAGCGCCCGTCGAGCCCTGGATAATTGGCACAGCTGCGGATCAGGATGTGCTGCTGCAGCATCGCGTATTGCAGATCCAGATCTGCAACGTCGCAGCGCAGAAACAGATAGTTTGCCTGTCCGGGATAGACCGTCAGGCCGGGAATATGGCGCAGTTGATGATAAAAGCGCTGCCCTTCCTCCGCCAGCCACTGCCAGGTTTTCTGCTGGTAGGCGCTATCCTGGAGAATGATCTCCCCCGCCAGGGCGGCAAAAGCATTTATCGACCACGGCATTTGTCGCTCGCGCATTCTTGCCACCGCCCGCGCATCGCCATTGACCAGATACCCCAGGCGCAGGCCAGGTATGGCATAAAATTTGGTGAGCGAACGCAGCACCCACACGTGCGGATTGTGGGCCAGAAGCGGAATAAATCCCGGCTCATCGGGGATAAAATCGATAAACGCCTCATCGAGGATCAGGGCGATGTCCAGCGACTGACAGCGTTCAGCAATCAGCGCCAGCAGTCGACGATCGGGCAGCAGGCCGGTTGGGTTGTTCGGCGTGCAGAGAAATAAGCAGTCCAGATCCGGCGTCAGGGCGTCAAGAATCGCTCCGGTGAGCTGCCAGCCATCCTCCTCGCGCAGCAGAAATTCCCGCACCGCGCACTCCACCGACTGCAGCGCCCGGCGATATTCGGCAAAACCCGGAGTGACGATCATCGCCTGGCGCGGTTTCAGCCCCTGAACCAGGGTAAAAATCGCTTCAGTTTCGCCGTTTCCTGCAAGGATCGACGACGCAGGAATATGATGATGTTCCGCCAGCGCAAGGTGCAGCTGCTGATACTCAACGTCGGGATAGCGTTCAGCGCAGTCCATATTGTTGAGAATTGCGCGCTTTAAACTTTCCGGCATTCCCAGCGGATTGATGTTGGCGCTAAAATCCAGCAGCTCGTTGGGGGCAATGCCCAGCAGGGCGGCGGCCTCGCGGATATTGCCGCCATGGGCGCTTTTCAGTAAGGCCATATCCTTTTCCTGTGTGGTTATCCACGCCGGGCCAGCGTCGCGCCGTCGGCGAAGTACGCTTTAATCCCGGCAAGGATCGACTCGGCCACCTCCTGCTGGAATTTGGCCGTTTTCAGCTTCCGCTCCTCTTCCACGTTACTGATAAACGCCGTCTCCACCAGAATGGAGGGGATATCGGGCGCCTTGAGCACCGCAAAGCCCGCCTGCTCTACCCGATTTTTGTGCAGATTATTGATGTTACCCATTTTCTCCAGCACCGCCTTACCAAATTTAAGGCTGTCGGCGATGGTGAGGGACTGCACCATATCGAACATGGTGTGGTCGACATAGCGATCGCCGCTCTTGCTGACCCCACCGATCAGATCCGAGGCGTTCTGCGTCTGGGCGAGATATTTTGCCGCGGTACTGGTGGCTCCCTTGGTGGAGAGCGCAAACACCGAGGAGCCGCTGGGCTGGCGGCTGGTAAAGGCGTCGGCGTGAATCGATACGAACAGGTCGGCGCGCTGCTTCTGCGCCTTGGCGACACGCACCTTCAGCGGGATAAACACGTCTTCGTTGCGGGTCATATAGGCCTTCATATTGCCTTCTTTGTCGATCAGCGCCCGCAGGCGACGGGCAATCTGCAGCACCACGTCTTTCTCGCGGGTGCGATACTTGCCCACAGCGCCCGAATCTTCGCCGCCGTGGCCGGGATCGAGCATAATGACAATCGGCCGATCGCGCCCGGCTTTGCCCGGCTGCGGCCCGCTTTGCGCCGGCGGTACCTGACGCTGCAGATCGCCTTTGTTGTAATCCTCGAGCAGCGCCAGCAGCGGATCCTGCACATCGGTGGCGTTGGCGGGGTAAAGATCCATCACCAGACGCTCTTTAAAGCCGGCCACCGGCGCAAGGGCAAACAGCTGCGGCTTAACGTTCTGCTTGAGCTCGAAGACCATGCGCACGGTTTGCGGATCAAACTGGCCCACGCGGGCGGACTTAATAAAGGGATCGTCATCGCGGATCTGCCCTCCCATGCCTTTCAGCACCGAGTTCAGATTAACCCCTTCCAGATCCACCACCACCCGTTCCGGATTACTGAGGGCAAACTGCCGGTATTTCAGCACATGATTCGATTCCACCGTGACGCGCGTGTAGGTCGATGCAGGCCAGACGCGAACGGCAACCACCCGCGCGGCGGCGGCCAGCCCAACGGGGCTCACGCTCATTAACCACATGGCGCCCGCGCCCTGCAGCAGACGGCGACGGCTTAATCCAGAGTTGTTTCCCGACATGCCACTCCCAAGCAATAAAACGCATTTATACCCAAAACAAACAGATTGACCAGAAACTTTAACGAAAGGCATATAACCTGTCATCTATAAAAGGGTAAACATTCATTGACACCCTGCGCCGGGTCACATGTTTTTCAGGGCTTAGCCTCAAATTGGGGCTTGCGTTTAACGGCAAAACAGAATAAAAATACAATAATTACGAATAATCATGCATTGAGGGTTTGTCATGGTGAAGGAACGTCGCACTGAACTGGTAGAAGGATTCCGCCATTCTGTTCCCTATATTAATGCCCATCGGGGAAAAACGTTTGTCATCATGCTGGGCGGCGAAGCCATTGAGCATGAAAATTTCTCAAATATTGTCAATGACATAGGGTTATTGCATAGCCTGGGCATTCGCCTGGTAGTGGTCTATGGCGCCCGCCCGCAGATTGACGCTAACCTCGCCGAGCACCATCACGAGCCGGTCTATCACAAGCAGACGCGAGTGACTGACGCCAAAACGCTGGAGCTGGTTAAGCAGGCGGCGGGGATGCTGCAGCTGGAGATCACCGCCCGCCTGTCGATGAGCCTCAACAACACCCCATTGCAGGGAGCCCATATCAACGTCGTCAGCGGCAACTTTATCATTGCCCAGCCGCTGGGCGTTGATGACGGCGTTGATTATTGCCACAGCGGCCGCATTCGCCGCATTGACGAAGAGGCGATTCATCGCCAGCTCGACAGCGGCGCCATTGTGCTGATGGGGCCGGTCGCGGTGTCGGTCACCGGCGAAAGCTTTAACCTGACTTCGGAAGAGATCGCCACCCAGTTGGCCATCAAGCTGAAAGCAGAGAAAATGATCGGCTTCTGTTCTTCGCAAGGGGTTTACAACCAGGCCGGGGAAATTGTCTCCGAACTGTTCCCCAATGAAGCGCAGGCCCGCGTCGAAGAGCTGGAAGCGGACGAAGATTATAACTCCGGTACCGTGCGCTTCCTGCGCGGGGCCGTGAAGGCCTGCCGCAGCGGCGTGCGGCGCTGCCACCTGATCAGCTATCAGGAGAATGGCGCGCTGCTGCAGGAGCTATTCTCACGCGACGGCATCGGCACCCAGATCGTCATGGAGAGCGCAGAGCAAATCCGTCGGGCGACCATCAACGATATCGGCGGTATTCTCGAGCTGATAAGCCCGCTGGAACAGCAGGGCATCCTGGTGCGCCGCTCCCGCGAGCAGCTGGAGATGGAGATCGACAAATTCACTATTATTCAGCGGGATAACACCACTATCGCCTGCGCCGCCCTCTATCCTTTCCCGGAAGAGAAGATCGGCGAAATGGCCTGCGTGGCGGTGCATCCGGATTACCGGAGCTCGTCGCGGGGAGAGGTGCTGCTGGAGCGTATTGCCGCCCAGGCCAGACAGATGGGGCTGAGCAAGCTGTTTGTGTTAACCACCCGCAGCATCCACTGGTTCCAGGAGCGCGGCTTCACGCCGGTGGATATCGACCTGCTGCCGGAGAGTAAAAAGCAGATGTATAACTATCAGCGCCGGTCGAAGGTGCTGATGGCCGACCTCGCTTAAGCCCTTCTTCGCTGTTGCTAACGGCCCGGGATAAAACGGCGTTTATCGCTCCCCGGGCCAGTCCCCTGCTACGCCTGGCCGGCACGCTGTCTGCGGCTCGCGGGTAGAATTCTGCTTTTCGCGTAGACCCTTTACCTCGCTGGCTCACCGATATGCGCCCAGCCGTCGAGGAGCGTCGTCACGCTACCCGTCGCCCAAACGCGGCATCTCAGGGGGCTTTGTGCCCGGCGAAGATCTCCGTCAGGCCGCTTCGCCGCTCGGTTCGCGTCACAATGGCCTGGGAGAACACCTGCTCGTCGGCATAGAGCGACAACCGCTGTTTCGCGCGGGTGATCGCGGTGTAGACCAGTTCGCGCGTCACCAGCGGGACGCTGCGCGCCGGCAGGATCAGCGCCGCATGGTCGAACTCCGATCCCTGCGATTTATGCACGGTCATCGCCCAGGCGGTATCATGCTCCGGCAGGCGGCTCGGCTGCACCGACTTGATGGCGCCGTCGGGCATCAGGAACCACACCCTCAGCTCGCCGTTGCGCTCCAGCGCTATCCCGATATCGCCATTAAACAGTCCCAGCGCGCTGTCGTTGCGCGCGATCATAATCGGCCGACCGTCATACCAGCGGGAGTGGCGCGGCAGGGCGATCGCCCGCTGACGGTTGAGCCGCTGCTCCAGCCGCTCATTGACGCCGCTCACGCCGTACGGCCCTTCCCGCAGCGCGCACAGCAGCTGAAATTCGCTGAAGGCGGCCAGCATCGCCTGCGGTTCCGCCCGCTCGCGGCGCAGCTGCAGGTAGCGCTCATAGCCCTGCTGTGCCGCGCCGAGCATGGCTTCGTACTCTTCGGTCGTGCTGAGGGGATGAAGCGCGATATCGTCAAACGGCTGGCGCAGCGTGGCCTTCACCTCCGCGCGCGCGCCAGCGTTCACCGCCCGCGCCAGGCTCCCAATGCCGGAGTGACTGCCGAAGCGATAGCTCTTTTGCAGCAGGCACAAGCTATCTCTCAACGCGCCAGCGATAGCTCCCTCGCCCGCTGGTACCGGTGAACCGGTCAGCCGGGTCAGCTCCTGCGCCCGCGCGGCGGTGTAGCCCGAGCTCGCCCAGGCGCAGATATCCCCCAGCACCGCCCCCGCTTCCACGGAGGCCAGCTGGTCGCGATCGCCGAGGAAGATCACCCGCCCGTGAGCCGGCAGCGCATCGATGAGCCGCGACATCATCGGCAGGTCGATCATCGAGGCTTCATCCACCACCAGCACGTCCAGATGCAGCGGGTTGCCGGCGTGATAGCGCATGCGCTGGCTGCCGGGCTGGGCGCCCAGCAGACGATGCAGCGTGCTGGCCTCGGTGGGAATCAACGCTTTCTGCGCGTCGGTCAGCGGCAGTTTTCTCAACGCCGCGCCCAGCGATTCGGTCAGACGCGCCGCCGCTTTCCCCGTCGGCGCCGCCAGGCGAATACGACAGCGCGGACTGTCTTCAATCTGGATTAGCGCCGCCAGAAGTTTGGCCACGGTGGTGGTCTTCCCGGTCCCGGGACCGCCGGAGATCACCGAGATGCGGCGGGTCAGCGCCACCGCTGCGGCCACTTTTTGCCAGTCGGTTTCGCCGGTGGCAGGGAACAGAGCGTTCAGGGTTGACGTCAGCCGGGCCTCATCCATCTCCAGCACCCGGTTGGCTTCGTTGAAGAAGCGGGCGACGGTCAGC
Organism: Klebsiella sp. JN_Kp127; assembly: GCF_040062505.1. Classification (NCBI taxonomy): domain Bacteria; kingdom Pseudomonadati; phylum Pseudomonadota; class Gammaproteobacteria; order Enterobacterales; family Enterobacteriaceae; genus Klebsiella; species Klebsiella sp. JN_Kp127. Next base: position 72,230 of record NZ_JBEAHS010000034.1, read on the forward strand.
TCGTTGCGCCACATCCGGTTCAGATAGAGCCGGTCGCCGCATAAGATCATCGGCGCCGGGGCATCGCCGCCGCTCACCGCCGACGAAGCGAGCAGCAGCGCGGGCCAGTCTTCAGGCGCGCCGGCTTCGGCCAGCAGCCGATCGCGGATCTCCCCCGCTTTCCCACCGAGCGCCTCGTCGCCGCTCAGCCGCGAGAGCGGCAGGCATACGTGCCCCTCGCCGGCGTCCCGGCTCAGCAAGGCCGCCGCCAGCTTGACCGCCGGCGGGTCGTTTTGCGCCACCATCAGGGCAAACTGGACGTCCAGCGGCCGCAGCAGACGCTGCTCCACCGCCGCCAGCAGTAGTTGTTCGAAAGTCATGAGGCCTCCTCCTGAGTTTCTCCGGCAAAAAGCTGATCCAGACCGTCAATCAGCGGTCGCACCGGCCGGGTGGTGAAGATCCCTTGCCCCCCCTCCTGCCCGTCCATGCCGCGCAGGAAGAGATAAATCACGCCGCCGAAGTGGCGGTCATAGTCGTAATCGGCCAGCCGGTGGCGCAGATAGCGGTGGAGCGCCAGGCTGTACAGCTGATACTGCAGATCGTAGCGGTGAGCCCGCATCGCCTGCTCCATCGCGGGCCGGGTATAGGCCTCGCGATCTTCCCCCAGCCAGTTCGATTTGTAATCCAGCAGGTAATAGCGGCCTTCATGGCGGAAGACCAGATCGATAAAGCCCTTCAGCATGCCGCGCACCTGGCGGAAATCCAGCGGCGGCGTGTCGGCGGAAAGGGGATCGTACTGGCGGATAAGCGCGTCAAGGCGCTCCGCCGTCAGCAGCTGGGCGATAGGCAGATAAAATGCCATCTCCACCTGTTTATCCCGCGCCGCCAGCTGATTGAGCGCGATATCCGGCCCCGGCAGACGGGTCTGCAGCACGCCCCCCAGCCAGTCGGTCAGCACCGGCGCCCACTGCGCGTCAAACCCGCTCAGCTGCAGTTTCTCCGCCATCCACCCGTCCGGCACCGGCTGGGTAAAGTCCAGCTCCTCAAACAGACTGTGCAGGAAGGTTCCCGGCGCGGCGCCGCGCGGAAACTGGTGCGGGGTCAGCTGCGGCTCTTCCACGACTTCGCCGACGCCGGCGGCATCGACATCCAGACGCGGCAGCAGATCCTGTCCGCCGCTGAAACCATGCTGCTGCAGCCCGGAATAGCTGGTCACCCGCCAGTCGTCGGCGATGCGGCGCTGCAGCTCGCGCGCCGACAGCGGGGGAATGCTCGCCGCCGGCGCCTGCCACGGGGTCAGATCCAGCTCGCCAGGTCTCTGTAATGCAATATCGCCATGGCAGAAGTCCGCTAAACGCGCGGCCAGCCCGGCGGCATCCATGGCTTCGCCCGCCTGCAGCAGCCGCCCGAGGGCGCTCAGATGAAAATCGCTGTTGCCGGACTTTCGACTGCTGAGGGGCGCCACGCCAAGGCTGCAGTGCCAGACCGCGCGGGTCAGGGCGACGTACAGCAGGCGCAGATCTTCCGCCAGCCGTTCCGCCTCCGCCAGCTCGAGGCTGGCCTCATCTTGGCCCAGATCCAGCACCGCCGCAAACGTCTCGCGATCGTGATAGAACGCCTGGTCCTGTTTGCGAAACCGGGCGATAAACGGCAGCCAGACCAGGGGATATTCCAGTCCTTTTGACTTGTGAATAGTGACGATTTGCACGAGGTGCTTATCGCTTTCGAGACGCATCTGCTGGCTGGCGGCGTTGCTGTCCGGCTCGGCGATATGCTGCGTCAGCCAGCGCACCAGGGCATGCTCGCTTTCCAGCTGGCTGGCCGCCTCCTGCAGCAATTCGCTGATGTGCAGTATGTCGGTTAAGCGCCGCTCGCCGCCCCGGGTCGCCAGCAGGTTCTCGGCGATGTGCCGGGCCGTCATCAGCGCCCGCAGCATCGGCATCACCCCGCGCTGACGCCAGATCTGGCGGTATTCGCTGAACTCCTCCACCAGCGCGTCCCACGCCTGCTCATCCTGGTTGAGGTTTTCAATATCCAGCGCGGTCAGGCCAAACATTGAGGTCGCCAACGCGCTGCGCAGGGTATTTTCCCGCTCCGGGGACAACACCGCCTGCAACAGCCAGAGCAGCTCCTGGGCCTCCAGCGTCTCAAAAACGCTGTCGCGGTTGGAGAGGTAGACCGAGGGGATGCCCAGCGTCTGCAGCGCTTCACGCACCTGCGCCGCCTCCAGCCGGTTGCGCACCAGCACGGTAATATCCGAAGCCTGCACCGGGCGCGAGGTTTCCCCACGCCACAGCCGTGCGCGCCCCTGTTGACCGGCGCTCAGCCAGTCGCGGATCTGCGTGGCGCAGAGCTGGGCCATAAACGTCTGATAATCGCCGGCGCCAACGGTGTCGCCGGGCATCAGCCAGACGTTCATCGCCGGGACATCCGCCGCGTCAACGGTAAAGCGCAACCCCTGGTTCTTCGCCGCCGACTTCACCGGCAGGAACGGTATCTCACGAAACATGAAGGGGTTATCGCTGAGGCTGAACAGCCGGTTGACGCTACCCACCATGCCAGGCGAGGAGCGCCAGTTGGTGTCAAGCGTGTAGTGCGCGGCAACGTCGCCGCGCGCTTTCATATAGGTAAAGATATCGGCGCCGCGAAAGGCGTAGATGGCCTGCTTCGGATCGCCGATCAGCAGCAGCGCCGTCTCCGGACGCTGGCGCCAGATACGGCGGAAAATCCGGTACTGCTGGGGGTCGGTATCCTGAAACTCATCGATCATCGCCACCGGAAAACGCTGGCGAATGGCGCTGGCCAGCGCCTCGCCGCTGTCGCCGCGCAGCGCCTCGTCAAGCCGGCTGAGCATGTCGTCAAATCCCAGCTCGCCGCGGCGGCGCTTTTCGCGCGCGACCGCATCACGGATCTCGACCATCGCTCTCGCCAGCACCAGATCGGTGAGCGTCAGCGACGAGGCCAGCAGCGATTCGACGGCGCTAAACAGAGGATGCACGGGCGGTTCGCCACCGGCTTTGGTACGCTCAAGCAGAAACGACTGGGCAAATTTCTCCAGCGCGTCGGGCAACTGATAGCTCAACGTCTCTTCCTGCGCCCAGGCGGTCACTTTCTCAAGCCATTTGCCCTGGTTGCCGCGATTGAACTTCCGCCGGTCAAGGCCGGAATCTTCAAGCACGCCTTCGATCTCCCCCACCTGCTCGCGCCACTGCTGCTTGAGCGAGTCAATGCGGCCGATGATTTGCTGATGGCGTTTGGCCAGCGTCTCGTCGGCGGCTGGCGGCGACTTGAGCTGCGGCGCTTCGCCCTGCAGCCAGCGGTCAAGGGACTTCAGCAGGTCGCGCGGCCCTTTCCACACGTCATGGATCACCGCCGCGATATCGCGGGTCAGTGGATAACAGTGACGGCGCCAGAAGTCGGCGCAGGCCTGATAGCGCAGGCGGGATTCATCCTCGATCAGCTGCTGCTCGAACAGCATGCCCGACTCGAAGGCGTTAAGGCTCAGCATCCGCTGGCAAAAACCGTGGATGGTGAACACCGCCGCCTCGTCCATCTGCCGTTCGGCCAACAGCAGGGTCTTCGCGGCATCGTCTTTATCGGCGATCTCCGCCAGCAGCGCGCTGTAGAGCGGGTTGTCGGATTCACCGCGCATACAAGCGATGCGCAGTTCATGGATGTTGCTGCGGATACGTCCGCGCAGCTCTTCGGTCGCCGCCTCGGTAAAGGTCACCACCAGCAGCTCTTCAACGCTGATGGCGCGGGGATAGGCGGCCTCGCCGCCCAGCCCCAGCAGCAGCCGCAGATACAGCGCGGCGATGGTAAAGGTTTTTCCGGTGCCCGCAGAGGCTTCTATCAGGCGCTCGCCCCTCAAGGGCAAGCGCAGGGGATCCAAAGACTCAGCGGTGTCGGTCATTCATTCTCTCGCATCAGGGGTAAGGATTGCTGCAATGCGCTGACGTTTTCCCACACTTTGCCGCCTGCCGGCTGGGCGTAGTCCGCTTTGCCATTCTGGCTACCGGAAATCTGGGACAATATCGTCATGCCCTGCGGATCCACCACCGTCTGATGGAAGAAATCGGCAAGTTTTTGCGGCGTCAGCAGTTTAATCTGAGCCACTACTTTATCACGTGAATCAAAACGCATATTACCGCGATCGAAATCTTTGCTCAGTTTCGATGCCTCTTCGCCCAGCGTCTGCGGCGCCTGCAGCATCTGGCTTATCACCGCCTGCTGGAGTTGGGCAAACTCTTCCGGCTTCATCGCCCGCAGCTTCGCCTCCGCGGTGGGGAAGAAGGCCTGGAACCGCTGCCAGAGGAAAGCCGGCTGCTTATCGCTACTCTGCAGCAGGAAGCCCATGCCCCACTGGCGCCCCACGTTCATCGGGAAGGCAAAGACCGCGTAGCCGAGCTGCTCTTCGGTGCGCAGCTGGTTGTAGAACCACGGCTGAATAATCTGTCCCAGCAGGGTGCTGGCGGCGGTGCTGCTGAACTCATCCACGTTGGGCGGCGCAAACACCGCGGCCAGCGCGGAGTCGGTGCTGTTGCCCGCTTTGTTGAAGATCGCCAGCTGCTGCCGGTTCACCACCACGTCTTTATTGCGGCACCATTCGTTGCCGTCAGCGCCCAGCTGCTGCTGGATCTGGCGAGCCAGCGTCGTGGCGGCATCGGCGGACATATTGCCGATCACCATCAGTTCAGGGCGCCCCTTGGTTTTCAGGTTGGCGCGGTAGTCGAGCACTTCCTGCAAGGTGATGGAAGGCAACAGCGCCCGGCGTACTTCGCGCTGGAAATACGGTACCTGGGAGACCATCTGGATCGGCATTATCGCCTGATCGTAGGCTTTGCCCTTCTCAGCGGAGTCCATCATTTGCGCGTACCAGGATTTGGCCTGCTCCAGTTGCTCCTCGGTCGGCGTATAGCTGAAGTATCCCTGCAGCAGGTCGCTGAACAGCGCCGGCAGGTGCTGGGTGTAGCCGTTGGCATTGACCATTAACCCGTTATTGGCGCCGGTGGAGAACGAAATGCCGCCGACCGCCGCCTGGTTACTGAGCTGATCGAGGGCGATGCCGGCGAGATAATCGTTGAGGGCAAACATCACCTGCCGGCGAGCGCTGTCCATCGCCTGGGGATTACGCAGCACAAGAGAGATATCCGCCTTCGGCTCGCTGGCGAAATACTGGCTCGGGGCATAAACCACCCGCAGGGTCGGCTCATCGAGGATCAGCTGAGGGTGCGGCCAGGCTTTATCGCTTTTGATGAGGGTGAAATCATCCGGAATATAGGGGTTGAGCGCCGGCAGCTGCAGCTTGATCGCCTGCGCTTTTTGCTGCCAGTCAGCGAACGTCTGCTCGCCGATCTTATCCACCTGATACGGCGCATCGACAAAATAAGCGGTCTTGTTATGCGGTTCCTGCGGGCTGATATACCAGATGCGCGCGTTCTGCGGAGTCATCATCGCCAGCCGGTCTTTGATCGCCTGCGGGTCGTAGCGATCGGCAATGTTGACCACGTCCAGCGCATGCTCGACCGGCACCCGGATCATGGTATCCGCCAGCCATTCCACGTAATCCATGTCGCGGTTGATCGACGGATAGCGGAAATCCAGCGCCAGCACATGCGCCAACTCGTCAAAGTAACGTTTGTCGACGCCCTGGGTACGCAGGAGGTTGAGGTAGCTGAATATGGCCGCCGTCACTTCGTCGCGGTGCGCCAGGCCTTTATCGGTGAGGGTGGCCGAGATCGCCAGCACGCCGCTGTTGCCGTTCACCACCGGATCAGAATCCGCGCGGATACCTTCCGCCAGTCCCTGCTTTTGCAGCCAGTCGGAGAGCGTCCCCGGGCTGCGGTTGCCGATCAGGTAAGTGACCAGTTCATCCGTTTTGCTGCGGAAACGATCGCTGTTGTTGTCGATGCGAAACTCGACGCGCAGCACTTTACGCGGCATCGCCGGCACATAGTGAATAATGATGCCTTTTTGCGCATCGGTTACCACCGGGACGCTTATTTCCGGCCTGCTGATGTGACGATTCGGCACGCGGCCAAAGGTGTCAGCGGCCATGCGCGCCAGCTCCGGCAACGGCTTGTTGCTGTAGATCACCGCTTTCATCAGGTTGGCGGAGTACCAGCTATCGCGGAAGGTGTGCAGCGCATCAAGTACCGGGTTGCCGGGCTTATCGCTAAGCGTCTCGAGGTTGCCGCCAGAGAAGTGGGCCGCCGGGTGAGCCGGGTTAATGGTTTCTGCGCTGACCTGGGCCATGCGCATCCCGTCTCGCGTCCGGGCCATCGTCAGCTCGGCGTTGACCGCGTTACGTTCGCGGTCGGCATATTTTTTATCCAGCAGCGGCGCGGCGATGGCGTCGGCCAGCCGGTCTACGGCCCCGTCCAGCGCATCATTCTCCACTTCGAGATAGAACGCGGTGCGGTAGGGCGCGGTGCTGGCGTTATGGCTGCCGCCGTGCAGCTTAAGAAACTCTGCAAGGCTGTCAGGCTGGGGATATTTTTGCGACCCCATCAGCGTCATATGTTCCAGAAAATGCGCCAGCCCCTGATGATCGGCCGGATCCTGCAGGGATCCCACCGGCACCACCAGCGCCGACAGCGATTTCACCGCCTGCGGATCGGAAACCAGCAGCACGACCATGTCGTTATCAAGACGGATCGCCTGATACTGACGCGTATCTTTTTCGCTTTTGCGGATCGTCTCCTGAACAGGCTGCCATCCGGTGTCGGCTTGACTCAACGGCGCCCAGAGGGCGGCCAGCACTACAAAAACCTTGAACCATAAACTGCGGGGCATTCACGAACCTCATCATTAACAAACTTGCGCTGCACGGCGTGCAGCCTTTTATGTCCATCAGTCCGTGATACGTTGCGCATAATAAATGAACCGCCATTCACTGCGCAATTTTTATACTATTTAAATTTGTGTGGACTGATGGTAACGATATAGCGGTAACAGATAACGCTGCGTCTGGGCAATGATTTCTTCGTAATGCGCCGGCTCCAGCGAACGCCACAGGCGTTGATACCAGATATCGGCGCCCTCCCCGCTGACCACCATGTTACCTTCGTAGGTCTGCAGGAATTTGCTCCGCGCTTTCTGCTGCGTCTCTTCGTCCATTACGATGACATCCTTTTCGGCGTCATAACAGGCTTTCAGCCAGGCGCCACCGCTTTCCGGCAGCAGCAGCAGCGGCTGCGACATCCCCAGCAAATAGCCATCCACCAGCTCATTAAGGTACGCCTGCGCCTCGGCGGGCGCCAGCGGCGGAAAACGCCACTCTCCCTCTTTACGCACAAACAGCCGGCTCTCGCCGGTGCCGCCGCTGGCACAGTAGACAAGGTGTTCCAGCCAAAGTTGCATCCCCTGGGAGACGCTCAGCAGCGAAGGCCGCCAGCGCAGCAGCCCGTCCGGCTGCACCTGCTGCAGCCAGCCGGTCAGATTTACGCCGCCGCACTGGAGATCGATCTCCATGCTCTGCGCCTGCTGGCGCTCGGCTTTCACCCGCTCGGCCAGGGCCTGCATCTCCAGACGCTGCGTCTCCCACACCAGCTCGCCAAAGGCGCCATACGGCAGCTCGCCGGCGGCGCGGAAGCGGCGGAACATGGCCGAGGCGTCCTGTTCCTCGATAAGGGTATTGAGCAGTTGCTGGTTCAGTTGATAACGGCTCAGCCCTTCCAGGGTGAAGGGCTCGTCATCGGGAATATCATCCTCTTCCGCACGGAAATTGACCCGCAGACGCTGCTGAAAGAACGCGCGAACCGGGTGCTGCCAGAAGCGCAGGAGCTGCTCGAACGGCAGGCTGTCTATCGGCGGCGGGGTAAGCGGTTGAATGAAGTCGCTATGCGCCTCACCCTGCTGGCCGGCGGCAGCCAGCCATTCCCGGGCGTAGCTCTTGTTCTCGTCCTCCTGGAAATTGGCGATGTCGAACGGCATGCGGGTATGCAGGTGAGTGATGTGGGCTTTAACCCGCGCCTCGCTGGCGTCGCAATCAAGCTCCTCGTCGCCGGCGAGACAGTGGCTCTGGCCGATGTAATCCACCAGCTCCTGCACCAGCACCGAGGGAAAGCGCTCGCTGTTGTCCTGGATAGAACGGCCGATGTAGCTGATATACAGCGTCTGTTCGGCGGACATCAGCGCCTCAAGGAACAGGTAGCGGTCATCATCGCGCCGGCTGCGGTCGCCGCGCTGCGGCTTCTGGCTCATTAAATCAAAGCCCAGCGGCGGCAGCGTTCGCGGATAAACCCCATCGTTCATCCCCAGCAGGCAAACCACTTTGAAAGGAATAGAGCGCATCGGCATCAGGGTGCAGATGTTGACCGGGCCGGCGAGAAAGCGCTGGCTGATCCGTTGTTGATCGAGGCGCTGGGCCAGCTCATCGCGCAGCAGCGTCAACGGCACCTGGTCGCCATACTGCGCTTCCAGACCGCTATCAATCACCGCCAGCCACTGCTGCTCAATCAGCGCCAGCGCCGCTTCGGTCTCGCTGTCCGGCAGGAAAAAGTCATTCAGCAGATCGCGACAGACCGGCAGCCACTCCGCCAGCGGCCGCTGCTGGGCGAGACCGCGTCGCCACAGGTTAAGCTGCATCAGCAGCGATGCGAGGTTACCCACCAGCTCGGCGATCAAACCACTGGATTCGTCATAGGGCAGCACCGACTGCCATTCGCCCTCCCGGCTGTCCATCGCGTAGCCCAGCAGCATGCGGGTAAGGCCGAACCGCCAGGTGTGCTGGCCGGTCGCCGGCAGGTCAAGCTCACGGACGTTGTCGTCATCCATTCCCCAGCGGACCCCGGACTCGTTGACCCACTGGCGCAGGTAGCGCAGCCCCTCTTCGTTGATGTTAAAGCGCGCCGCCAGCACCGGCACGTCCAGCAGCGCCAGCACATCTTCGCTGGCGAAGCGGCTGTCGGGCAGCGAGAGCAGCGTGATAAACGCCTGCAGCACAGGGTGCGACTCCCGGGCGCGGCGGTCGGAGATCGCCCACGGCAGCCAGCGGTCGCCGCTGGCGGCGCCAAACACCGCCTGTATATAGGGGCTGTAGCTATCGATATCCGCCACCATGACGATGATATCCCGCGGCGTGAGCGTCGGATCCGCCTCCAGCATCGCCAGCAGCCGATCGTGCAGAACCTCCACCTCACGCTGCGGACTGTGGCAGACGTGAATGCTCAGGCTGCGGTCATCCTGCGCCAGCGGACGTTTGTCGCGACTGTGAGCGAACGCCTCTGCGCTCTGCCCGGCCACCGCCGCGTTGCGCAGTTCGAGGATATCCGACTGCAGGTTATGCAACAGGTTATCAGGAACGATATCGACAAAGGCGTCCAGCTCCTCATAGCGCTCCAGCCCCGCCAGCAGGTAGATATAGTCGCGTCCCAGCTTGCCCCAGGAGGCGAGCAGCGGGTTGCCGACATCCTGCTCCCCGGCGTCATTAAACAGCCCTGGCGCCTGCCCGGCGTCGCGGAACAGGGGCAGCGCGCGCGCCTCGCGGTGATGGCGTCGCTGACGCGACAGTAGCTTCGCCAGAAACGCCGGATCTTTAATATCTCCCCAGTAGTAGCGGCAGGGGTTGGTGAACAGCACATAGACATCGACATGCTTACCCAGCGCCTGCAGCGCCTGCAGGTAGACCGGCGGCAGCGCGGAAATTCCACAAATAAAGACGCGCGACGGCAGCCCGGCGGGCGGTTCATCCGCCTTTTCCAGGGCGCTGATAAAGCGCTGATAGAGATTGGCGCGGTGCCACTGCGGCTGACCGAGCTCGGCGGTATAGCGCACCAGCGCTTTCCACAGCGGCGCCTGCCACTGCTGGGCGTCGCCGAGGCCGTCAACCCGCTGATCGGCCTCCCAGCGCATCAGCCATTCCGGGCGATAGACCAGATACTGGTCATAAAGGTCCGCTACCCGGGCGGCCAGCTGAAACAGCTTGCGTTTGTCGCCGTCATCGCTCAGATACTGGCGCAGCAGGATAAAATCGTCTTCTTCCAGGTGCTGTGGCAGGAGAGTCATCAGCTTCCAGCTCATGCTCTGCTTGCTGAAGGCGCTTTCGCCAGGGATATCTTTCAGGACGCGCACGAACATATCCCAGATAAAGCTCGCCGGCAGCGGAAACTCGATGTTGGCGGCAATTCCGAAGCGCGAGGCCAGGGTCATCTGCAGCCACTGCGCCATACCGGTACTCTGCACCAGCACCATTTCAGCCTGAAAAGGGTCATCCAGCCGCTGGCGCTCGACGATAAACTCCATCAACGCCTCGAGAACATCCAGCCGGTTTGAGTGGTATACCCTTAACATAATTGCTCCTGACTACTGGCTGACCGGGCAATGCAGCCGGGTCATCTGCGCCCGCTTTGCAACGGGCATACTGATCGTTACCGTGATGCTGACACATCTTTGCGTCGATGTCTGCATACGGCTTACCTGCTCGCCTGCCGGCGGAGGCGGCGCGGAAAGCTGGCTATAGCGCCAGGCGTCGCGCCATAGCTGACGCGTCTGGTTCAGCTGGTGGACCCCTTGCGCCATTCCGCGCTGATAGCCGCCCAGCGCGGCGACCGTCAGCACCATCAGCGCCATCGCCAGCACGGTCTCCGGCAGGCTAAAACCCCGCTGGCGCTTCATGGCATTTGACATAAGCTCACCTCCCTGAGCGGGCAAAAATCGCTCCAGCCATGGGCGGAGAAACGCACCTGCCCGCCGCGCACCTCGCCGGACTGCCAGACCTGCACCTCGCCGCTGGCGCTGCTGAGCAGCAGCGAACCGTCGTCGAAGATGCGCAGACAGGCGCGCCAGCCCTGCTGCGCCTGCTCGCGGCAGGCCAGCGGCGCCTGTGCCGACCAGGCCTGCTGCTTTCCCCACTGTAGCGCCGAATGGGCCACAGCCGTATCGCGGATCGCCTGCGTTTCGCTGGCGGTTTGCGCCAGCAGCGCCCGCTGCTGCAGATTAAGCCCCTCAAGCAGCAGGCTACCGAGAGTCAGCAACAGGAGCACCATCAGCAGCGACGACATTCCACGCTGGCGGATCACAGGTTATACCCCGTCACCCGCTGCTCCACCTCGGCCGCCAGACCCGCCTGCCGGGCAGAGCGCGCCGCCAGCGTCACGATCAGCTCCGGCGCGAAGCCCTCGGTCAGCAGACGCTGCGCCGCAAAGCGCGTCACCACGATAGCGGCCGGATTGGTGATTTTCTCCCATCCGCTGCCGCGGCAGTCGCTGGCTCCGCGCAAAGTCTCCAGCGCGCCGTCGCGCAGGCGAAAGCCGGTGCTCTCCGCCGCTGCCGCAGGGGAGGTTTCCCATGTCCCATTGCTGTTCGCGTCCCAGCGCACAATCAGGCACTCGCCGTCGCCGGCAAGCTCCAGTCCGGCTCCGCCGCACGCTCCCCGGCAGTATCCGGCGCGCTGCAGATGTTTACCCACGGCATGCACCCGCTGCCACAGTTCGTTCTCCAGGGCCAGCTGTTCGCCCTGGCGCAGAATATGGCGCTGCAGGGCGGGTAGAAAGCGGCAGGCGCCAATCAGCAGCAGCGAGCCTATCGCCATGGCGATAAGCGCCTCCGCAAGGGAAAACCCGCGGCGGCTCACTGGCACCCTCCCGCGCTGTCGCTGCGGCATAAACGAATCCGCCCCCAGTGTGAAATCACAATGCTCCAGCTGCCGGCCTCGCTCTGCAGCCGCAGATTCCCCGCCCAGGCGGTGCTGCGCAGTCCGTAGAATCCCAGGCCAGGCGTGACGCCTGCCAGCGAGATCCCCGGCCAGCGCGGGCGCAGCGTTAAGGTCGACGCGGAGGCGCACGCCGGCGCCTCCCCCTGCGCACTCAGGCACCAGCCCTCTTCATCCTGGCCGACGCGAAGCACGCGGTCCCGGTTGTAGGCGTTGGCGTCATCGCGCAGGAAGACCAGGAAATCCCGCACCTGGACGGCGGTTTGCCACAGTCGTTGCTGCTGCTGCCAGCGCTGCCAGCCGTACAGGCCGCCGACGCTGAGGATCATCATTAACGTCAGCGTCACCAGGGTTTCCATCAGGGTATAGCCATGTTCTCTGTTCATGGCGCAGAGTATGCCGCGGCGGTTAGCCCTGGCGCGACGACGGAAAATAGCTTTCCCGGCCAGACACGCAAAAAAGGTTTGTATGATCAACAGCAGAACATTTTTTTGCGAGCCTCTTTCCAACATTCCCGCCCACAACCGCCTGTGGCCAGGGGCGGGATGAAGCGTTCCTATCCTAATGGCGACGAGGGCTGCCACCCCATTCAGGTGGTGAAAACGGCATAAAAAAACCGGCGCCATTGGACGCCGGTTGGTCATATCTGCAGAGGGGGTTAAATCGCCACTGGCGCTTTGATTCCCGGGTGCGGATCGTAACCTTCAATCTCGAAGTCTTCAAAGCGGTAGTCGAAGATCGACGCGGGCTTGCGTTTGATGACCAGCTTCGGCAACGGACGCGGTTCGCGGCTCAGCTGCAGATTGGTCTGCTCGAGATGGTTGCTGTACAGATGGGTATCGCCACCGGTCCAGACGAAATCGCCGACCTGCAGATCGCACTGCTGCGCCACCATATGCACCAGCAGCGCGTAGCTGGCGATGTTGAACGGCAGGCCGAGGAAGACGTCGCAGGAGCGCTGATACAGCTGGCAGGAGAGCTTGCCGTCGGCGACATAGAACTGGAAGAAGGCGTGGCACGGCGCCAGGGCCATCTTATCCAGCTCGCCGACGTTCCACGCCGAAACGATGATCCGGCGGGAGTCCGGGTCGTTTTTCAGCTGGTCCATCACCGTGCTGATCTGGTCGATATGACGACCGTCCGGCGCAGGCCAGGAACGCCACTGTTTGCCGTAAACCGGCCCCAGGTCGCCATTTTCATCTGCCCACTCGTCCCAGATGGTGACGTTGTTGTCGTGCAGATAGGCGATGTTGGTGTCACCCTGCAGGAACCACAGCAGTTCATGGATGATGGAGCGTAAATGACAGCGCTTGGTGGTCACCAGCGGGAAGCCTTCCTGCAGGTTAAAACGCATCTGATGGCCGAAAATAGAGATCGTGCCAGTGCCGGTGCGGTCATTTTTTGGCGTGCCCTCGGCGAGCACTTTCTGCATCAAATCAAGATACTGTTTCATGGTTCCTCAAGAATTCAGTTGCTGCGGACGGTGGCGGTAAGCCCAAACCATCATGATGATACCCGCAAGCACCATCGGGATCGAAAGAATCTGCCCCATGCTGATGTACTGCACCCAGCCGCCGGTGAACTGTGCGTCGGGCTGGCGGAAGAATTCCACGATAATGCGGAACAGGCCGTAGCCAATCAGGAACAGGCCGGAAACGGAACCGGTCGGGCGCGGTTTACGGATAAACAGGTTCAGGATCAGGAACAGCACCACGCCTTCCAGCGCCAGCTCGTACAGCTGCGACGCGTGGCGCGGCAGCGCGCCATAGGTATCAAACAGCGATTGCCATTCCGGGTGGGTCGGCAGCAGCGCCAGGTCTTCAGCACGGGAGCCCGGGAAAATCATCGTGTAGTGGAAGCTCGGGTCCACGCGGCCCCACAGCTCGCCGTTGATAAAGTTGCCCAGACGCCCGGCGCCAAGGCCAAACGGGATCAGCGGCGCGATAAAATCGGAGACCTGGAAGAAGGTCCGTTTGGTGCGTCTGGCGAAGATAATCATCACCAGGATCACGCCGATCAGGCCGCCGTGGAACGACATGCCGCCGTCCCAGACGCGGAACAGATACAACGGATCGGCAAGAAAGACCGGCAGGTTGTAGAACAGCACGTAGCCGATACGGCCGCCCAGGAAGACGCCGAGGAAGCCCGCGTAAAGCAGGTTTTCCACTTCATTTTTCGTCCAGCCGCTGCCCGGACGATTCGCCCGACGGGTGGCCAGCCACATCGCAAAGACAAAGCCCACCAGGTACATTAAACCGTACCAGTGGAGGGAGACCGGGCCTAGAGAAAAAATGACCGGATCGAACTCCGGAAAATGCAGGTAGCCACTATTCATCTGTCACCATAAAGACTTGTTATTCCGCCGAAAGTGGACAGCGGTGATGATCCATGCCCGATTAAAACGGGCACGCCGAAGGAGGCGAATCATAGCATAAGCCTGGGGTGCGATCCGCGCCGGCGTGTAAAAGATATGTATACGGATGCTAATAGAATGCCGTTTTCCCGGTGGTATCCTATTTTGCCGGAGGGTGCGAACAGAGGATTCCCGGGTTACGGCTTACGCCTCACCCGGGCTACCGCTACCGCCCGCCGCGGATCAGGCCGCCGAGACCGCGCCGCTCCATAAAGGCCGCCACCTGATGGCGCACCTCGGCGGTCATCTGGGCTTCGAGGCTGCGACGCGACAGCTCCTGCGCCTCTTCGATATCGATGCGGCGCAGCAGATATTTCACCCTCGCCACCGAGCGGCCGTTCATCGACAGATGGCGATAACCGAGACCGATGAGGATCGTCACGCACATCGGGTCGCCTGCCATCTCGCCGCACAGTCGCAGATCGATGCCAAAGCGCTCCGCGTCATGGGCGATCATCGCCAGCGCCCGCAATACCGCAGGATGCAGGCTGTCATACATGCTGGCGACCCGGGTATTGTTACGGTCGACGGCCAGCAGGTACTGGGTCAGGTCGTTCGTGCCTACCGAGATAAAATCGATCCGGCTGGCCAGCTGCGGCAGCATAAAGACCATCGACGGCACCTCCAGCATCACCCCCAGACGCGGACGCGGGATGGCGTAGCCGATCATCTCTTCGACTTCCCGGCTGGCGCGATCGATCAGCCGACGGGCCTCATCGACCTCTTCCAGACTGGTCACCATCGGCAGCAAAATGCTGAGGTTGCCGGTGGCGGCGTTGGCGCGCAGCATCGCTCGCACCTGGATCAAAAAGATCTCCGGCTGATCGAGGGTGATGCGGATCCCGCGCCAGCCAAGGCACGGGTTCTCTTCACTGATCGGCATGTACGGCAGCTGTTTATCCGCGCCGATGTCCAGAGTACGCAGGGTCACCGGTTTGCTGTTAAACATCTGCAGCATGCCCTGATACTGGGCGACCTGCTCCTCTTCTGAGGGGAAGCCGCTCTGCAGCATAAAAGGAATTTCGGTACGGTACAGACCAATACCGTCAACAAAGCTGCCGAGCTTCTCTTCGTGCTCCGGGCTTAAGCCGGCGTTGAGCATGACTTTCACCCGTTCGCCGCTTTTCAGCTCCGATGCGCGCTGGAGATCGTCCTCCGCCAGGCGGCTGAGCTCGTTCTCTTCGCTGATAAGCCGCTGATATTCCTGCAACAGAACAGGTTCAGGATCCACCAGCAGCTCGCCGCGATAGCCATCGACAATCAGCGTATGGCCATGCAGCAGCGAGGGCTGAATATCGGCGCCCATCACCGTTGGGATGCCAAGGGCCCGCACCATAATGGCGGCATGGGAGTTGGCAGCGCCATCGCGCACCACCACGCCGGCCAGACGATCCTGCGGCACCTCGGCGAGGGTGGTGGCCGACAGCTCGTCCGCCACGAGGATAATGCGCGCCGGCCAGGTGTTAGGTCCCTGAATACTGTCGTCGAGATGGAACAGCAGACGCTGACCCAGCGTGCGCAGGTCGCCGGCCCGTTCTTTTAGATAGCCGTCGCTCAGCGCGGCAAACTGTTCGGCGAACTTCTCGATGATCTTTTTGACCGCCCACTCGGCGACGGCGCCTTTGTCGACTTCGGCAAAGAGCTCGCGACGCAGGCGGGCGTCGGAGAGCAGGTGCGAGTAGAGATCGAAGATCGCCGCCGTCTCTTTTTGCGCGCCGGCGGCGTAGCGTTTGCTGTAGCGACGAAACTCGTTGGCCGCTTCTTCCAGCGCGCCGGTCAGGCGTTCACGTTCCGAGGCGGTGTCCAGCGTCGAGGCTTCATACACCTGCTCCATCAGCGGCAGGCTGACGTCCATCCAGCCCTCGGCGATCGCCACCCCGGAAGAGGCCGGCAGAGCGCGAATGCGCGTCTGACGATACTGACCGAACAGGGCGTTCAGCTGGGACTGGGAGAGGATCGCCGCCATCTGGGTGGCGAGAGTGACGAGGAAAGACTCTTCGCTTTCATCAAACTGGCGCAGCTCACGCTGCTGGACCACCAGCACGCCCAACAGCTGGCGGCGCTGGATGATCGGCACGCCAAGGAAGGCGCGGAAGCGGTCCTCTTTGACGGCGGGAATATACTTGAAGCTGGGGTGTTTTTGCGCATCGGCGAGGTTGATGGGCTCCGCCAGGCGGCCAACCAGCCCCACCAGGCCTTCATCGAACGCCAGCGCAACGGTGCGCCCGCGAGGTTTTTTTAACCCGCGGGTAGCCATCAGGTAATAGCAGCGTCGATCATTGTCAGCCAGGTAAACCGAGCAGACTTCCGTCTCCATCGCCTGGCAGACATCCGTCACCAGAATATCCAGCGCCTCGTTTAAACGCGGCGCACTCGCGACCTTCTCGACTATTTCTCGCAACCGAGTGAGCATAATGTGCGTGGCTTAACCTCTTTTACGTCGATAAGCAGGCGCGCTTTGCGGCTTAGGTGCGCTCTCCGCCAGCGACATAGTGACGCTGGCGAACTCTTTCATCACCCGGCGGTAGACGTCGCGTTTGAACGACACCACCTGACGCACCGGGTACCAGTAACTCACCCAGCGCCAGCCATCAAATTCAGGTGTGCTGCTGGTTTGCATATTGATGTCCGCGTCGTTACCGATCAACTGCAAAAGAAACCACTTTTGTTTCTGGCCGATACAAACCGGCTTTGTGTCCCAACGCACCAAACGTTTAGGCAACTTGTAACGCAGCCAGTTACGGGTTGAGGCAAGGATCCGCACATCTTTACGGCTTAACCCGACCTCTTCAAACAATTCCCGATACATCGCCTGCTCTGCGGATTCTCCTGGATTTATGCCCCCTTGCGGGAACTGCCACGAGTGCTGACCATAGCGTCGGGCCCACATGACCTGGCCCTGACGATTACAGATTACAATACCGACATTTGGGCGGTAGCCATCGTCATCAATCACCGGACTACCTCAAGATAAGCTTCAATGTGAATGATTGTTTCACACTCGTCGGAAACGGTAAACCACTCTGTTCGCACACTGAGAACGGATAACATTTGAATAACTCACAGTAATTGCCAGAGTTATAAACAGCGAAAGCGCCCGGCGTCCGATTTTATTCACTTTTTCTGTGGATAGAGTTGTGAAGAAGTACGGAATTAACCCGGGAAAACCCGGAGTAATCTGAACATCGCACTGCTAGCACCTTATAATAATGATAGCATATTCATTAAGTTAGAATATATTCCTTTCACTTATTACAGCATAACGTGACGATCATCACACATGCGATCCGCCGACTGATGAAAGATCGAGCAATGTCGATTTTATCCACAGATTACGCGCAGGTCGCGGGCATATTTTCTCTAAAAATTCGATTTTCGTCGCACGTCAAGGCTGTAAATCGAACCAGTAGTGGGGCTTTTCCCCAGTTATCCCACTTTTCTGTGGATAACATGGTGTAAGATCCTGTTTATTGTCAGTGACCAGTTCTGGAAAACCTGTTTTCATGGTTTTCACCTGCCGCGTAATGACCTTAAAAAATCATATAAATCATGGGATTGGTATAGTTACTCAGAAAACGATAAACTCTATCCACAACGCGCAAAATTAGCGCTCATTTTTTAACCAAAGGTGTCGCCCTATGCCCGCTATCGCTCCGCTCTCCTCTCCGCCGCAAAGTCAGGAACAGCTGTTGGCCCAGGCCCGCCAGCTGGCCGGCTATACGCTGGGTGAGCTGGCGGCGCTGGCCGGGATCCCCATTCCCCGCGATCTGAAACGTGATAAAGGCTGGACGGGCATCCTGCTGGAGCTGTGGCTGGGGGCCAGCGCGGGCAGTAAACCCGAGCAGGATTTCGCCGCGCTGGGGGTGGAGCTCAAAACGATCCCTATCGACAGCCGGGGCCGTCCGCTGGAGACCACTTTTGTCTGCGTCGCCCCGTTAACTGGCAATAGCGGCGTCACCTGGGAGAGCAGCCATGTGCGGCATAAGCTGCAGCGAGTCCTGTGGATCCCTGTGGAGGGAGAGCGCGCCATTCCTCTGGCGGCGCGGCGCGTCGGCGCACCGCTGCTGTGGAGTCCGGACGAAGAAGAGGAGCGCCAGCTGCGCATGGACTGGGAAGAGCTGATGGATCTTATTGTCCTCGGTGAGGTGGAGCGCATTACCGCCCGCCACGGCGAGGTGCTACAGCTAAGACCGAAAGCGGCCAACAGCAAGGCGTTGACCGAAGCCATCGGCGCCCGCGGGGAGACGATCCTCACGCTGCCGCGCGGCTTCTACCTGAAAAAGAATTTTACCGCCGCCCTGCTCGCCCGCCATTTTTTGTTACAACACGATTAATTTTTTGTTCTGCGTTGGGGCTTGCATATAATTGCTGCTTTCTATTTTGCAGGACTTTGAACAATGTTATTTGCATGGATAACCGATCCTAACGCCTGGCTGGCGCTGGGCACCTTGACGCTGCTGGAGATCGTGCTCGGGATCGATAATATTATTTTTCTCTCTCTGGTTGTGGCCAAGCTCCCCACCGCCCAGCGCGCCCACGCGCGACGGATCGGTTTAATGGGGGCGATGGTCATGCGCCTGGCGCTGCTGGCCTCTATCGCCTGGGTCGTTAAGCTGACCAACCCGCTCTTTACCGTCCTCGGTCAGGAGATTTCGTTTCGCGATCTGATCTTGCTGTTTGGCGGACTGTTCCTTATCTGGAAAGCCAGTAAAGAGATCCATGAATCTATCGAAGGCGAAGAGGAGGGGCTGAAAACTAACGTTCACTCCTTCCTCGGCGCCATCGTGCAAATCATGCTGCTGGACATCATCTTTAGCCTCGACTCGGTGATCACCGCCGTCGGCCTGTCGGATCATCTGTTTATTATGATGGCGGCGGTTGTGATTGCGGTGGGGGTCATGATGTTCGCCGCGCGACCTATCGGCGATTTTGTTGACCGTCATCCGTCGGTGAAAATGCTGGCGCTGTCGTTTCTGATCCTCGTCGGCTTTACCCTGATGCTGGAAAGTTTCGACGTCCATGTGCCGAAGGGATACATCTACTTCGCGATGTTCTTCTCTATTGCGGTGGAGATTCTTAACCTGCTGCGCAATAAGAAAAACCCGCTGTAAACCACAAAATTGCAGCCTGGTCACAGGCTGCAACCCTTTTTCAGACTTTACTGCTTTTTATGTCTCACAAATCAGGCTATTAATAGACAGGTATGGGGTGCAGCTACTCAAGAGGTGATGACGATGAAAAAATGGGCAGTATTGATTTCCGCCGTAGGACTGGCGTTCTCGGTTTCCGGTTGCAGCAGCGATTACGTCATGGCGACCAAAGATGGGCGAATGATCCTGACCGACGGTAAACCCACCGTGGATGACGATACCGGTCTTATCAGCTACGAAGATCAGCAGGGTAATAAAATGCAGATCAATCGTGACGACGTTTCACAAATCATTAAGCGTTAATTTTTCCCCGTCGGCCCCAGCCTCTGTTGACGCTGCGCTTACCGACAACCAGTCTTCTGAGAAGAGTCGGGACACACCAGGACACCGCGGGTTTCACCCACCGCACCTCCTCGTCACCCGGCTTTTTTGATTTTTTTACTTCCTCTTTTTCTCACCCTCTGCCATGTTGATACTCCTTTGTCGGGGAATGCCTGACCTTATAAATAAAAAGGAAGCTGGCTATGCAGTATCACCGTATCCCACACAGTTCACTTGAAATCAGCACCCTCGGGCTGGGAACCATGACCTTTGGCGAGCAGAACAGCGAGGCCGATGCCCATCAGCAGCTCGACTATGCGGTCGCCAACGGCATCAATCTGATCGATGTCGCTGAAATGTACCCTGTCCCGCCGCGCCCGGAAACTCAGGGGCTGACCGAAACCTACGTCGGCAACTGGCTGGCGAAACGCGGCAATCGCGAAAAGCTGGTGCTCGCCTCGAAGGTCAGCGGGCCCGCGCGTAATAACGACAGCAGTATTCGACCAAACCACGTCCTGGACCGGAAAAATATCCGCGAGGCGCTGCACGCCAGTCTGAAGCGTCTGCAGACCGATTATCTCGACCTGTATCAGGTACACTGGCCGCAGCGCCCCACTAACTGCTTTGGCAAGCTGGGCTACACCTGGGCCGACGCCGCCCCCGCGGTGACCCTGCTGGATACCCTCGAGGCGCTGACCGAGTTCCAGCGCGCCGGCAAGATCCGCTACATCGGCGTGTCGAACGAAACCGCCTTCGGCGTGATGCGTTATCTGCACCTGGCGGATAAGCACGACCTGCCGCGGATCGTGACCATTCAGAACCCCTACAGCCTGCTGAACCGCAGCTTTGAAGTCGGCCTGGCGGAAGTGAGCCAGTTCGAAGGCGTGGAGCTGCTGGCTTACTCCTGCCTGGCTTTCGGCACCCTGACCGGGAAGTACCTCAACGGCGCGAAGCCGGCGGGGGCGCGCAATACGCTGTTCAGCCGCTTTACGCGCTACAGCAGCGAGCAGTCGCAGAAAGCGGTGGCGGCGTACGTGGATATCGCCAAACGCCACGGCCTCGATCCGGCGCAAATGGCGCTGGCCTTTGTGCGTCGGCAGCCGTTTGTCGCTAGCACCCTGCTGGGGGCGACGACCATGGCGCAGCTGCAGGCCAACGTGGAAAGTTTACAGCTTGAGCTGAGCGAAGAGGTATTAGCGGAGATTGAAGCGGTGCATCAGGTTTATACCTACCCGGCACCGTAGCACGACCTGTCGACGCCGGCTTCTGGCGTCGCGTTGTTGCCCGGTGGCGGCTACGCCTTACCGGGCCTACGCTACCCCGGTCGGGTAGCCACCTCAGCAGCCGCGGTAGCCCGGGTCAGGCGCAAGCCGCAACCCGGGATTTCCCTCTGCCCGCGCGCCTGGCAGGGGTTACGATTTCGAGTCAACCGCGACGAGAAGTTATTTACGCCGCCCCCAGACCCACAGCGCGGCGATGGCCACGGCAAACACCGCGCCAAAACCTATCCCCACGGCGACCGGCGGAACGCCCACGCTCACCGCCAGGGAATAGAGCCCCAGCATCAGCAGCATCGCCACGTTTTCGCCCAGGTTCTGTACCGCAATCGCGTTACCCGCCCCGACCGAGTGTTTCCCGCGCTCCTGCAGCAGCGCATTCAGCGGCACGATAAAGAAGCCGCCGAACACCCCGAGCAGCAGTAACAGTCCGAACGCCGGCAGCAGCGACTGCTGCACCGCAAACGCCATTACCGCAATACCGATCAATATCCCGGCCGGCATACAGCGCGACACCGTCTCCAGAGTCACCAGCTTCGCCGCCGCCCCGGCCCCCAGCACAATCCCCACCGCCACCATCGCATTAAGATAGGTGGGCATGGCGTTGCTGGTAATGCCCAGCGCTACCGGCACCCAGATCACCAGCAGGAAGCGCAGGGTCACGCCAGCGCCCCAGAACAGGCTGGTGCCCATCAGCGAAAAGCGGGTTTCGCCGTTGCGCCACAGCGTGCGGCAGGCGCTGAAGAAGCTGTGCGTCATCGGCTTAAAACGCCATGACTGCCCCGGACGCGCCGCCGGCAGCCTGGGTATCCACAGGTTAGCCACCACCGCCCCGCCGTAGACCAGCGCGCAGACGATCAGCGCCGCCAGCACGTGCCAGTCGGCGAGGATCCCGCCGGCCATGGAGCCCAGCAGGATCGCCGCGATGGTCGAGGACTCCATCAGTCCGTTAGCCTTCACTAACTTATCGCCGGTGGTCAGTTCGCCGAGAATGCCATACTTGGCCGGCGAATAGGCGGCGGCGCCAATCCCCACCAGCGTATAGCCGATAAACGGATTAACGCCGAAGCAGATGCAGCCGGCGCCGAGCAGCTTCAGGCCGTTGGCCACCATCATCACCCGGCCTTTGGCAAAGCTGTCGGCGAACTGGCCGACAAAGGGAGCAAACAGGATGTAAGCGCCCACAAACAACATCTGCAGGACCGGCTGGCTCCACTCCGGATAATAAAGCTGCTTCATCAGCGCCAGGGTGGCGAAGAGAAGCGCATTGTCGCCGAAGGCCGACAGGAACTGGGCGCAGATCACCGCCATCATCCCTTTTGAATACAGCGAAGGGTTAGTATGCACTGACTCACTCATGGGTTGTTTCCGCCTCGTCGACCATGTTTTTCAGGGTGACATAGTCTGGCTTGCCGCTGCCGAGCACCGGCAGCTGTTTCAGCCAGCGTATATCGCGCGGCACCGCCAGCTCCGGTACGCCGTGCTGGCGAGCGTAGCGCAGCAGGGCTTCGCGAGTCAGTTCATTATCGGTGGTAAACAGCACCAGCGCCTCGCCTTTGCTGGCGTCCTGTTTAATCGCCGTGGCGTGCATTTTGTCCGGCGATGCGCCGAGGGCCACCTGCTCCACCATCTCAAGAGAGATCATTTCGCCAGCGATTTTGGCGAAGCGCTTCGCGCGGCCCTGGATGCGGACATAGCCCTGCTCGTCGAAGGTGACGATATCGCCGGTGTCATACCAACCCGCTTCCTTTTCGCCGTGCTGATTTTCCGCCGTCGGCGCTTCCAGCACCCCGGGATTTTCCACCCGCAGGTAGCCTTTCATAATGTTCGGCCCTTTCAGCTGCAGCCGCCCCCCTTGCTCAATGCCAGGCATCGCCAGCAGGCGGGCGTCCATCCCCGGCAGGATACGCCCCACGGTGCCGACCTTCGCCGCCATCGGCACGTTGATCGAGACCACCGGGGCGCACTCGGTCACGCCATAACCTTCGAGAATGCGCAGGCCGAATTTATCCTGCCACAGCTGTTTGGTGCTCTCCTGCAGCTTCTCCGCCCCGGCGACCACATAGCGCAGACGATAGAAATCATAGGGGTTAGCGAAGCGGGCATAGTTGGCGAGGAAGGTCGAGGTGCCGAACAGCACTGTGCAGTTGCGATCGTAGACCAGCTCCGGCACCACGCGATAGTGCAGCGGGCTGGGATAGAGAAACACCTCCGCACCGGTAAGCAGCGGCGTCAGCAGACCGACGGTGAGGCCAAAGGAGTGGAACAGCGGCAGCGCCGACATAAAGCGGTCATTAGCGGTAAAGTCGGCAATGGTTTTGATCTGCTCGACGTTGGCCAGCAGACTTTTATGGCTGTGCACCACCCCTTTCGGATTGCCCTCCGAGCCGGAGGTGAAGAGGATCATCGCCGCGTCTTCCGGCTGCTGCTTAACCTGCGCCAGACGCGGCGCCAGCAGATGGCCGAAAATCCACAGTTTGTCCGCAGGGGTGATATCGCCTTTGAGATCTTCCAGGAACACCCAGCGCACCTGGGTCAGCTGCTCCGGCAGGTGCCAGAGCTTGCCTTTATCGAGAAAGGTGCGCGAGGTAAAAATGGTGTTGAGTTCCGCGGCGGCGATGGCGCTGCTGAGCCCTTTCACCCCGGCGGTATAGTTCATCATCGCCGGAATGCGCCCGCGGGCGATCGCGCCGAAAATCACCGCCGCGCTGATGCCGGCGTTGGGCAGCATCAGACCGATCTTCTCGCCCTGCTGGCTGTATTTTTCCAGAATGCGGGCGACAAACAGGGTTTTGGTCAGCAGCTTGCGATAGGTATCCGGCTGGAAGTTGATATCCTCCACGCAGGGTTTGCGCGCGCCGAAGCGGTCCTGCGCCGCCAGCAGCGACTCATACAGGGTTTCCCGCGGACGCACCGCCATCCGGGCTTCCATCATGATCTGATGCAGCATTTCTCCGGCGATTTTGCGCCGGTCGCGGGCGCGCGGCGCCTCAGGCATCGGCAGATGGGTGGGCGGCAGCAGATGCAGCTGAATACGCGGGAACAGGCGACGTTTCACCAGCCCCTTCAGTCGGCTAAAGGGCGTCAGCTCAGCGCCTTCAATGCGCAGCGGCACGATGGTCGCCTGCGATTTGGCGGCGACAAAGGCGGCGCCGTCATAAATTTTCATCAGCGAGCCGCTGACCGAAATTCGCCCTTCCGGGAAGATGACCACCGGCCGCCCCTGTTCAATCAGGCGCACCAGATGTTTGATCGACATCGGTTTGGTCGGGTCCAGCGGCACAAAATCGATAATCGGCGTCAGCGCGCGCATAAACCAGCGCTGGCTGATTGAGGTATAGACGGCAAAAACCGGTCGGACCGGCAAAAACAGCGCCAGCAGAATGCCGTCGAGGAACGAGACGTGGTTCGGGGTAATTAAGACTTTTTGCTGGTGCAAAGCCTGCGTGTCGCCGGTCAGTCTGACCCGGTATAACCCCTTGAACAGCAGTCTGAAAAATCCCAAAAGCATAACAACTCCATGTGACCGGTGATGAGTCAAAGCAGGTTACACGAGAAGGCGTGGGAAAGCAGTGCAGCGGGGGGATTTTCAGAATAAAAAAAACCTGCGCATCCGCGCAGGCTGGTGTAAGACGTCCAGTACGAAGAGCGTACCTGAGAAACTCACCTATCAATACCTCTGGGATCTCGATTGTCGCGTTTTTCGCCCGCTTCGGGCCAGCGGGAAAACGCAAGGGAGTGAGCCTAAGTGCAACCATTTATTACGATTTTCGCTATCTGTAACAACGCCGGCGACGGGCAAAAAAAAACCTGCGCATCTGCGCAGGCTGGTGTAAATAAAGTGGTCAACATGACGTTGACTCCACCTATCAATACCTCTGGGATAGCCAGAATATCAACCTGCTCGGCGGACAAACCAGCGAACATTCGCAACAGCGCATCGCAAAGTGTAAGCAAAGGTTTGTATTTCCCCGAGCCGGTTTCAATTACTGATAGCGTCAATGTAAACAGGTCACCGATAAGCCCGCTCTGAATCACATTTGCGCCATTCCTTCGCCGCCGCGCCTTGAATCTGCCGCTCTTTCCCGTAACATAGCAGTATGTAAACGCTTACCCTATAAAAGGCATGGTATGGCGACAATTAAGGATGTAGCCCGACTCGCAGGAGTCTCCGTCGCTACCGTCTCCCGCGTCATCAACAACTCTCCCAAAGCCAGCGAAGCCTCGCGTCAGTCCGTGGGCGCGGCGATGGAAACCCTCAACTATCACCCCAACGCGAACGCCCGGGCGCTGGCCCAGCAGTCCACAGAAACCGTCGGCCTGGTGGTGGGTGATGTCTCCGACCCCTTCTTCGGCGCGATGGTCAAAGCCGTCGAACAGGTGGCCTATCGCACCGGCAACTTTTTGCTGATTGGCAATGGCTACCACAACGTGCAGAAGGAGCGCCAGGCGATAGAGCAGCTGATCCGTCACCGCTGCGCGGCGCTGGTGGTGCATGCCAAAATGATCCCCGATGAGGAACTCGCCGGGCTGATGAAGCAGATCCCCGGCATGGTGCTGATCAACCGCATCCTGCCCGGATATGAAACGCGCTGCGTAGCGCTGGACGATCGCTACGGCGCCTGGCTGGCGACCCGCCATCTGATCCAGCAGGGGCACACGCGTATCGGCTACCTGTGCTCAAACCACGATATCTCTGATGCGGAAGATCGCCTGCAGGGGTACTACGCGGCGCTGGAGGAGAGCGGCCTGCCGTGCAACGACCGGCTGGTCACGTTCGCCGAGCCGGATGAAAGCGGCGGCGAACAGGCGATGACCGAACTGCTTGGCCGCGGCCGCCACTTTAGCGCCGTCGCCTGCTATAACGACTCGATGGCCGCCGGCGCGATGGGTGTGCTGAACGACAACGGCATCGACGTCCCGCGGGAAATTTCACTGATCGGCTTCGACGATGTCCTGATTTCGCGCTATGTTCGCCCGCGGCTGACCACCGTCCGCTACCCGATCGTCACGATGGCGACCCAGGCGGCCGAGCTGGCCTTAGCCCTGGCGGAGCAGCGCCCGGCGCCGGAGATCACCCACCTGTTCAGCCCGACGCTGGTGCGCCGTCATTCGGTGGTGGCCCCGCAGGAAGGCGATAAGTCGTAGCGATAGAGATGCACGGCGGTGGCCGGGTAATCCAGCCCCTCGCCGATGTAGCGCCAGCCGAAGCGTTCATAAAAATCGCGGCAGGCGGAGTAGAGATAAAGCTCCCGATAGCCCGCGCGGCGGGCATAATCGATCACATGCCGCTGCAGCTGTCCGGCCAGCCCCTGACCGCGAGCGGCGGGCGCGACGTACAGCGCCGCCAGCCAGGGAAACAGATCCTGGCGGCTGATCAAATCGCAGCGCCAGAGGCCAATCGTTCCCAGCAGCTGCTCCCCTTCCACGGCAATAAAGGTCAGCGGCAGCGCCTCCGCCGTCTGGCTATGCTGCACAATGCTGGCGAAAAACTCCCGCGGCAGCGCCTCGCCGCCAAAGGCCTGCCACAGCCGGTCGGTCACCTCCCGGGCGAACTGCGGCGCGGCATATAGCGGCAGGATCGTCATACCAGCTTCCCCTGAAAAATCGGCACCGAGTCGAACAGATAGCCGTCAAAGTCCGGGGCGTCTTCATCGGACAGCTCCAGCAGACTGTTTTTAACGTTTTCCAGATGCTGCCACATCGCCTGCCAGGCGCCCATCACATCGCGACGCCGCAGCGCGGCAAGCAGGGTCTGCCGGTCGCCGAGCCACTTCAGCCGCCAGGCGCGGCTGGCAATATGCACATTGAACTGCTGCCACAGCGGGCTGCTGTCCATCTGCAGCCAGATCCGCTCCACCGTCGCTAACAGCATCTGGTTCTGCGTCGCCCCGGCCAGCACCAGATGGAACAGACGAGCGTTATCCTGGGCGGTGTCGTTGAGGGCGATTGCCCGCTGCTCCTGCTCGATAATCCGCTTCAGATTATCGATATCGGCGCGGGTGGCCATTTTCGCGGCAAAGGCGGCGATATTGCTCTCCAGCAGCTGGCGCGCCTGGAGAATTTCAAACGGACCAACGTCGCTGCTGAGCAGTTGCTCTTCTTCGCTGTCGTTTTCGTGCGGGATACGCATGACGTACACCCCGGATCCCTGACGGATATCCACCGTCCCCTGCAGCTCCAGCATCAGCAGCGCTTCGCGCACGATGGTCCGGCTGACGCCATAGGTTTCGGCAATATGGCGTTCCGGCGGCAAGCGCGACCCGACCGGGTAGCGCCCCTGCGCGATCTGGGCGCGCAGGTCATCACCAATCTCCTGATAGGGCTTCTTTTCCGGCGGAATTATCGCTTTTTCCACAAAATCACCTGTGCGTTACATGCCTGCGAGTCAAACACGGCGCTATCTTAGCAAATATTGCCCCCGGCTAGCGGTATTCATCATCGATATCCAGCACCAGTTCACGCCGTTCGCCGAGCTGACGAAACCAGTGCGCCGAGGCTTTGGGTCGCCGGGCGCGATGGTTTTGCAGATCGATTTCGATAAGCCCGTAGCGGTTTTTAAAGGCGTTCATCGGCGACACGTTGTCGGTAAACGCCCACAGCATATAGCCCTGGCAGTTGGCCCCTGCCTCGCGGGCGCGCAGGGTGTGCCACAGATGTTCGCTGATAAAACGAATGCGGTAGCTGTCGTCAATGGCGCCTTCGCGGTTACGGAACTGGCCTTCGTTTTCCACCCCCATCCCGCTCTCCGCCACGAACCAGGGAATGTTGCGATAGTCATTTTTTATCCGCATCGCCATATCAAAGATGATTTGCGGGTAGATTTCCCAGCCGCGGGAGGCGTTCATCCGCCGGCCGGGCAGCTCAAACGGCTCATAATACCAGGCCGGATGGAACGGGGTATGCGGATGCCAGGCCCGCGACGGGGCTTTGACCCGGTGCGGATAGTAAA
The DNA here is from genome assembly GCF_040062505.1 of Klebsiella sp. JN_Kp127. NCBI lineage: Bacteria > Pseudomonadati > Pseudomonadota > Gammaproteobacteria > Enterobacterales > Enterobacteriaceae > Klebsiella > Klebsiella sp. JN_Kp127. Next base: position 99,975 of record NZ_JBEAHS010000034.1, read on the forward strand.
GGTTAATCCCCAGCTCATCGACGGTGTGCTCGCGGATAATCGCCAGATCCTCCGCGCTGGCCTCCCACGTCACCTGATGCTGCTCAAGCAGCGCGAGAAGCGCCGGCGGCCAGACCCCGTGCACCAGCGGGTCGAGAAACATACGGTTGTAGAACAGATCGTAGATCTCCGCCGCGCGCAGGTCATGCGGGGCGCGGGAGCGCGGGTAGGTCACCTCCGGATTGAGGATGCAGCCGACGGTCCCGGGATAGCCTAGCTCGCGAAATCGCTTCACGACGCAAGCGGTCGCCAGCACCTTATGGTAGTTCCACTGCATCCAGGTGCTGGTGTTCTGCTCATAGGGCCAGCGCAGGGCATCAAGATAGACCCGGGTCTGCACCACGATCGGCTCATTAAAGGTAAACCAGCGGGTCACCTTCGGGTGGTAGCGGGCAAAAACCTGCTCCGCGTAGCGCACAAACAGCTCGACCACCGTTTTCGACCCCCAGCCGCCATACTTTTCCAGCAGATAGCCCGGTAGTTCGTAATGCTCAAGGCAGATCATCGGCGTGATGCCGTTGGCCAGCAGCGCATCGAACAGCTGGTCGTAATAGGCCGCATACTCCTCATCCACCGTGACGTTTTCATAGTCGGTCAGAAAGCGCGACCAGTTGATCGAAGTGCGGTAGTGGGTCAGCCCGGCCAGCTTCATCAGTTGCACATCTTCCTGAAAGCGGTTGATAAAATCGGTAGCCACCGCCGGGCCATAGCCGTTATGCCAGACGTGACGGTCGTTTTTGTACCAGAGATCGGGCCAGGAGTCCTGCCCCGGTTTTTTCCCGCTCCAGCCCTCGGTCTGCCAGGCGGAAGCCGCCGCGCCAAGGATAAAATCATCGGGAATAGTCATCCGTACGGTAGTCATAGGCTCCTCAGACAGGGTTGGCGGTCTGTTGATTGTCTGCCTGACGCTGCGCGGCATCGGCACGGCGGGAGGCGATTTTGACGAAAGGCAGATAGATAAGCACCGCGGCCACGATGCAGATCAGCTGGGTGACCACCGCCCCCATCGAGCCGGCGGTGGAGAGCCAGGCGTTGATCAGCGGCGGCGTGGTCCAGGGCACCATCACCACCGCCTTGCCGGCGAAGCCGGTCAGGGTGGCGAAATAGCCGATGCTGCCGGTCACCAGCGGGGTGATGATAAACGGGATGGCGAGGATCGGGTTGAGCATGATCGGCATCCCGAAGATCACCGGCTCGTTAATATTGAACAGCCCCGGGCCTATCGACAGCTTGGCGATCTCTTTCATCTCTTTGCGCCTGGTGGCGATCATCACCGCAATCAGCAGGCCGATGGTCAGCCCCGAGCCGCCGATGCTCATGTAAACATCCCAGAAGGGCATGGTGATGATGTTCGGTACCTCTTTCCCCTGCTCAAAGGCGCTCATATTGACGGTGATCGCCCCCAGCAGCAGCGGCTCGCGGATCGGCTTGATCATCTGGTTGCCGTGAATACCGATCACCCAGAACAGCTGGGCGACGAACATCAGCAGCAGGATCCCCGGCAGGCTCTGCACCACCCGCTCCAGCGGCTGCTGCACCACCTGGTAGACCGCATCGTAGAGATACATTCCCGTCAGCTGGTGGAAGAGAAAACCAAAGGTGGCGATCGCGGTGGTGGTGATGATCGCCGGGATCAGCGCCGAAAAAGAGGCGGAAACGTTCGGCGGCACGGTATCCGGCATCTTGATCTTCAGTCCCTTGCGCCCCTCCAGCCAGCAGTAAATCTCGACCGACAGAATGGCGATGAACATCCCGAGGAACAGGCTGCGGGTGTCGGAGAACTGACGCAGCAGGACATCTTTCACCACGTGCATCTGGCCATCGACCATCATCTCCACCGTGGTCGGCGTGACGCAGATAAAACAGATCACCGCCAACAGGCCGGGAAACAGGCTTTTGATGCCGTTGATCCGCCCCAGCTCAATGCCGATCAGAAACACGGCGCCGATATTGAGGAAGTTGAGCGTGGCGTAGTTCAGCGCGCTGGTGATCGGCTTCAGCGCGGCGAGAAAGGAGAGCGAGGAAAAGCTGGCGAGCCCATTCTTTGGATCCAGCACCATATTGGAGATCAGTACCGAAAAGGCCCCGACGATGATCACCGGCATCAGGGTAATAAACGCCGATTTGATCGCCATAATGTAGCGATAGCTGTTGAATGTCGTCGCGAAACGCCCCAGCGCGTCGATCAGTTTGTCCTGTAATGCCATAAAAGAGTACCTCAGAGTAAAGGGCTTATTGCGGCCAGGTGGACAGCCAGAGACTTTTGGCATACCAAAACATAGTTGCCAGGTAAAAATTGTTCTGTGACAGCGCTCGCAACCCGCTGCGTGGTATCCCAAATATCGATAATAAAAGCTATTGGCATACCAGATAGCGCCGGTTGGTCAGTTCCTGCTAAAAGCGTGATCGCGATGGTTTTTCCGCCCCGCCCCGTCGATATGTCCCTTTTCGGTCTGTGATAAACTGCGCCTTACCACGTGAAATCAGGAATCGATGAATGGCTACAATGCTGGATGTCTCAATTCGCGCAGGCGTCTCGAAAGCGACGGTTTCCCGCGTGTTGAACGGCACAGGTCAGGTGAAAGAGAGCACCCGCCAACAGGTCTTTAAAGCGATGGAAGAGCTGGGCTATCGGCCGAATTTCCTTGCCCGCTCGCTGGCCAATCAGACCAGCAACAGTATCGGGCTGGTCGTCTCCACCTTTGACGGCTTCTACTTTGGCCGTCTGCTGCAGCAGGCGTCACGCCAGACCGAAGCCTGGGGAAAACAGCTTATCGTCACCGACGGCCATGATACGCCGGAGCGCGAAGAGGAAGCGGTGCAGATGCTCGCCGACCGGCAGTGCGATGCGATCATCCTCTATACCCGGCATATGAGCGAGAAGGCGATCATGTCGCTGATTAACTCGATCGCCATGCCGCTGGTGGTGATTAACCGTGATGTGGCGCAGGCCCGCGAACGCTGCGTGTTCTTCGAACAGCAGGAAGCCGCCTTCCAGGCCGTGGAGTATCTGATTACCCAGGGCCACCGCGATATTGCCTGCATCACCGTCCCGATGCACACCCCCACCGGCCAGGCGCGCCTGCAGGGCTATCGCAACGCGCTGATAAAACATGGTATTGAGTGGGATCCGAGCCGGGTGAAATACGGGGACTCGACGATGACCCGCGGCTACGAGCTGTGCCGGGAACTGCTGGACGAGAAAGCCCGCTTCAGCGCGCTGTTTTCCTGTAACGATGATATGGCGCTGGGAGCGTCTAAGGCGCTGCATCAGGCGGGGCTGCGTATTCCGCAGGATGTGTCGCTGTTTGGCTTCGACGATGCGCCAAGCGCGAAATGGCTGGAGCCGGGGCTGTCGACGGTCTATCTGCCGATCGACAACATGATCACCACGGCGATCGATCAGGCGATCAAGCTTGCTAACCAGCAGCCGATCGAAACGATCCCGCCGTTCACCGGCACGCTGGTGTTGCGTGAGTCGGTGACGACGGGACCTTTTTTTAAATAAGCTCCAAGGCCAGCAGCTCCTGGATGGTCTGGCGACGGCGGATCAGCCGCGCCTTGCCGCCATCAAACAGCACCTCCGGCAGCAGCGGACGGCTGTTATAGTTGGATGACATCGAAGCCCCGTAGGCGCCAGTGTCATGGAGCACCAGATAATCCCCTGGGGCCACCGCCGGCAGCAGACGGGTCTCGACTTTCCCCCCTTCCTGCTGGGTAAAGACGTCCCCGGACTCGCACAGCGGCCCGGCCACCACGGTCTCCACCTGCGGCGCGGCGCTGAGATCGCGGCCATCCGCCGCCAGAGCGGTGATATGATGATAGCTGCCGTACATTGCCGGGCGCATCAGGTCGTTAAAGCCGGCGTCAATCAGCACGAAGTGGCGGCTGCCCATCTCTTTCACGCTGCGCACCTGCGACACCAGCACGCCGGACTCGGCCACCAGGAAGCGTCCGGGTTCAATCTCCAGTTTCACCGGGTGACCCAGATGGGTGGCGATCTGCTCCCGGGCGCGGTTCCACAGGCCATAATAGTGAGCGGTGTCGATGGCCTCTTCGCCCTCGCGGTAAGGAATAGACAGGCCGCCGCCGGCGGAGATGGCCTGCAGATCCTGACCAAAGTCGACAACCTGGCGCACCATCGCGCCGCACACCTGCTCCAGGTGACCATAGTCGACGCCAGAGCCGATATGCATATGGATCCCCACCAGCTGCAGCTGATAGCGACGCATCACTTCCAGCGCCGCCGGCAGGTGGCTGTACCAGATGCCATGCTTGCTGTTCTCACCGCCGGTATTGGTTTTCTGGCTGTGGCCGTGGCCAAAGCCCGGGTTGACGCGCAGCCAGACGCGATGGCCCGGCGACACTTCACCCAGCTGGCTCAGCATGTCGATCGAGCCGGCGTTCACCGGGATCTGTAACGCCTTGACGCGATCGAGGGTCGCCTCGTCGATCAGATCGGCGGTGAAGACAATATCCTCTGGATTCTGCTGCGGATCGTAGCCCGCCGCCAGCGCACGCTCGATCTCCCCCAGCGACACCGAGTCCACCTTCACCCCCTGCTCGCGCATCAGACGCAGAATATGGATGTTAGAGCAGGCTTTTTGCGCAAAACGCACCACATCAAACTGGCTGAGCTGGGCAATCTGGCGGCGAATAATCTGCGCATCATAGACCCAGACCGGGCAGCCAAATTCCGCCGGCAGGCGCAGCAGATTGTCCGCGGTCAGATCGGTATCGGTGGCGTAAAGCGAGTGTGGCATAAGAACTCCGGTGTAGTGCGTGTGTTGGTCGCTGTTTTTTCTGATTACGCCACAGCGCCGGACGAATAAAAAATATCGTTTTATCGCGACTCTATGCAAAAATGATATAGTTCCAGCCGAGCCTCAGGGAGACCGCATGCCAGCCGTCAATTTGCGTCATATCGAAATCTTTCATGCGGTGATGACCGCCGGCAACCTGACCGAAGCCGCGCGGATGCTGCATACCTCCCAGCCCACCGTCAGCCGCGAGCTGGCGCGCTTTGAGAAGGTGCTCGGCCTGCGGCTGTTTGAACGGACCCGCGGTCGCCTGCAGCCAACCGTGCAGGGCCTGCGCCTGTTTGAGGAGGTTCAGCGTTCCTGGTACGGCCTGGACCGCATCGTCAGCGCCGCCGAGAGCCTGCGCGAGTTCCGCCAGGGCGAGCTGTCGATAGCCTGTCTGCCGGTCTTTTCCCAGTCCTTTCTGCCGCTGCTGTTGCCGCCGTTCCTCGCCCGCTACCCGGAGGTCAGCCTGCAGATCGTCCCCCAGGAGTCGCCGCTGCTGGAGGAGTGGCTCTCCGCCCAGCGCCATGACCTTGGCCTGACGGAGACCCTGCATACCCCCGCGGGCACTGAACGCACCCCGCTGCTGACGTTGAATGAAGTCTGCGTCCTGCCCGCCGGCCATCCGCTGGCGGCGCAGACGACGCTGACCCCCGCCGATTTTCAGGGCGAGAACTACATCAGCCTGTCGCGCACCGACAGCTATCGCCAGCTGCTCGACGCCCTGTTCCTTGAGCATCAGGTCAAGCGGCGGATGGTGGTCGAAACCCACAGCGCGGCCTCGATCTGCGCCATGGTGCGCGCCGGCGCCGGGATCTCGGTGGTTAACCCGCTGACCGCCCTGGACTATGCCGATAGCGGCGTGGTGGTGCGCCGCTTCAGCGTCGAAGTGCCGTTTACCGTCAGCCTGATCCGCCCGCTCCATCGCCCGCGATCGGCGCTGGTCGACGCCTTCGTGACGCACCTGCAGCAGAGTCTGCCGCAGATCCTCACGCCGCTGGCGTCGGTTCTGCAGAGAGCATAAAGTTGACCGCGTCCTCAGCGTGGATCGCCGCGGTGTCAAAGACCGGCAGCGGGCTGAGCTCGGCAGGCACCAGCAGGCCAATTTCCGTGCAGCCGAAAATAACCCCTTCCGCCCCCTGCTCCGCCAGGGCGGCAATCACCTGCAGATAATAATCCCGCGACGCCTCGCTGAAGGTGCCGAGACAGAGTTCGTCGAAAATGATCTGATTGATCCGCGCCCGATCGTCGGCCTCGGGGATCAGCGTCTCGATGGCAAACTGCGCCTGCAGACGACCCCGGTAAAAGGTCTGCTCCATGGTATAGCGGGTGCCCAGCAGCGCGACCCGCCGCTGGCCCTTGGCGGCAATCGCCCTTCCGGTGGCGTCGGCGATATGCAGAAAGGGAACCTGGCAGCGGGCGGCGATGGCATCCGCCACCTTGTGCATGGTATTAGTGCACAGGACAATGCCCTCAGCGCCCGCCTGCTGCAGCCCAACCGCGGCGTCGGCGAGGATCGCGCCGGCGCGATCCCAGTCGCCGGTGGACTGACAGGCTTCAATCTCGTGAAAATCGACGCTATGCAACACCAGTCTGGCGGAGTGCAGCCCGCCCAGTCGCGCCTTCACGCCTTCATTAATCAGGCGATAGTAAGGGATCGTTGACTCCCAGCTCATGCCGCCTAACAGGCCAATGGTTTTCATCTTCTGCTCCTTATGTTGTTTCTGCCAGTGAAACAAACTTGTGATCAACTTTCCACTTCTCTGGCCGCGTATTTCTTTTTCATGAAGAGTGAGATAACTTAAGTGAAACAATGTTTCATTTTAACAACAGGATCGGCAGATGTTTATTTTCCATAAAGACACCACCCTTGAAGACCTTGGCAATGGCGTAACCCGCCGCATTCTGGCCCATGACGGCAAAATGATGGCCGTGGAGGTAAATTTTGCCGCCGGCGCCGTCGGCCCAATGCATAACCACCCTCACGAACAGCTCACCTACGTGCTCTCCGGCGAGTTCGAATTCACCATCGGCGAGGAGACGCGCGTCGTCAGCGCTGGCGATACGCTGTACAAGCAGCCGGGGATCATGCACGGCTGCGTCTGTCTGCAGCCCGGCACGCTGCTCGATACCTTTACCCCCATCCGCGAAGATTTCCTCCAGGGTTAATCCCTGTCGGGGGGCGCTTGCCGCCCCCGGTTATCTATCTGTACCTTCGAATAAAATATACCAGCAAAATCATTACCCTGATAATAATATTCCCCGCCTCGCTTACGCTGATATTTCATACTTTTCAGCCCCTCACAAACGCCTAAAATGCTTACCATCTCACCTTTTTGAAACATCGTTTCGACTTTGATCACATTTCCATCCAGATCTGCATGACGCGGAAATAAATCGCAATAAAATGAAATTAAAACGGTGTTTTATAAAAAAAGATCAGCATAAAAAAAGAGCCTGACGGCCCCTCCACGCTGGGCCAGTTAAAACCTAATCCATTCATTAACAAGGATATGTTAACCAGAGGAAGCGTTCAGACTTTTTTGCGTGGTTCGCGGCCAAAGGCCGACAGCGCCGCGTCACCGGATCCGTATTACAACTCGTAAGCCAGGTAGGTATGTATGAATGAAAACAAGCTGCTGGGATTGGCATGGATATCGCCCTATATCATCGGGCTGATTGTCTTTACCGCTTTTCCTTTTGTTTCATCTTTCTTTCTCAGTTTTACTGAGTACGACTTGATGAGTCCGCCGGTATTTAACGGCATTGAAAACTATCGCTATATGTTGACCGAGGATAGCCTGTTCTGGAAATCGATGGGGGTGACCTTTGCCTACGTCTTTTTAACCATCCCCTTAAAACTGGCTTTCGCCCTCGGCATTGCCTTTGTGCTCAATTTCAAACTGCGCGGTATCGGCTTTTTCCGCACCGCCTACTATATCCCGTCGATCCTTGGCAGCTCGGTGGCGATTGCCGTGCTGTGGCGCGCCCTGTTCGCCATTGACGGCCTGCTGAACAGTTTTCTCGCCGTCTTTGGCATCGATGCCATCAACTGGCTGGGGGAACCCTCGCTGGCGCTGATGTCGGTCACCCTGCTGCGCGTCTGGCAGTTTGGTTCCGCGATGGTCATCTTCCTCGCCGCGCTGCAGAACGTCCCGCAGTCGCAGTATGAGGCGGCGATGATCGACGGCGCCTCGAAGTGGCAGATGTTTATGAAGGTCACCGTGCCGCTGATCACCCCGGTGATTTTCTTCAACTTTATTATGCAGACCACCCAGGCGTTCCAGGAGTTTACCGGCCCGTACGTGATAACCGGCGGCGGCCCGACCTATTACACCTACCTGTTCTCGCTCTACATCTACGATACCGCCTTTAAGTACTTCGACATGGGCTATGGCGCCGCGCTGGCGTGGGTGCTGTTCCTCGTCGTGGCGGTCTTTGCGTCGATAGCCTTTAAGTCATCGAAATACTGGGTCTTCTATTCCGCCGATAAGGGAGGCAAAAATGGCTGATATTCAACAGATGGCGCCGGTGATAAGCGACGCCGATCGTGAGGTCGCCCGTACGCTGCGCCGGGAAAAGGTGAGCCGGGTGGTGCGCTACGTCGTGCTGGTGTTCGTCGGCCTGCTGATGCTCTACCCGCTGGCGTGGATGTTCTCCGCCTCGTTCAAGCCGAACCATGAGATCTTCACCACCCTCGGGCTGTGGCCGACTCACGCCACCTGGGACGGGTTCATCAACGGCTGGAAGACCGGCACCGAATACCATTTCGGCCACTATATGCTGAACACCTTTAAGTATGTGATCCCGAAGGTCGTGTTAACGATCATCTCCTCCACCATTGTGGCGTACGGCTTCGCACGCTTTGAGATCCCGTGGAAGAAGTTCTGGTTCGCGACGCTCATCACCACCATGCTGCTGCCGAGCACCGTCCTGCTGATCCCGCAGTACCTGATGTTCCGTGAAATGGGGATGCTGAACAGCTATCTGCCGCTGTATCTGCCGCTGGCCTTCGCCACCCAGGGATTCTTTGTCTTCATGCTGATCCAGTTTCTGCGCGGCGTCCCGCGCGATATGGAAGAGGCGGCGCAGATCGACGGCTGCAACTCCATCCAGGTGCTGTGGTATGTGGTAGTGCCGATCCTCAAGCCGGCCATTATCTCGGTGGCGCTGTTCCAGTTCATGTGGTCGATGAACGACTTTATCGGTCCGCTGATCTACGTCTACAGCGTCGATAAGTATCCCATCGCGCTGGCGCTAAAAATGTCTATCGACGTCACGGAAGGCGCTCCGTGGAACGAAATTCTGGCAATGGCGAGCATCTCCATTCTGCCGTCCATCATCGTCTTCTTCCTGGCTCAACGCTACTTCGTGCAGGGCGTGACCAGCAGCGGAATCAAAGGTTAAGAGGGAAATATCATGGCTGAAGTGATTTTCAACAAACTGGAAAAAGTTTACTCAAACGGGTTTAAAGCGGTGCATGGTATCGACCTGAAGATTGCCGATGGCGAATTTATGGTGATCGTCGGCCCTTCCGGCTGCGCCAAATCGACCACCCTGCGCATGCTGGCGGGTCTGGAGACCATCAGCGGCGGCGAGGTGCGGATCGGCGATAAGATCGTCAACAACCTGGCGCCTAAATCCCGTGGTATCGCGATGGTGTTCCAGAACTACGCCCTCTATCCGCATATGACGGTAAGGGAAAACCTCGCCTTCGGCCTGAAGCTGAGCAAGCTGCCCAAGGCGCAGATTGATCGGCAGGTGGAGGAAGCGGCGAAAATTCTTGAACTGGAGGAGCTGCTGGAACGTCTGCCGCGCCAGCTCTCCGGTGGCCAGGCGCAGCGCGTGGCGGTGGGCCGGGCGATCGTCAAAAAACCGGACGTCTTCCTGTTCGACGAACCGCTCTCCAACCTTGACGCCAAGCTGCGCGCCTCGATGCGCATCCGCATTTCCGATCTGCATAAGCAGTTGAAAAAATCCGGTAAACCGGCGACCACCGTCTACGTTACCCACGATCAGACGGAAGCGATGACCATGGGCGACCGCATCTGCGTGATGAAGCTCGGCCACATTATGCAGGTCGATACCCCGGACAACCTCTACCACCAGCCGAAAAATATGTTTGTCGCCGGCTTCATCGGCGCGCCGGAGATGAATATTCGCCCCAGCCAGCTGGTTGAGCACGACGGCCGCCTGTGCCTGACCCTGGGCGACCAGCGCCTGCCGTTGAACGACCGTCTGGCGGAGAAAGTCGGCGCGTATCAGCATCAGGAGGTGTTCTACGGGGTCCGCCCGGAATTCGTGTCGCTCTCCGACGCGCCGTTCGCCGAAGGCGGCTGCATGGGCGAGATGGTGCGGGTGGAAAACATGGGCCATGAGTTCTTTGTCTATCTGCAGGTCGCGGGCTACGAGCTGACCGCTCGCGTGCCGTCGGACGATGCGAAGCCGATGATAGCTAAGGGACTGAATCGAAAAGTCTATTTCACCTTTGATCTTAACAAGTGTCACATCTTTGACGCCAAAACCGAACAGAACCTCTCTCTGTGAACCCTGGAGCATAACAATGAAAAACGTGCTGATAAGCGCCACCCTCTCCGCCACCCTGGGCCTTAGCGCCTTCTCCTCGCTGGCGCAGGATGTCGACCTGCGTATGTCCTGGTGGGGGGGCAATGGCCGCCATCAGGTGACTCTCAAGGCGCTGGAGGCTTTTCACCAGCAATATCCCGATATCAATGTCAAAGCGGAATATACCGGCTGGGACGGCCATCTTTCGCGCCTGACCACCCAGATAGCCGGCGGCACCGAGCCAGACGTGATGCAGACCAACTGGAACTGGCTGCCGATTTTTTCGAAAAATGGCGAGGGTTTTTACGATCTCAACACTCTGAAAGACGAGATCGATCTCAGCCAGTTCGACGCCAAAGAGCTGCAGTCCACCACGGTCAATGGCAAGCTCAACGGCATCCCGGTGTCGGTCACCGCCCGGGTCTTCTACTTTAACGACGAAGCGTGGAAAAAAGCGGGCATCCCCTTCCCGAAAACCTGGGATGAACTGCTGGCGGCGGGGAAAACTTTCGAAAGCAAACTCGGGAAACAGTACTACCCGGTGGTGCTTGAGCACCAGGACGTGCTGGCCCTGCTCAACTCTTACATGGTGCAAAAATACAACCAGCCGGCCATCGATGAGAAAGGACGCAAATTCTCCTACAGCAAAGCGCAGTGGGCGGACTTCTTCGGCATGTATAAGAAGCTTATCGACAGCCATGTCATGCCGGACACCCGCTACTATGCCTCCTTCGGCAAGAGCAACATGTACGAGATGAAGCCGTGGATCCAGGGTGAATGGGGCGGGACCTACATGTGGAACTCCACCATCAACAAATATTCCGACAACCTGAAGCCGCCGGCGAAGCTGGTGCTGGGGGAATACCCGATGCTCCCCGGAGCCACCGATGCCGGACTGTTCTTCAAGCCTGCGCAAATGCTGTCGATTGGCAAATCGACGAAAAACCCGCAGGCGGCGGCGAAAGTGATTAACTTCCTGCTGAACAGTAAAGAAGGGGTGGATATTCTCGGACTGGAGCGCGGCGTGCCGCTGAGTAAAGCGGCGGTCACCTACCTGACCGAAGACGGGATCATCAAAGCCGACGATCCGGCGGTGTCCGGTCTGAAGCTGGCGCAATCCCTGCCCACCACTCTGCCGGTCTCGCCGTACTTCGACGACCCGCAGATCGTCGCCCAGTTCGGCACTACCCTGCAGTACATCGACTACGGTAAAAAGTCGGTGGAAGAAGCGGCCGAGGACTTCCAGCGCCAGACCGACCGCATTCTGCGCCGCGCGATGCGCTAACCTGCCCGTCGGAAACCTCCCGCGGCGTCCGCCGCGGGAGAGCCTGCCTGAGTATCCTGTCAGAAGAAATATTTAAAGCGCACCCGGGCGCCGTAGCGTTCATCGGGATTCCCACTCTTCGCTGCCGTGGAATCGAGCCACGAGGCGTAGGCGCCAAGGTAAATATTGAAGTTCGGCATCGCCATAATATTCGGCAACTGCCAGGAAGTATGCACGGTGTGGATGTCATAGCGCCCCGGCGCGAGGATTGCGCAGTCGTCATCGCACTCGCTGCTCACCCCGGCCATGTTGAACTGGTCGATTTTGTTATGCGCGTAGATATAGCCCAGCTCCACGCGATGCCACAGGGCGTTGATCCCGGCGCTGAAGTCGGTTTCGTCCGCCGCGTCCAGCAGGGCGGTACTCAGATTGACCACCGCCCCGTCCTGCGGATCGCTTTTCAGGGTGTTCCAGCTCATGGTCATCCCGTAGCCGGTACGGTTTGACTGGTCGACCCAGCGCCCGCCCTGGTTCTGATAGCCGTAGGCGTTGTTGACGAGGTTGCTCTCTATCGCCGCCGCCGCCGACCACGCGCCGGACTGCCACACCGCCACCGGCCGCACGTACACCACGTTTTTGCGGTTTTCCAGCGCATTACCGTGATAGTTCTGATCGACAAACAGCGAACTGCCATCCTCCACCAGGGTGTTAACCTCGAAATACCAGTTATCCACCGTTTTGCTGAACAGGAGGTTGCCGCCGCTGCTGCTGCGCCCGCGCCCCTCTTTCATCATGTAAATATAGCCATAGCCGTCGGAATAGAGGTCGTTGGCGGTATTTCCTGAATATTCAATAAAGGTATCCTGATTCAGGGGGAACATATCCCAGGCTTCAAAGCGGCCTATTTTTATTTTCCAGTCATCCTGCTGACCAAAGAAAAATACCGCATCATCGAGATTCATTTTGCCATCCATATCCGCCAGGGGCTGCACGCTGAATCCGGCATATTTCCCGTCGGCGCCATTACGTCTGCCATCGAAACCCAGCAGAATACGGCCATTAATATCCCAACGCTCTTTATCACCGGGCGCCCAGCTTTTATTCGCGCTGGTTTTGACCGACGTCAGGCTGCCGGTGCGGCTGGCGCCATCAAGATTAAATTCGACATCGCCATAAAATTTTAATTCGCCATTGTCGTTTAGCTGCAGGCGCGGCGTAGCCGGCGCCGCGCGGGCGACCGTCGTGGCCTGCTGCTGGCCTTTCAGCGTCTTAATCTCCGCCTCTGCGCTGGCGGCGCGCGCCTCCGTCGCCTTCAGCCGCTGCTCCATTTGCGCCAGCCGATCCTCCAGCGATAACGGCGCCTGCGCCATCGCCTGTGGCAGAGAGAGAGACGTGAGAAAACACCCGACCCAGATTTTATTCATCGGTAAACCCTTTTATTATGGAATGAACTAAATTTGTTATTAATGGGTAATGCACGACGATGCAGGCAATAATAACCCGCCCATCGTCAAAGACGGGTTATTAACGACAACAGCCTTATTATTATTCGAGCTGCCAGGCTCCGGCTTCAGTTAATGCCGCTGAGCCGCTCCAGGCAAATAACGCTAATTCACGGCGGGGAGCCTGCGGATAGATACGGCTGCTCAGGCAGGCTTCGCCGTCATTGACAAACACCTCCACCGAAGAGCTATCGAAAAATATCCGCAGATTGAGATCCGCCCCGGCGGTCAACGGCACGCTGCGCGTCCCGCACAGGCCATGCTGCGGATAATGCCGCTCCAGCACCAGACGCTGCTGCTGGGCATCCACGTAGAGGCGCAGGCCATCGCCAAAGCGCAGACCATACTGCTCGGCGCTGCTGCGGGCGCAGTTCCAGCGCAGGTTCACCTCCATCGCCTCGCAGTTGTCGACCATCGTGGTCTGCTGATTGTTCAGGGTGCTTACCGGCCACGGGAACCAGGCGCCGCGCAGACTCTCCACTTCTTTCGCCGGGCGCATCTGCAGGCGGTTATCCGCGCTCAGGCTCAGCTCGCGCGGCAGGGAGAGCATGCCCGCCCAGCCGTCCTGCTGCTCCGGCAGCGGTGATTCCCACATATCCAGCCAGCCAATCACGATCCGCCGGCCATCGGGGGTGGCGAAGCTTTGCGGCGCATAGAAATCGTGGCCGTGATCCATCTCTCTGAACTCGCCGTGGCGGACGAATCGCTGCCCCGGCTGCCACTCGCCGATCAGATAGCCGCTCTGGAACAGGTTGCGGTTGCGGAACCCCTCGGCCTGCATCCCCTGCGGGGAAAACATCAGAACGCGTTTGCCGTTGAGGGTGAAGAAGTCCGGGCACTCCCACATATAGCCCATGGCGCTTTCCGCTTCATCCAGCACCCCCACATCCTGCCACTGGCGCAGATCGGCTGAGCGGTACAGCCGCACCTGGCCGGTATCGCCTTCGCGCGCGCCGACGATCATGTACCAGCTGTCTCCTTCCCGCCAGACCTTCGGGTCGCGGAAGTGGTGCATGCCCGGCGGGGTGTCGACCACCATCCCCTGGCGCTCGAAGTGGATCCCGTCCCGGCTGGTGGCCAGACACTGAACCTGATACAGATTGGCTTCGTCGCCCGGATCGCCGTGGAATTTATGCCCGGTGTAAATCAGCGCCAGGGTATCGCCATCGACCACCGCCGAGCCGGAGAAGCAGCCGTCTTTATCCTCCGGCCCCTCCGGCGCCAGGGCCACCGGCAGATGCTCCCAGTGCACCAGATCCTTACTCCGCGCGTGCCCCCAGTGCATCGGCCCCCACTGAGTGGAGTACGGGTGATGTTGATAAAAGGCATGGTACCAGCCGTCGAACCACACCAGACCGTTTGGGTCGTTGATCCACCCGGCGCGGGCCGCCAGGTGATAGTGCGGATACCAGCGCAGATTGAGCGCCTGGCGTTGTGTCTGGAGTACCTGTTCAGCCCTGGAGATTGTGTAAGTCATCATTTTCACTCTTTTTGATTCAGACAGCGGTAGGTTGCGACACCAGCGGATCGGCGGAGGATTTGCCGGAGCGCAACAAGAAGATGGAAATAAAGGTGGTGCAGAACACCAGCAGGCCCATGATCAGATAGGACTGAGCGAAGCCATATTTTTCATAGCTGTAGCCCGCCAGCGGCGACAAAACGCTGGCGATAATCGAGCTGGTGCAGGCGAAGCCCACCAGATAGAGGGTGGAGGAGAGGCGTTTATCGAAGTTGATGCTGTTGTACTTAAAGATAGCCACCAGCAGTATCGGCAGCTCCACCGCGTGCAGCAGTTTAGTGATGGAGATCAGCAGCGGCCCCTCCACCAGGCCGGAGGCCACCATGCGCATCGCCATCACCATGCCGGCGAAAATCAGACCGTTTTTGGCGCCGATGCGGTTCACCAGCCACGGCGCGCAGAACATGCCGGCCGCCTCGAGGAACACCTGGAAGGAGTTGAGGTAGCCATACATCTCATTGCCTTCCTGCAGGGTCGCGAACTGCGATGAGAAATAGACCGGGAACTGCTGGTCATAGACGCCGTAGATGCAGGTGCCGATGACGAAGAATACCAGCGCCCAGAAGCGCGGCAGCGTCAGCAGGCGCAGCGCATCTTCCAGGGTCACCTTGCCGCCCGAAACCGCCTCCTGCATCGCATGCGGCGCCGAGGAGACGCGCAGCCGCGCCAGCAGGATAAAAAACACCAGCCCGGAACAGCTGGCGACGAGGAAGTTAAGCTGCGGATTGATGTTAAACAGCAGACCGGCGAAGAAGGTGGCCACCGCCCAGCCCAGCGAGCCCCACATCCGCGCCCTGCCGAATTCAAACTGGCTCTGGCGCGCCACGCGCTCGGTATAGGATTCCAGCACGCCAATGCCGCCGTTAAAGGTCAAGCCGATGTAGATCCCGCCGAAGATGCTGCCCAGCAGGACGTTAATTTTCAGCAGATGGCCGAACAGCAGATACGCCGGACCGGAGAGGATCAGCAGCGCGGTGATATACCAGAGCAGATGTTTGCGCAGCCCCAGCTTATCCTGGATAAAGCCATAGCAAACTTGCGCAAACAGCGCGGAAACCGACAGAACGGCGTAGATGATACCGGTATCGCCTGCCTTCAGCCCGACCTCCTGGTGCAGCCAGATGGAGAGCAAGGAGCCGGATGACGACCAGGTCACGAAAAAGAAAAACAGTAAGGCACTGAGCAACGGGTAGCTGTGTGAGTGATGCGCTTTCATCATGACATTCTCGTGTTAGAGGAATGCAATTATGGTAACGTTAACAAAAAACAAAGCGCAGGGGGATTCGCTGCGATACATGATGTTAATCACAAAAGTTAACGTTAACATAATGAAGATGCGATCGCGATCAAATATTAACCGCGGCAGCGTGGAGGACGAGGCTAGCATAAAATCGTTTCACGCTTTTACATCAGCGACTTAGTTGTATAGCCTGTACTCTGCAGCTATGGCGGAGGAAAAAATGGCGTCCCTGAAAGATGTAGCAAAACTGGCGAATGTATCTCTGATGACCGTCTCTCGGGCGCTGAACACCCCGGAGCGGCTCAAGCCGGAGACGCTGGCCCGCGTGCAGGCCGCCATCGCCGAAACCAACTATGTCCCCGACCTGTCGGCGAAAAAGATCCGCGGGGCGCGGGCCACCCCCAGCACCATCGGCGTGCTGGCGCTGGATACCGTCACCACCCCCTTCTCGGTGGAGATCACCCTCTCGATCGAAGAGACCGCCCGCGCCCACGGCTGGAACAGCTTTGTGGTCAACATGTTTTCCGACGATCGGCCGGAAGCGGTGGTCGACCTGCTCCTCTCCCACCGTCCGGACGGCATTATCTTTACCACCATGGGCCTGCGCCAGGTGCCGCTGCCGGACAAACTGCTGACCCTGCCCTGCGTGCTGGCCAACTGCGAAAGCCTCAGCCAGCCGGTGGCCAGCTATATCCCGGACGATGAGCAGGGTCAGTACGACGCGGTAAAAGCCCTGCTTGCCGCGGGCTATCGTCATCCGCTGTGCCTGCACTTACCCGCCAGCCAGCTGGCGACGATCCGCCGCCGTCAGGGGCTGGAGCGCGCCTGCCGGGAGGCGGGCATCGAACCGGACAGCCTGACCCACTCGTATATGGCTCAAGGCGATGAGCATTACCACGATATTCCGGGGGTGGTGATGGCGCATATCCGCGAGGGTAAACCCGGCTTTGACTCGGTGATTTGCGGCAACGATCGCATCGCCTTTATGGTCTATCAGACGCTGCTGGGCCAGGGGTTACGCATTCCACAGGACGTGGCGGTGGTGGGATACGACAATATGGTGGGCATTGGCGATCTGTTTCTGCCGCCGCTCTCCACGGTGCAGCTGCCGCACTACGACATCGGGCGCCTGAGCGCCCTGCATATCATTCACGGCGACAACCATCGGGAGACGCGCAAGGTCGCCAGCCCGTGGCTGCCGCGCGCCTCACATTAACGGTTACCGATGTTGCGCAGCTTCTCGCCCGCCATCAGGTTGCGCTCAATGTGCTCGAGGGTGACATTTTTGGTCTCCGGGATCAGCCAGAAGGTGACGCCGATAAAGGCCACGTTGAGCACCGTGTAGAGCCAGAAGGTCCCGGCGGCGCCGATCGCGTCAAGCAGCGTCAGGAAGGTGGCGCCGATGATCATGTTCGACACCCAGTTGGTGGTGGTGGAGCAGGTGATGCCGAAGTCGCGGCATTTCAGCGGCTGGATCTCGGAGCAGAGGATCCACACCACCGGCGCCGCGCTCATCGCATACCCGGCAATACACATCATGGTCATGCCGACGGAAAGCCAGGAGAGGCCGCTGGAGGCGGTGCCATTGTCGAACTGCATCAGGCAGTAGCCGAGCACCAGGGTGCCCAGCGCCATCACGCTGAAACCGATTTTCAGCGCCGGCTTGCGACCCGCTTTATCCACCGTGAACACCGCGATAAAGGTGGCAAACATAAAGGTCAGGCCCACCACCAGGGTGGCGATCATCTGCTGTTCGGTAGTGGTAAAGCCCGCCATTTTGAAAATACGCGGGGCGTAGTACATGATGATGTTCATGCCGGTGAACTGCTGCATCGCCTGCAGCAGCATGCCAAGGAACACCGCCCGGCGCACGTTACGATTGACCTTGAACAACGCCCAACCGCCCTGCTTCAGCTTCAGGCTTTCGCGGATCTCGTTAAGCTCATCGCGCGCCTTCTCCGAGGTATCGCGCAGCATCCGCAGCACCTCTTCCGCTTCGATATGGCGCCCTTTCTCCGCCAGCCAGCGAGGGCTGTTCGGCAGAAAGACGACCAGAACGATCAGGATCACCGCCGGCAGCGCCAGCACGCCCAGCATGGCGCGCCAGTTACCGCTGTAGCTAAAGGCGGTATCGGAAAGAAACGCCAGCACAATGCCGAGGGTCACCATCAGCTGATACATACTGATCATTTTTCCGCGCACGTTCTCGCTGGCCATTTCGGAGAGGTACAGCGGCGCGGTATAAGAGGCGATCCCAACGGCCACCCCCAACACCACGCGGGCCACCAGCAGCACTTCCACGCTGGCGGCAAAAGCGGAGCCGATAGAGCCGGCGACAAAAAGCACGGCCCCCGCCATCAGGCTGTATTTGCGGCCAAGGCGGAACGACAGCCAGCCGTTAAACAGCGCGCCTATCGCCGCCCCCAGCATCATGCTGCTGACCACCCACTCCTGAAGCTGGCTGGATAAGGTGAAGTGGTCGGTTATAAAGGGCAGCGCCCCGGATATCACGCCGATATCCAGGCCAAAGAGCAACCCCGCCACCGCCGCGGCGATAGAAACAAACCAGTTCATCCGCCGGGTGTCACGTTGCGCCCGCGGCGTTAATGCAGAGTCGTTACTGATTGAAGTCATTTTTATTCCTGCCACACAGAGAAAGACATAGGACGAAAGTACGTGACTGGCGGAGGAGTTTGTCAGGCTGGATACGCCAAAGATATGGACTATTTTGCTGGCAAGATGGGTTTTGTGATGGACATTAAACTTTCAAAGTAACAAAAAATTCGTTTCGCATAGTTAATAACCCTGTCCATACAGGGCGGTAACATTCATTCTGCACTCTGGAATATGGACGATCCTCATTTTACGGTATGGACAATAATTGCTCAGACGGCCGGGGCGATGAGTGTCGCGCCGACCGTCGCCGACGGTTAGCGCGCCAGCCAGCCGCCGTCCACCGCTACCGTGTAGCCATTGATGTAATCGGAGGCTGGGGAAGCGAGGAAGACCACCGGCCCCATCAGGTCGGACGGCAGGCCCCAGCGCCCGGCGGGAATGCGGTCGAGGATTTCGTTACTGCGCTGCTCGTCGGCGCGGAGCTGCTGGGTGTTATTGGTCGCCATATACCCCGGGGCGATGGCGTTGACATTGATATGGTGTTTAGCCCACTCGTTGGCCAGCAAGCGGGTAACGCCCATCACCGCACTTTTGGACGCGGTATACGACGGCACACGGATCCCGCCCTGGAACGACAGCATCGAGGCGATGTTAATGATCTTCCCGCCGCTGCCCTGGGCGATAAAGTGCTTCGCCGCCGCCTGGGACATGAAAAATACGCTCTTGATGTTGAGGTTCATGACGTCGTCCCAGTCCTTTTCGCTGAACGCCAGCGCGTCCTCGCGGCGGATGAGGCCGGCATTGTTGACCAGAATATCAATATGGCCAAACTCCGCCACCGCCCGCTCCAGCAGCTGAGGGATACCGTCGATCTGGCGCAGGTCGGCGGTCAGGCTGAGAAAGCGGCGTCCCAGCGCCGTCACCCGCTCGATAGTTTCCACCGGCTCGACAATATTGATACCGACAATATCGCAGCCCGCTTCCGCCAGCCCGAGGGCCATCCCCTGACCTAAACCGGTATCGCATCCGCTCACGACGGCCACTTTTCCCTGCAGGGAGAATGCATCAAGAATCATAATGTGTTCCTTAGTCGTTCAGAGCCTGCAGTGTGCAGGCAAGGTTCTCTCGGCCCGGCTCGCGCCGGCGGCGCGACTGAGCGTAGGGCGAACTCACGGGCATAGCCCATCATAAAAATAAAACAGAGTTCCGTTTTACTAATGGGTGCCATCTTAGCCCCGCTCCCTGTCATTTTCAATGATATTTAAAACGTCGTTTCATTTTTTATGACGTCGATTACAAAAAACGAAAAAGCGAACGGATGCGGCAACCCGCGCCGGACAGGAAGCGGTTTTAAAAGGATGATGATTCAACCGGTTGTCTGGAGAGACGGTCGAAGTGGGGCCAGCAGGCCGCGGAAGATGCGGGAATTGCGCTGAACTGCGTGAGACATCACAAATAATGAAACATTGTTTTGATAAATTGACACCCATCTTTTAAAACACATCACTCAGCGACACGCCTCTGGTCCAGCGGCATCGCAGGAAAGAAAGGAGCACTACATGGCTAAAGGCATGCGGGTCAAACTGAACTATCACGTCAGCCGCGATCCGGATACCGGGGCGGAAGTCACCCGCTTAACCCCCCCGGAGGTCACCTGTCATCGCAACTACTTCTATCAGAAGTGCTTTTTTAACGATGGCAGCCATTTACTGTTCGCCGGCGAGTTTGACGGCCACTGGAACTACTATCTGCTGAATATCGCCAGCGCCGAAGCCGTCCAGCTGACGGAAGGCGCCGGGGATAACACCTTCGGCGGCTTCCTCTCCCCGGACGATAAGTCGCTCTATTACGTGAAAAATGACCGTACCCTGCTGGAGGTGAACCTCACCACCCTCGCCGAGCGTGAAGTTTACCGCGTCAGCGAGGAGTGGGTCGGCTATGGCACCTGGGTGGCGAACAGCGATTGCAGCAAACTGGTAGGCATTGAGATTGCGAAAAGCGACTGGACGCCGCTCAACGACTGGCAGATTTTTCATGACTTTTTCCACAAAGGACCGCACTGCCGCCTGCTGCGCGTCGACCTGCGCAGCGGAGAGAGCCAGGTGATCCATGAGGAAAAAATCTGGCTGGGACATCCGATCTATCGTCCCTTCGACGACCATACCGTCGCCTTCTGCCATGAAGGGCCGCACGATCTGGTTGACGCCCGCATGTGGCTGGTCAATGAAGATGGCAGCAACGTGCGTAAAGTCAAAGCGCATGCCCCGGGGGAAAGCTGCACCCATGAATTCTGGGTCCCGGACGGTTCAGCGCTGATCTACGTCTCCTATCTGAAAGGCCAGCAGGGGCGGACGATCTATCGCTTTGATCCGGAGAGCGGCGTCAACGAGGCCCTGATGACGATGCCCGCCTGCTCGCATCTGATGAGCAATTTCGACGGTACGCTGCTGGTGGGCGATGGATCAGGCACGCCGGTCGATGTCAAAGATACCGGCGGCTACTCCATTGATAACGATCCTTATCTGTACGTCTTTAACGTGGCGGAGAAGCGCTACTTCCGCGTCGCGCGCCATGATACCTCGTGGGCGACGTTGGCCAACAGCCGCCAGGTGACGCACCCGCACCCCTCGTTTACGCCGGACGACAGCGCCATTCTGTTCAGCTCTGATAAAGACGGCAAGCCGGCCATCTATATCGCGAAATTACCTGACCATCCGCCGATGCTGAGCGCCTGAGCCCCGGCGAACGTTTTTCTGTAACTGGCCTTGCCCTCCTTCGCGGAGGGCTTTTTTTTGTTCCCCCGCTTTGGCCCATAAAAAACCCCGGCTGACGGCGCCGGGGAAAACAGACGATGAGGGCCTGATGGAAATCAGAATGAGTAAGCCACCCCGACGCGGAAACGGGTCTGGCGATCGCTGCGGTCATTCACGCCGACGTTGCCGATTTCACCATACGGCGACCAGTTGTTATCCAGCTTATAGGCTACCTTCACGTTATATTCCTGTGAGTAGGGTTTGTTGTCGTTGCGGTTCACCCCTTCCGAACTGCGGGCATAGACATAGTTCAGCTCGGTGCGCCAGTCGCCGAGGGCAAACCCGGCCCACGCGTCGCCGCGATTCACCTTGTCATCATCTTTACCGGCATCGTTCGGATAGCGGGTGTACTCATAGCGATAGCGAGCGGCGACATAGAAGCCATTGTCGAAACTGTACTGTACGTGCAGATGCGGCTTGTAAATGGAGCGGCTGTCGTTGCTCTCTATGGTAAACCCGGGGGTGAGGAAAAGGTTCGACGTCGCTTTCCAGCGCCAGCTGATGGTGTCTTCATGGCCGTTGCCCACCACGTCCGAATAGGGTTGCGAACCGTTGTCGCCGCCTGAACGCCATTTGGCCTCCACGGTAAAGCCTAGCCCGTTGGCGAAGCGGTGGGATACCGAGACGCGGTCGGCATTGCTTTTATCGCTCTTGCCGCCATCAATAAATTCATGACGTAAATCTATCGTGACCGCGGTTGCCGCAAAAGACATACCGCAGAGGGCGGCCAGAACCAGAGATCGTTTTAACATAGGGTACCCCTTATAATAAATAAAATGTCATTTCGTTTTTATGAAACGTTATTTTATTTTTTAAGAACCTCAGTTTTAGTGACCAGGATCGTAGTTATTTGTTTCAAAAAAGGTGGCACAACAAGACGTGACGGAGCTCAATAAATTGACGATGGGGAGAAGGGAAATACGGCAAAAAAGAGGGGGGTCGGCAAAGCGCGGCGCATAAAAAAGGCCTCCCGCAGGAGGCCATGGAAATCGACATTCAGCGCTACGCGCGCTCTACCGCCAGCGCCACGCCCTGACCGCCGCCGATGCACAGCGTCGCCAGCCCTTTACGCGCATCGCGCTTGATCATTTCATGCACCAGCGACACCAGAATCCGGCAGCCGGAGGCGCCGATCGGGTGGCCGAGGGCGATCGCGCCGCCGTTGACGTTGACCCGTCGCTCATCCCACTCCAGTACCCGGCCAACGGAGATAGCCTGAGCGGCAAAGGCCTCATTGGCTTCGATCAGATCGACGTCGTCCAGCCGCCAGCCGGCCCGTTCCAGACAACGGCGGGTGGCGTGCACCGGGGCGATGCCCATCAGCGCCGGATCGACGCCGACGCTGGCGAAGGCGCGGATCCGCGCGAGGATCGGCAGCCCCAGCTCCTCGGCTTTCGCCTCACTCATCATCATCACCGCCGCCGCGCCGTCATTGATGCTGGATGCGTTGCCGGCGGTCACCGATCCGAGACGATCGAAGGCAGGCTGCAGGCTGGCCAGCCCTTCCGCGCTGGCATCCACCCGCGGTTGTTCATCGGTATCTACGGTGCGCGCCGCGCCGTTATGCTCGGTAACGACCGGGACAATCTCATCGCGAAAGCGTCCGGAATCAATCGCCTTGCGCGCCTTATGCTGCGAGCTGAGCGCCCAGGCGTCCTGCAGTTCGCGGCTGATGCCGTATTCCCGGGCGAGGTTTTCCGCCGTGACGCCCATATGGTAATCGTTGAAGGCGTCCCACAGGCCGTCATGGACCAGACTGTCAATCAGCTGGCTGTTGCCCAGCTGGGCGCCGGTGCGGCTGTCGGTGAGGACATGCGGAGCGCGGCTCATGTTCTCCTGGCCGCCGGCGATCACCACGTCCGCCTCCCCGCACTGGATGGCCTGGGTGGCGAGGTGCAGGGCTTTCAGACCGGAACCGCAGACGTCGTTAATGGTGATAGCCGATACAGTGTTGGGCAACCCGCCGCGAATAGCGGACTGACGGGCCGGGTTTTGCCCGGTTCCCGCGGTCAGCACCTGGCCGAGGATCACCTCATCCACGCTCTGCGGATCGATTCCCGTCTTCTCCACCAGCGCCTTCACCACCACGCTACCCAGCTCAACGGCTGAATGGCGCGATAGCGCGCCCTGAAAGCAGCCAATCGGCGTTCGCAGCGCCCCGACGATCACGACATCCTTCATCCTCTACCCCTGCCCGTGCTTTTGCGCAAAGAAACAGCGATATACTAGATAATTGTTATCAAAAAACTTTGTAATTGTTTAAAAAAAGTGAGGCCAATCACAAAGAATTAGCCATTCGTTAACGTTCACGCCGCTGCAGATGCTGACGCAGCCAGCTGCCCGCCGCCCCGGGCGGCGCTTTCTTATTCCACAGCAGATCCACCGAAATCGCACGCGGCCAGCCGGGGATATCGAGCGCCACCAGCCCGCCCTGCGGCGCAAACTCCGCCACCAGGGCGCAGGGCAGAATGCACCAGCCGAAGCCCTGCACCGCCATGCTGAGCAGCAGCAGGTAGTTTGGCGCCGACCAGACCTGCCCGGCGGCAGGCTCCGTGGCGCTGGCCAGAAAGGTGCTCAAACGCAGCTCGCGCCAGCTGCGCAGCTCATCCCAGACAACCTTGCCCTGCGCCGCCAGCGGATGGTCAGGCGCCACGTAAATGCCCATCGCCGTCTGCAGCGGCAGGCGGGTGCTGCCGATATCGGTCGGGTAGCGCTCTCTCGCCTCAATCAATCCCACCTGGGCGCGGGATTTTTGCAGGAGATCGATCACGTCCTCATCTTCGCCAATCAAACACTCAAACTCGGTATGAGGGAAGCGGCGGTCAAACTGCACCAGCAGATCTTCCAGCACGTCCGGGTGCAGGGTGTCCGAGAGCACAAAGGTCAGTCGCGGTTCTGTCTCGCCGGACAGCGACACCGCCAGCTCATCCAGCCGCTCGCTGGCGGCGAGGATCGCTTTGACATAGCTCAGCACCTGCTCCCCCTGCGGCGTCAGCGTCGGCTGCCGCGTTGCCCGATCGAAGAGGGTCACCCCGAGGTCTGCCTCCAGGTTGGCGATAGCGGTACTGATCGTCGACTGGCTTTTCCGCAGGCGACGGGCGGCCGCGGAGAACGACCCGCTGTCAACGGCCTCGACAAAGGCGGTTAACGCTTCCGGTGAATAACGCATGATGTATCTACTTTATCGATGGTTTCTATCTTTTGTTTATCATATTTTTCCATAAACTGCCGGGTAATTTCCTGTTCAGGCTAAAACTGGAGGTAGCTCGCCATGCAACAGACCCCGCATCAGCGCAAGACGCTCACCGAACGCGTTATCCACGCCATCACCTTCGAAGGACTGGCGACGCTGATCCTCGCCCCCACCGCCGCCTGGCTGATGCAGCGTTCGGTGGTGGAGATGGGCGGGCTGAGCATTCTGCTCGCCACCCTGGCGATGGTATGGAACATCATTTATAACGCGGCTTTCGATCGCCTGTGGCCGGTCTCCCGCGTCCCCCGCCGGCTGAAAGTGCGGGCGCTGCACGCGATCGGCTTCGAGACCGGCTTTGTTATCATCGGCGTCACCATGGTGGCTATCGTGCTGGGGGTATCGCTACTGCAGGCGTTTATGCTGGAGATCGGCTTCATGCTCTTCTTCCTGCCCTACACCATGGCGTTTAACTGGGTCTGGGACACCCTGCGCGAGCGCGTGATCCGTCACCGCCGCCCGCGCCAGGCGGCACGCGGCTAGCCCCGTGGCGGATCCTTCGCGATCCGCCGCGACTTTATCACCAAAAACTATCGCAACAGATGAACCATAAATATGGTAAATTGCACTCCTTTTTTTTGGTTTGACGGTTGATAAAGTCGCATAATGTCTAAAATTTGGTCTAAAGAAGAAACTCTATGGAGTTTTGCCTTATATGGCACTGCAGTAGGCGCTGGGACGCTATTTCTACCGATCCAGCTGGGTTCGGCTGGCGCCATCGTCCTTTTCATCACCGCGCTGGTCGCCTGGCCGCTCACCTACTGGCCTCACAAAGCGCTGAGCCAGTTTATTCTCTCGGCCAATATCGCGCCGGGAACCGGGATCACCGGCGCAGTCAATCACTACTATGGTAAGAAAATTGGCAACCTGATCACCGGCCTCTATTTCCTCGCCTTCTTTGTGGTCGTGCTGATCTACGCCGTGGCCATCACCAACTCGCTGGCCGAGCAGGTGGCGCATCACACGCCGATGACGCCTGCGCTACGCGCGCTGCTGAGTCTTGGCGTGGTGCTGGTCCTTAATCTGATCTTTCTCATGGGCCGGCAGATCACCATCAAGGTGATGGGCTTTCTGGTCTTCCCGCTCATCGCCTGCTTTCTGTTTCTCTCCCTCTATTTAATTCGCGACTGGCATCCGGAACATCTCACCAGCCAGATGCAGTTCAGCTCGCAGACGCTCCACCAGGTCTGGATCTCCATACCCGTGATGGTTTTCGCTTTTAGCCATACGCCGATCATCTCGACTTTTGCTATCGACCAGCAGGAGAAACACGGCGACCTGGCCATGGGTAAATGCAAAAAAATCATGAAGGTGGCCTACACCATCATCTGCGCCAGCGTGCTGTTTTTCGTCTTCAGCTGCCTGCTGGCTATCCCGGCGACCTATATTGAGACCGCCCGCGATCAGGGGGTGACTATCCTCTCCGCCCTGTCGATGATGCCCGGCGCGCCGGGCTGGCTGGCGGTGACCGGCATTATCGTCGCCGTGGTCGCCATGTCGAAATCCTTTCTCGGCACCTACTTCGGGGTCATTGAAGGCGCCAGCGAAATCGTCAAAAGCTCGCTGGGCCTGATGGGCGTGCGCAAGAGCCGCGCCTTCAACCGCGCGATGTCGATCATGCTGGTCTCCGCCTTCACCTTTGCGGTGTGCTTTATCAACCCGAATGCGATCTCGATGATCTACGCTATCAGCGGACCGCTTATCGCCATGATCCTGTTTATCATGCCCACGCTGTCAACCTGGCTTATCCCGGCGCTGAAGCCGTATCGCTCGGTGGGGAATGCCATCACTCTGGTGGTCGGCCTGCTCTGCGTCTCCGTGATGTTCTTCGGCTAATCCGCCTCCGGCGACAGCGGCTTGCCTGAGCCGCTGTCGCACATTCTGACAACATTCTCGCCCTTCCCTTCCTTGTGAGCGCATTACACTTACGGCTTAGCCACCGTGAGGAGAGTTCCTATGTCCAGTGTCACCTTATCCGGTCGCGGCACGCTCGGCGATCGCCAGGTCTATCGGTTGGGTTACGGGGCCATGCAGCTGGCCGGCCCCGGCGTCTTCGGCCCGCCGAAAGATCCTGAAGAAGCGGTGCGCGTGCTGCAGGCCGCCGTCGAAGCTGGGGTAAACCATATCGATACTTCGGATTTCTATGGCCCCCATGTGACCAATCAGCTGATCCGCAAAGCGCTTCACCCCTACCCCGACGATCTGTGCATTGTCACCAAGGTCAGCGCCCGCCGTGACGAAAAAGGCAACTGGCTGCCGGCCATGTCGCCCGCTGAACTGACCCAGGCCGTCGAGGACAATTTGCGTCACCTGGGGCTCGACGTGCTGGAGGTGGTGAACCTGCGCAGTATGCTGAGCCCCCACGGCCCGGTGGAGGGGTCGCTGGAGGCGCCGCTCGCCACCCTGCTGGAGCTGAAGGCGCGAGGATTGATCCGCCATATTGGCCTTAGCAACGTGACGGCAAAGCAGGTGGCGGATGCGCAGAAAATGACGCCTATCGTCTGCGTGCAAAACCTCTATAACATTGCCCATCGCGCCGACGACGCGCTGGTGGATGCGCTGGCCGCCCAGCACATCGCCTGGGTCCCCTTCTTCCCGCTGGGCGGTTTTACCCCGCTGCAGGCGCAGGAGCTGAACGAGGTCGCGGCCTCGCTTGAGGCGACGCCGATGCAGGTCGCCCTCGCCTGGCTACTCCAGCGCGCGCCCAATATTCTGCTGATCCCCGGCACCTCATCCCGCACGCACCTGGCGGAAAATATTGCCGCCGCCGGGCTGGTTCTGCCAGCGGATGCGCTACGCATCCTGGATAATATCGCCAATCGCGCGCATTCCTGACCCCTCAGGCTAAATGGAGGGAACGACTTCCCTCCTCAATATTTGCCTGGAAAAACCTCAACACTGCTGGCACTATAGATCCTACAAATGGGGCATGATCGACGATCGTTTTCTCATTATCCCCGTTAATTAAACTTAAGTTTTTTTCCTTCGACCGGTCTCCAGCTTGGAGGCCGTTGTCGTTTTTGTCATGACCAAAATTTGAAACTCTTGATTACAGGAAACACAATATCGAATTCCAAGTTTATACATATCAATCTGGCTGCAAAGATAGTCAATAACATCAAACGCTCATAAAAACATCTGATTAACCCAATCAGAATGTTGCTATTGCTATAAGAAAAATCAAACGCCTCACGACAACTATTTACAAGGGAAGCCTATGACAGAGGGAACGATAAAGACCAGTAAGTATGAAATTATTGCTATTTTCAGAGAGGAGTTGCGCAAACGTACTGAAATTGAAATATTTTTTAACAACACCAGTATCATAACCCAACTGACGCGCGTGGACTTTGCCGAGTTCCATATTCAGACCCATCGCAAAATCCCACCGGGTCATAAAATTCGTTTTCTACTGCATAGCGATTCAGGGAAAATAGAGTTTAATGCAGCCCTGACAAAACATGACAATAGCGGTGTCGATAAAGGTATCCGCTACGCCTTTTCCTTGCCTGAATGCCTGCAGGTCGTGCAGCGTCGCCGCGATCCCCGCTTTCGTTTACGCCACGAGCATGACTTTTATTGCCGCGGGCGCCATAAAAATGGCGAAAACTATCTTTTCGACATCAAAGACATTTCGGACGGCGGTTGCGCGCTGATGACCAAAACGCCAAACCTGAAATTTCTCAGTCATAACGCATTGCTGAAAAATGCCGTACTGATGCTGGCGGAATATGGCGAGATCACCATCGACCTGGTGGTAAAAAATGTCATTATTATCACCCTCGACAATCCCAATGAAGAGAGCGAAAGCTACTATCAGATATCCTGCCAGTTTAAGTTCCGTCATCTCGACGACCAGCGCAGAATAGAGAAGATTCTGCTGGACCTGATCTTAGAAGCCAAGCGCAAAAAGAGAATCTGATACCCTTGGAAAGTATATTGCTGTACACCAATGATAATCTCATTGGTCACTCAATCTATCACTACCTTATTGATAGTCATGAAAATGCCACCCGTTTTGGCTATGACGATGTTATCCAGAGAAAACATCTGCCTGTGGCCCAAACGGTTATTTTCAATTTAATTAATAAGGATATTTCTGCCATCAGAATCCTTGATCTGCTGAATGCGCTCCGCCTTTCCCTGCAGCGCTGCCAGCAGCCGGTGCTGATGGTAAAAAGCGACATTGCCGGGCTATGCCGAGAGTTGATAACTGTCGATAATGCCATGATTATTAGCGAAAACTCACCGCTATCTATGTTTACTTCCATTATCCAGCGCGCGAAGGGCGCCAGCGAACCGCCGCCGCGACGATTGCGCAAACAGCTGTCGCCGCGGGAGTGCCAGATCCTCGAACTGCTGATTGCCAACAATAATAATAAGCGTATTGCCGCCCTGCTCGGCATTGCCCATAAAACGGTCCACAGCCATCGTATCCATATCATGCAAAAGCTGGGCATTGATAATTCCCGCACGATGAACCAGCGTATTGCCGCCCTTCATCAATGTTAAATTTTACAGCGGTCAATCAATAGCGGATAAAGCGTACTTATTCGCTGTTGATTTACATTTCCTGCCATTCCCATTAACCATCAGGTAGCCTATAATTAGACTATCCTCTGCTTATTGTCTGACTAACCTCGTGAAGAGGGATAATGAACACTAAAATATTCGAAGACAACATTTTATCTCGTAATGATATCGCTGTACGCTACGTCTTTCAGAAAATGTTTTCCCCACAAGGTACCTTAGTCGCAGTTGAATGCTTAAGCCGCTTCGATAATCTTCCCGTTTCGCCAGAATATTTTTTCCGCCATGCCACCGCGGCGGTTCGTGAACGTATTTTTCTCGAGCAACTGGCGTTGATTGAACAGCATAAAGCATGGTTTTTACGTAACCATATTTCCGCCACCATTAACGTCGATGACCATATCCTGAATCTGCTACGCCAGAAGGAAATAAAAGAGAAAATTGCCGCCCTGACCTGCGTTCATTTTGAAGTGACCGAAAACGCCGAAAAGCTTTTGAATAATTCCCTCGCCGCCTGGCAAAGCCCGCAGGATACCTCGCTGTGGCTCGACGACTTCGGCTCTGGCTACGCGGGGATAAACGCCATCAGCGGTTATCATTTTGACTATGTCAAAATTGATAAAGATTTTTTCTGGCATCTGATGCGCAAAGAGTCCGGCCGTCAGCTGATGGATGCGCTGGTCACCTTTTTATCCCGCAATCATCACAACGTGATTATTGAAGGCGTGGAAAGCGAAGCCCATAAAAAATGGCTGCAGGGTATGGAATGGTTTGCTATTCAGGGGCATTACTGGCAGGAAGTCAGCATTGAACAGCTGGTTGCCGACGATATTGTCATATAAAAAAGCCGGGCTTGCCCGGCTTTTTCGTCTCGCTTAATTATAAACTAATTCCCACGTTGCCCAGCTGGTAATTGGCCCGCTGGTGGCGCTTTTCGGCGTCGGCGAAACGTAGCCCACATAATAGGTGAACAGGCCGCCGCTGACCGCGCTTTCCTGCAAATGCACCTGATTTTGCTGCGGGTCCGCAGGGACAATTTTATTACTCTTATCCAGCGTATTATTATCATTGGTCGACAGCGCCAGATAAATATTCTGCGCTCCGTCTGGCAAGGTATTGGCCAGATAGCCCGCGTTCTCATTGCCGACCGCCGTCAGTAAAAAACCGTCGACCCAGCGAACGCTGACCCGCCGCACCTCGTCCTGCGAGGCGGCGCCGCCGTCATGACGCAGCTGGCAGTTTGACAGCGCCAGGGTAAAAGGCTGCGGCTTCATAAACGCGCCGGCCCCGCGATCGTGCACTTCCGCCAGGCTGACCGGCGCCAGCCAGACGTTGCCGCTGCCGGCATGCTGGCCGCCATTGAGCGCGACGCTGCAGGAAATATCCGTCACCCGCCCGGCAAAATCGACCCGTCCGCGATCATAATTGGTCTCGAAACCCCACGCCGAGGGGGCAGCGAGGCTGCCGCAGAGCAGCAGCCACGCGATAGTATGTTTCGGCAATCCCTTCATTCCCCCTCCCGTATTAATCGTACGTCAGGTTAAAGATCATATGCGACTCCACCTCGCCGGTGCTGGTCGTCGGGCCATACTGATAAAAGCGCGCGTGCAGCGGGATGGTGATGTAGCGAGTCTCCTGATTATTCAAGCGGCCAACGGTATATTTCTTATTAAACTGCAGCGGGGATCCATCCTTCAGCACCTGGATGCCGACGCCTTTCGCCATCCCGCTGCCGGCCTTTTCATTCAGCAAGGCGCCCATGGTGGCGGTGGTACTGGTCGCCAGGGTGCCGGAAAAAGAGGTGCTGATGTTGGCATATCCCGTTTCACTCAGGCCGCCGCTGCACTGCAGATCGATATTAAAATCCTTCCCGCCCGCGGTGGTGCCCACCCCTTTCAGGTCAGTGCGTCTGATGGCGCCCACATCAACATTCATATTTTTCCCGCTCAGTACCGAACAGGAGGGCGAGACCACGGTGATCGCATTGGCGCTCAGATAGGTTTCGAGGATCGGGTTGCCGCCGCTCTCCCAGTCATAGGAGGTGTATTTTCCCGCCGCGAGGGTGCCGCTGCCGGTGGTTGCCGCGGTTTTGATAATCTCCAGCGTAAAACGTGACCCTTCAAGGGAATAGTTGGTGGTGTTATACACTCGGGACGAATAGACGTCAGGATAGACGATATTCACCGTCGCGCCGCCGCGGCTGAAACGCATACCAATCCCCGGCACGTTGGTGGAATAAATTTTATTCCCAAGATCGGTGGCCCCTGGCGAGACGATCTTCGCCGCGAAGCGGTTGGTGCCGGAGGTACAGCGATAGCTCGCCCCGCCCGGGGCGCTCATCGTCCAGTCGCGGGTGAGGATCACCGAGCCCACCGGCAGATCCGGGGGCACCACCACCCTGCCCACCACCATGTCCAGCATCACCGTTGGCGAAGAGAGACGCGTACAGACGGCCCAGGACGAGGTGGTGCCCAGCGCCATTAAGACGATAAAAAGCGTCAGTAATTTCCTCAGCGACATACGCTATCCTTTGTTGTTTGCTGTCCCAGATCCACCGAACACTGCCCGCCGCTCCACTTCACAATCGCGCGTTTGGCGTTCGCATCGCTGATGAACATCATGCTGCCCTGACCGACGACGCCGATCTCCTTGCCGTCGGGGGAGAAAATACTCGCCGCGAACGGCAGCGGCTCATGGTTCGCCTGGCGCGCCTGCAGGGTGAGGTTGTTCTGCACCGTGGTGCCGAACGCCACCTTAACCACGCTGCCTTCCCACGGCACAACCTGCGCCACAGTGCGATCGAAGGCCACGTCGTCATGGCTGCCTTTCGGGTCGATCTCGACGGCGTTGATCCGGTACGGGCGCAGATACGGCAGGATGGCGTAACCGTTGCTGTCCACGCGGGTGCCCGGCGATCCCGGGAGCATGGCGCCGGCCGCGTCTTTGGCTTCAATCAGCGCCATCGTCGAGCCGCTTTCCGGCGAGAGCACCACGCCGCCGCTGTGGGCGATCATCGTCCCGCTGGCGCCAATGCCGCTCTGACGATACCCTTCGCC
Source organism: Klebsiella sp. JN_Kp127 (assembly GCF_040062505.1). Classification (NCBI taxonomy): domain Bacteria; kingdom Pseudomonadati; phylum Pseudomonadota; class Gammaproteobacteria; order Enterobacterales; family Enterobacteriaceae; genus Klebsiella; species Klebsiella sp. JN_Kp127. Next base: position 132,171 of record NZ_JBEAHS010000034.1, read on the forward strand.
CTGGCTATAGCTGCCGTTGAGGGTGGTCCATGGCGTACGGTAGCTGCCGTTGAGCGCCACATCGTGCTGACCGCCGGTGGCGGTGGTGGTCGACACGCCGTAGTTAAGGTTGTTTTCACTGTCCAGCGAGCCGTTGATACCAATCTGCGAGCTGGCAAAGCGCGAGTTGTTGAACGAGGTGTTCGACGTCAGGTTGGCGGTGCGGTTATCGCCAAACCACAGCGGGTAGCTGAAGTTGAGTGAAATGCGATCGTCGCGGCGATGGCCGGAGCTGTCCGGGGTATAGACGCGCTGGGCGCTCGCCGACCAGGAGAGACGACCAAACGAATTGTTGTAGCTGACCTGATACTGCTTCTCGGTCCCGGAGCGGTTCCAGTAATCGGAAATACGACCGCTGAGATAAAACCCGCCCCAGCCGTCCGGCAGGTTCTGGTTCACCGTGAAGGTCATGCCGTTTTTTTGCCGCCACAGCGTATAGTTGCTGCGGCTGTTTTTTTCCTGATCGACGGCGTACAGCGCATCGTTGAGGTTGTAATAACCTTTCGTCGAGTAGCGATATGCCGCCAGCACGATGCTGGTCTGGGTATCGGTGAACATGCGGTTAAAGGTGGCGCGATAGCTCTGCCCCGAGTCATCATGGGTATCGCTCTTCAGCCGCGAATGGGTGACGTCAAAAGAGAGCGCGCCGATCCCGGTGTTCATCCCGGTGCCCACCAGGAAGGCCTGATAGTCGTCAAAGCCGGTGACCCCGGTGTAGCCGGTCAGCAGATTATTGATCCCGTGCTGCCAGGTCGCCTGATAGAGCATCGGCTTGTTGCGTAGCCCGCTGTCGTCCACTTTACCGGCGGAGAGCGCGTAGCGGGTCATGCCCGGACGCAGCAGCTGAGCAACGGAGGCGTAAGGCACGCTGAACACTTCCACCGAGCCATCCGCCTCTTTTACCGAGACTTCAAGATCGCTGCCATAGCCGGATGGATAGACATCCTGCAGGGTAAACGGCCCCGGCGGAACCGTGGTCTGATAGATAATGTTGCTGCCCTGACGCACGGTGACGAGGGCGTTGCTCTGCGCCACGCCGCGAATTTCCGGGGCATAGGAGCGCATGCCGTCCGGGAACATATTGTCATCAGTGGCGAGGTTGACCCCACGCAGACCGATGGTATCGAAAAATTCGCCATTGGTAAAAATCTGCCCCCCGCTGACGATGGAGTTGATCTGCGGGATCGGCCGCTGGAGATAGGTCTGGTTGCTGTTCCAGTGCGCTTTACCCTGCTGCTGCTGCCAGTTCAGGTTACCGATATGCTTCAGCAGCCAGCCGTCCCACGACAGACCGGCGTTGACGCCAAGGTAGGCGCTGCTGTTATCCGACCCGCCGACCGAAGAGGTGTGGCTGTTCCAGGCGTTGGCCATCCAGCCAAGATTAAGCGCGGTAATGCCTTTGTCCCAGAACTCCGGGCTGACATAGTTTTTCAGGCGTTGATCTTCATAGATCTGCGGCACTGAAATGTTCAACCGCAGGGAGGACTGGACCAGGTTGTCTTTGACGTTGTCTTCGTTGCGCCAGGATTTGAGGCTACCGCAATAGCCTTCCTGTTCGCTCAGCTGCGGATTGAGCTTTTCCGCCGCGATGCCGTACTGGGTCAGCATCGCTTTGGTGTAGCAGACCCCAAGGTTACCGTCTTTGTCGCGCGCGATGCGCAGATCGTAGCGCCCTTTCCATTCGTCGTTGGTGTAGACGTCAAGGGAGTAAGTGCCTTCGGTAATCGCGCTGGTCGAGAAGCGGGACAGGTCGACCTTTTCGCGACTGCCGACAATAAAGCCGTCGTTAAATTGATATACCGTTCCCGGGTTTTCCTGTCCGCTGGAAAATGGCGGAAAGCAGCACAGCGCGATGGCGATCGCGGTGCTTAATCTTCCCGGGCAGAATGACCTCTGCTTCATTAGCTTTTCCCTTATTTAACGGCCACTTTCACTGCGACATCGGCGCCATAGTCATTAATGTTGTTAACGGTCAGGGTTTCGCCGCGGTTGACGGCGGAGGAGAGCGCCACCGTCTGGCTGGACTGCGGCGCCAGCATCACGGTTTTGCTGTTCAGGGCTTTACCGCCGTCGCGGGAAATACGGCTGACGGTAATGTAGAACGGCGTCGGGTTGTTGATGGCGAGACTGCTGCCGCTGGCGGTCAGGGTCAGCTTCTCGGCCGCCGCATCGCGGTTGCCCAGCCCGGCAGGACGATAAATAAATTTAAAGCGGGAACGGATCGCCAGCTGCAGCACGTTCTGGCCTTCATTTTTCTGATCAGCCACCACCGGCGGAATTTCCAGCAGATTCAGCCACCACAGCGACTCTTTATCTTTCGCCAGACCGGCGCTGCTGCCGAGCTTAATACGCAGCGTCTGGCCGCTCTTGGCGTCAACGCGCGAAATCGGCGGGGTGATAATAAACGGGGTGGTAATGGTATCCGGTGTGGCATCGGCATCGCCGTTATCCAGCCAGGCCTGCGCCAGCGCCGGACGGTCGGCGTTATTTGAAAGCTGTACCGTTATTTCTTTTTCATTTCCTGGATAAATAAAGCGGGTACCGTTAACAATAATATTGTTGGCATGGGCCGCAAAACTAAAAATGAAACAGAAAAAAAGGGCAATACGCTTCATGCTGACCTCAGAATAAAAATACAAGCGGCGGACATTGCCGCTTTATTATTGTTATTAACTGCCCCATCGCGGGGCAGTTTTATTTTCTGACGGAATTACTGGTAAGTAATTTCGTAAGTCGCGTAGCTGTTTACCACACCGGTGGTCACAGTGGTCGGCGCGCTGGTGGCGTAGCCTACGTAGTAGGTGAAACGCGCGCCATCGGCTACAGCGGAAGCATCGCCTTTCGCTTTCGGCTGAGTGCTGTCACCCGGGATGATTTTGTTGGTCAGCGCGGTAGCGTTGTCAGTAGACAGCACCAGCTGGATGTTCTGAGCACCGGAAGCTTCGGTGTTCGCCAGGTAGCCCTGTTGTTTGCTGGTTGCGCCAGCCAGCAGGTTACCGCCGGTCCAGTTTACGCCCAGTTTGCTTACGTCATCCTGTTTGGTGCCGTCAGCCGCCTGGCAGTTAGAGACGTCAATGGTGAAAGATTTCGGTTTCAGGTAAGTATCCGCTGCTGCCGCTTTAACTTCAGTCAGGGTTACCGGAGACAGGTAAACGTTCGCATCGCTGCCCTGGCCGTTAACAGAAACAGTACAGGATACATCGGTAACTTTACCGAAGAAATTAACCTGGCCGCCGCCAACATTGGTATCAGCTGCATGGGCAGCAGTCATGCCAAAAAACGCGGTTGCCATTGCTGCAGAGAGAAGAACCTTTTTCATTGCCATTTCCTTGTCAGAGTGAATTACGAATCAATGAGCACACTGTGAATTCGCATAGAACCAGAAACATCAGGCGATGCTGATTTATGCCACTGCTAATAGAATCTTCGACTGACCGGGAGCCGCAATATTTAAGGCGTCAGGTAACGAACCAAAAAATATAAGTTCGCTGGTGCTATCGGCGTCAAAGAATGCTATTTATTCGCCGACAAATATACATTTGTTCACGTTTCATTAAGTTATATAACATATACCTAATGGCTATTAATAAATAATTATTGATAGGTGAAAACGGGGTGGTGGTTGTTTACAGCACGGAAAGCCTGACGCCAGGGCGCGAGAGAAAGGGCCGCCTCAGCATGCCGAAATGGCCGCCAGAGGGCTATTGCGAATCGTCCGAATCCGCCATGACGGCGGTTAAAAATTGCCCAAACAATTCACACAATGAATGACAACCGCGTAAATGAGGCGCATTCCACACTCTGAGCACAGGCAGTCCGCGTGATATCCCCTGCAGAAATCAATCACTAATACGTTGTTTTTAAATCAAAAAATAGAGAAAGGTTCATTTCCCCATTATCAAACCGCCATAAAAATGTGATCTAAATCGCACTTTTTGCCACGCGCGTTATAGTTAGCAGACTTATTATAAGTCCATCGAAAGCAAACACGCTTTCCACCATAAAAGTTAAAAGGACAAACACCATGAAAAACGTAAAATTACTCGCCGCTGCCGGTATGCTCTCCCTGGTCTCTTTCGCTAGCTTCGCTCATCCGGTGAGCGTAACAGCAGATACCCTGGACAGCGCAGAAGCGAAAATCGCGACCATTGCGAAAGAACAAGGCGCTTCCTACCACATCACCGAAGCGTACACCGGCAACCAGGTCCATATGACCGCCGAGCTCTCTAAATAAGCGAATGGTTGCAGAGGGAGCTGCCGGACAGGCCGCCTGCGGGCGGCTGGTCTGGCTCCCGCCGCCTACCCCGCACACAGCAATGTCGAGCCCCGTTATGGGGCTTTTTTCGTTTTTGCCCCCGCCGCCTGGCGCGCCAGCGCGCGCTGAATAGACAATACGCTCGCCAGCACCACGATCAGCCCGACCAGCGCCATCCCCTGGATCGTTTGTCCAAGGAAAATCCACCCCAGCACTACGGCGGTCACCGGGCTCAGCAGGCTCATTGCCGACACCGCTACCGGCGAGAGGCGGCCAATCCCCCGGAACCACAGGCCATAGGCCAGCATGGCGCCCGCCACGCACAGCCACAGATAGCCGGCCGCCTGCAGCGCAGTCACCTGATGCAAAGGGGGGTCAACGATCAGCGCCACTGGCGCCAGCACCACCCCGCCGATCGCCAGCTGCCAGCCGGTTAACGCGACGATCGGCAGGGAGAGCGCCCAGCGGCGGGAGAGCCAGGTGCCCAGCGCCATACTGATCGCCCCGAGAAACGCCGCGCCGATGCCCAGCGGGTCGAGGACGGTGCGCGGCGACAGCAGCAGCATGGCCATACCGAGTATGCCGGCAAGGGCTGAGAATACCGCCAGCCAGGGCGAGCGCTGCCGGTCTACGCACCAGGCGAGAAGCATCACCAGCAGCGGCTGGATCGCGCCAATCACTGCCGCCAGGCCGCCGGGTAAGCGATAGGCGGCGATAAACAACAGCGCCTGAAACGCGCCAATATTTAAGATGCCGGTAACGATAAGCTTTAGCCATTCGCCGCGCTGCGGAAAGCGGCGGCTCCAGATCAGCAGGGCGATACCTGCCGGCAACACCCTCAGCAGTGCGGCAATAAACGGCCGGTCAGGGGGAAGAAACTGGGAGGTGACGATGTAGGTCGTCCCCCAGATAGCGGGCGCCAGCGCCGTGAGCAGCAGGTCGAGCATCAGACTACGCGAGAGAAAAGCCATGATTTTATCTTCACTTCAAGTTAAATTGGTGCCTCAAGTATGTACCCGCAATTATCTTGATATCAAGACAAGTGAGCACTCATGGACAAATCACCGCCGATCGACGCCGTTGATCGGATTCTCGCCCAGTGGCAACGGGAGCGACCGGACCTCGACTGCAGCCCAATGGGACCGATTGGCCGTCTGAAACGGTGCGCCATGCTGCTGGAGCCGCAGGTGGAAGTGGCCTTTACGCGCCACGAACTGGTGCGCTGGGAGTTTGACATGCTGGCGACGCTGCGCCGCGCCGGGGCGCCGTTCATTCTTTCGCCGACCCAGCTCTTCTCCACGCTGATGATCACCTCCGGCACCATGACTCATCGCCTGAAGGCGCTGGAAAAACGCGGGTTTATTACCCGCCTGCCCAATCCGGAAGACGCCCGCAGTATGCTGGTCGCCCTGACGCCCGCCGGACGTGAGCGCATCGATGAGGCGGTGGAGACCCATGTCGATAATGAACGGCAGCTGCTGGCGGGGCTCAGCGATGGCGAGCGCCAGCAGTTGGATCAGGCGCTGCGGATATTGATGCGCCTGCTGGAAAGCCGTTAACAGCCCGCAGCGATAAAGTCGCCGTTAGCGCTGATCGGCACCACGGTGAAAAACAACCCGGCGGCAAAGAGGATCAGCGCCAGCCCGCCGAGGATCTTCACCAGAGGCACCAGCCAGGGCCGCGGACGGCTGGTCGCCGTCAGCCGGTTGACGGTACGGTGACGGGCATAGTGCACCGCCAGCGATAGACCGAGGATCGAGAGCGCGGTGCCCAGCGCCATGGTCATCACCGCGGCGATGCCCCAGCTGACGATCCCCAGCGCGTTGGCGAACAGCAGGATCATAATCGCTCCGCTGCAGGGCCGGGCGCCGATAGCCAGCACCACGCCCAGACGTGTCTTCCAGTCGGCGCCCTGCAGGTCCTGCCCCACGCCGTGGTGCCCGCAGCCGCACGCGGCATCATGCTGATGCGCCGGCCTCCGGGCGCGTATCCTTGTTTTACCCGGCCGCAGGCTTTGCAGCGCGCGACAGATAACGTAAACCCCAAAGGCGGCGATGGTCAGGGCGCTGATCTTCTCGACGTACCAGCGGCTGGCGCTGAGATCGCCGGCGGCCAGATTCAGCCCCACCGCGAGAATATAGACAAACAGGATGGCGCTCACGCCCTGCAGCAGGCTGCCGAGAAAAGGCACCACCCGCGCCGCGGTCAGGCTCTCCTGGTTGGTGCTCAGGTAAGTGGTGACGATAAACTTACCGTGGCCCGGTCCGATAGCATGCAGCACGCCGTAAAGAAATGCGCCCACCAGCAGCCAGACGCCGCCGCTGTACTGATGGTTGTTCAGCAGCAAAAGGTACATCACCAGATAGCGATGCAGGGTAATTTGCGTGGCGAGGCACCACTGGAGAAAGTCGCTCCAGTGGCTGTGCAAGGTGACGCCGGCGGCCAGCAGAAGAAGGCCGCCGCTCCCGGCGACCAGCAGGCGCCAGTCGCGCTGCGCAATCGGAATCATCATCGTTATGCCATGGTGAAAAGAGATGAACCACCGGACGACAATCTCATGCCCGGCGAACAATAGTGCCTGTTTTCAAGGATGGATGATTTATCGGCGTTTTTCTCGTCAATGCTCGAGGTCACAAGGCTCCGCATTATCAGCATCAGCGGGCTCCTGTACCTACCCTCTGCCCTATCTTTGCACAAAGCACTTTACTCTCTTCAGCATACCACAGACGTTTGTTTTTAATGCTGGCACCCTGAATAACATATAAGAGCAGTCGTTACACCCCTAAAAACAGATAAAAATAAATCAGTTATCGCTATCCTGGCACTTTATGTACTTTATCATCCTGCGCATCAGGCACGAATATTCATTAACTGCTATTTATTTAATACATGCATTAACAGGACCACTCCGATGAAAAGATGCTTACTCGCCCTGGCGTGCGTCGCGCTGCTGACGCCCTCGCTTTCGGCGCAGGCGACCTGGCGCAGCGACCAGCGCCAGGACGCCCGCGATATCCGCCAGGATAGCCGCGAGCAGGGCCGTGAAACCAGGCAAGAGTGCGTCAGCAACAACAATCAAAGCAACGCCAGCTGCCGTCACGATAAGCGGGAAAACCGCCGCGAAGGTCGTCAGGAAGCCCGCGACGAAAAATGGTAAGTCAGCCTGCTCCGGCGAATGTCAGATCGAGGTCTTCTGCCACCGGAGCCTTTCACTCCGCCTGTGACGCCGGACCGTCGCGTCCAGCCCTGCCTGCTCTTTATTCTTAGTTTGCTGCAGAATATTACCCGCAACCGGTCCGCAGTCCATGGCTACTAATACCCACAGCCTGATATCACCGCTACCGCCGATTACCGCCCGCTGCTACCCCTGCACTATTAAGATTAAGCTCAACCCTTTAAATAAGACGTAAAGTGCCCTTACAGAGACAATGGCTATTATCCCCAGGCTTTTTGCAGTATGGTTTAATCACTGTTGTAGTTTTGCAGTGAATGCTATCCAGACGGTTCAAGGTTGTATTCTGTCTGAGAAATTACTCATGCCATTCCCGTCGCTGAGATACGGGCGGCCGGCTGGCTGACGCCGTGCCGCCCCGACAGCCGGGAAATAAATCATGACGGCATTGATGGCCGCCTTGCCGTGGCCGGAAGCCAGTGCCTTCATCATCACGTGGGCATCATCAAGAGGATCAGGGATGTACAGGACGTGGAAACCTCCAGGAAAGATTCGCCAGTTCAACCAGCTAACCCTTTCTTTACCCTTCAGCATGCGGCGTCTTATCGCAGGGGATGGCGATAGCCCATGATACTGCGTGCACCCGTAGCAAATAAAAACGTTATCAGCACGCTGTTTAAAAATAAAAAGGCAGTCGCATTCAACAATGACCTGACGCAGGCCTGGAAAGCGTAATATTTGCCTGCCATAAAAGGGAACACCATGACGAATAACGCCGATATTAAAAAAAGGAACTTCCTGACTCAGAATGAAATCGAGTCGCTACTAAAAGCCGCCGATAGCGGTCCCTACGCCGCACGTAATTATTGCCTGACGCTGCTGTGCTTCATCCATGGTCTGCGCGCCAGCGAGATCTGTCGCCTGCGAATATCCGATATCGACCTTGCTTCCCGCTGCGTTTATATCCATCGGCTAAAAAAGGGGTTCTCGACCACCCACCCTTTGCTGAATAAAGAGATCCACGCCCTAAAGCGCTGGCTGGCCATTCGCAACACCTGGCCGCAGGCCGCCAGCGAGTGGCTGTTTCTCTCCCGCAAAGGCAATCCCCTTTCCCGCCAGCAGTTCTATCAGATTATCGCCTCTTCTGGCGACCAGGCGGGATTGCCGCTGGAGATCCACCCGCACATGCTGCGTCACTCGTGTGGCTTTGCGTTGGCCAATATGGGTATCGATACCCGCCTGATCCAGGACTATCTCGGACACCGCAATATTCGCCATACCGTCTGGTATACCGCCAGCAACGCGGGACGCTTCTATGGTATCTGGGACAATACGCGCGACAAACAGCGCCTGTCGCTGCTTCAGTAAGCCTGACGCCACGGATGGCGTTGTACCGCGTTGCGGGGAAATTAAATATCAATAAATTAACCCTCGGTTAATTATGATTACTGTTCCCGCAAGTTCTTATTTAATCCTGCGGTCACATCGTTCAATTAACCCTGCATAAATTCAGGTTTTGCCGTGACTATTTATTGTTGGCTAAAAATCCATCCCGCTATTTTTAAAATCTATCGCCTGAAAAAAACCTTTTATTTTATGCACATGCTATGAAACCCGAGCAGATCTATTGTGGCCTTGCTTAAAATCTCTAAAATTAAGAATTATCGCCAGGCGATATTTTGACTGGCTGTAAATATAATATGCTATCTATGCGTGGTTAATCGCCTTCACCTTGTACCGTTCTCGCATTCCGGATCTTTTCCGTCATGGCGTATGGTTTCGCCATGATGCCCCCTCACATCTTTTTCAGGAGCAACTATTGTGAACCGACGTCGTTTTCTTACCGCCAAAGAAGTTCAGGCTATGATGCAGGCCGCGCGTCAGGGCGCCACCGGCGAGCGGGACTACTGCCTCATCCTGCTCGCCTTTCGCCACGGGATGCGCATCAGCGAACTGCTGGATCTGCACTATCACGATCTGGATCTACGGGAAGGCCGGGTCAATGTGCGGCGGTTGAAGAACGGTTTTTCGACTATTCACCCGCTGCGCTTTGATGAACGTGAGGCTATTGAGCGCTGGAGTCAGGTCCGCGCCGGCTGGAAAGCGGCGGCCAAAACCGACGCGCTGTTTATCTCCCGTCGCGGTACCCCGCTCTCACGCCAGCAGGCATATCGTATTATTCGCGCCGCCGGGGAAAAGGCAGGTACCGTAACGCAGACCCACCCCCATATGCTGCGTCACGCCTGCGGCTACGAACTGGCGGAAAGAGGGACAGATACCCGTTTGATCCAGGATTATCTCGGTCATCGTAATATTCGACACACGGTGCGCTACACCGCCAGCAATGCGGCGCGTTTTGCCGGAATATGGGAAAGAAATAATCTTATTGGAGAAAACAATGCGGAAGCGGGAATTGATACAACCGATTGAATTTAATTAAAAAAATAAACCGTGAACAGGTCAATTGGGGCCAAACTGTTTATATCATAAAAATGTTTTGACATATTTTGCAACTCACCACGCCATATTTCTGCAAAAAAATTCATAATCATCTGATTTTAAATCATTTTTAAAACATCAATTACGCACTTTTCTCACCCTGACCTCCCGGGGCATCGACGCGCCTTCGCCAGCGGCATCGCTCTTCCTTTCGCACTCCGCCAACAACCACAGATGAAATATCCATATAAACAACATTTCTCAGAACTTAACACCATAAAATAAGCGTAATTAAACGGAAATCAGATCGTTTATCTCAACGAGTCAAAATGGCCCCAATTGTCTCATCGGTTGGGCGAAAACTGTGCAGAGCCGGCAGCCGGACCACTCGGCTGAAATCTGAAATGCCTGGAAGGCACAACGGCTGCCAATCCGGTTCGTTATTTCGACATCGTTCAAAGGAAAACAGTATGAAAATCAAAACACTGGCAATGATTGTTGTGTCAGCCCTGTCTCTGAGCTCCGCGGCGGCCCTGGCCGATACCACCACGGTTAACGGCGGGACCGTCCATTTTAAAGGGGAAGTCGTTAACGCGGCCTGTGCGGTAGATGCCGGCTCTATCGATCAAACCGTCCAGTTGGGCCAGGTGCGTTCCGCGAAGCTGGCCACGGCGGGGAGCACCAGTTCGTCCGTCGGTTTCAACATTCAGCTGGATGATTGCGACACCACGGTAGCAACCAAAGCGTCCGTCGCCTTCGCCGGTACGGCTATCGACAGCAGCAATACCACCGTTCTGGCGCTGCAAAACTCTGCCGCCGGCAGCGCGACCAACGTCGGCGTACAGATCCTCGACAACACCGGCACGCCGCTGGCGCTGGACGGCGCCACCTTCAGCGCAGCCACCACCCTGAATGACGGCACCAACATCATTCCGTTCCAGGCGCGTTACTACGCCACTGGTGCCGCGACCGCCGGTATCGCGAACGCGGACGCCACCTTCAAAGTGCAGTACGAGTAAGGCAACCATCAGGCAAGGAAGCCATCCGGGCCAGGAGGGCCCGCGCTTAATTTTGCAACCGGGGTGAAACGATGCAGGGAATGAAATCGGGTCTGCTACTGCTGCTGCCTCCGCTGGCGCTGGCCGGTAATCAGTGGAACGTCACGCTGCCGGGAGGGAGCATGCGCTTTCAGGGCCTGATCATGGCCAGTTCCTGCCGCGTTGAAGCCGGCGATCGGCAGATGACGGTCCATCTGGGACAGATCAGCAGTAACCGGTTTCACGACGTGGGCGAAGACAGCAACCCGATCCCTTTCGCGATTCATTTACAGGATTGCAGTACGGCGGTCAGCCAGCATGTCGGGGTGGCATTTCACGGCGTGGCTGACGGCAAAAACCCCGATGTGCTGTCGGTGGGCGAAGGCCCGGGGATCGCCAGCGGGATCGGCATTGCGCTGTTCGACAGTCAGGGCCAGCAGCTGCCCCTCAATCGTCCGCCGGATCGCTGGGTGCCGCTCTACCGCGGACCGACGACGCTAAATTTCGTCGCCAAATATCGGGCGACCGGACGCCAGGTCACCGGCGGGGCGGCCAACGCCCAGGCCTGGTTCTCATTAACCTACCAGTAATCAACCCGCAGACCAGCAGGACAACACCGTGAGCAGACAAGGAGATAATGTGAGAAAAACGGCAACGACGATACGCGGCATACTGACGGGATGTGCGCTTTTCGCCGCCAGCGCGTTGAGCGCCAGCGCGCACGCGGGCGTCGCGCTGGGCGCGACCCGGGTCATCTACCCGGCGGGTCAGAAACAGGTCCAGCTGGCGGTCACCAATAACGACGACAACAGCACCTGGCTTATTCAGTCATGGGTGGAAAATGCCGATGGGCAGCGAGACGGCCGGTTTGTTATCACTCCCCCGCTGTTTGCCATGCAGGGCAAAAAAGAGAACACCCTGCGCATTATCGACGCGACCAATAACCAGCTGCCGCAGGATCGGGAAAGCCTGTTCTGGATGAACGTGAAGGCCATTCCTTCAATGGATAAATCGAAGCTCAGCGACAATACCCTCCAGCTGGCGATTATCAGCCGCATCAAGCTCTACTACCGACCGGCAAAACTGGCCCTGCCCCCGGATCAGGCGCCGGACAAGCTGACCTTTAGCCGCAACGGATCGTCGCTAACGCTGACTAATCCCACCCCCTATTACCTGACGGTGACCGAACTGAACGCCGGAACGCGCATTCTGGAAAACGCCCTGGTGCCGCCGATGGGCAAAACCAGCGTCAAGCTGCCCGCGGATGCCGGCAGCACCATCACCTATCGCACCATTAACGATTACGGCGCGCTGACGCCGAAAATGAATGGCGTACTGCGTTAACTCTGGTGTGCCCCGCCGCGCGGGCCACGCTGCGCATGACCAGAAGCACTGACTGCCGGGCAACGTCGGACCGGAGGGATTATGTCACATCGAAAATATGGACTGGACCATGGTGGTCGCCCAAGCGCCCGGCGCCTGATTACGCCGGCGCTGACGCTGTGGCTCTGCTCGCAGCCGTTTGCCGCACAGGCGGACCTCTATTTTAACCCCCGCTTTTTAGCTGACGATCCGGCGGCGGTGGCAGACCTGTCGGGATTTGAAAAAGGCCAGGAGGTCCCGCCGGGCACCTATCGCGTCGATATTTACCTCAATAACGGCTATATGACTACCCGGGACGTTACTTTCCAGGCCGACGCGCAGGGCCATGGCCTGTCGCCCTGCCTGACCCGCGGCCAGCTGGCGAGCATGGGGGTGGATACCGGACGGGTGACGGGCATGGCGGCCCTGGACAGTAAGGCCTGCGTGCCGCTAACGACGCTCATCAGCGAAGCCACCACCCGCTTCGATGTCGGCCAGCAGCGCCTGTATCTCACCGTACCCCAGGCGTTTATGGGCAGCCACGCCCGCGGCTATATTCCGCCGGAGCTATGGGATAACGGCATCACCGCCGGGCTGATTAACTATAACTTCACCGGCAATAACGTTCATAACGCCACCGGGGGGAACAGCCGTTATGCCTATCTGAATCTGCAGAGCGGGCTGAACCTCGGCGCCTGGCGCCTGCGCGATAACAGCACCTGGAGTTACAGCAGCGGCGGCAGCGCCTCATCCAATGAGAACCGCTGGCAGCACGTCAACAGCTGGCTTGAGCGGGACATCATTCCCCTGCGGTCGCGGCTTACCCTCGGGGATAGCTACACCAACGGCGATGTCTTCGACGGGATCAACTTCCGCGGCGCGCAGCTGGCCTCCGATGACAATATGCTGCCGGACAGCCAGAAAGGCTTCGCGCCGGTGATCCACGGGATCGCCCGCGGCACCGCGCAGGTGTCAGTCAAACAAAACGGCTACGAAATCTACCAGAGCACGGTGCCGCCGGGGCCGTTTACCATCGACGATCTCTACGCCGCGGGCAACGGCGGCGATCTGCAGGTCACCATTAAAGAAGCGGATGGCACCCGCCAGGTCTTCAGCGTGCCCTGGTCAACGGTGCCGGTGCTGCAGCGCGAAGGCCATACCCGCTTCGCCCTCTCCGCCGGGGAGTACCGCAGCGGCAACAGCCAGCAGGAAACGCCCGATTTTTTCCAGAGCACGGCCATGCATGGCCTGCCGGCCGGCTGGACCCTGTACGGCGGCGCCCAGCTGGCGGACCGCTATCGCGCCTTTAACCTCGGGGTAGGGAAAAACATGGGCTATTTCGGCGCCTTGTCGCTGGATATCACCCAGGCCAACGCCACCCTGCCTGACGACAGCGAGCATCAGGGACAGTTGGTGCGTTTTCTCTATAACAAGTCACTGGATGAGACCGGCACCAACCTGCAGCTGGTGGGCTACCGCTACTCCACCCGCGGCTACTATAACTTTGCCGATACCACCTACCGCCGGATGAGCGGCTACAGCGTGGAAACTCAGGACGGGGTTATCCAGGTGAAACCCAAATTTACCGACTACTACAATCTGGCTTACAGCAAACGCGGCAAGGTGCAGCTGAGCGTGACCCAACAGCTGGGGCGCACCGCCACCCTCTATCTGAGCGGCAGCCACCAGACTTACTGGGGCACCGACGATGCCGATGAGCAACTGCAGGCCGGCCTCAACGCCGCCGTAGACGATATCAACTGGTCGCTAAGCTACAGCCTGACGAAAAACGCCTGGCAGCAGGGACGCGATCAGATGCTGGCGGTTAACGTCAATATCCCCTTCAGCCACTGGCTGCGTTCCGATAGCCGTTCGGTCTGGCGGCACGCCAGCGCCAGCTACAGCCTGTCGCACGATCTCAATGGCCGCATGACCAATCTGGCGGGCCTGTACGGCACCCTGCTGGAAGACAACAACCTCAGCTATAGCGTGCAAACCGGCTATGCCGGCGGCGGCAACGGCGACAGCGGGAGTACCGGCTATACCGCACTCAACTACCGCGGCGGCTACGGCAACGCCAACGTCGGCTACAGCCGCAGCGATGGCTTTAAACAGCTTTACTACGGGGTCAGCGGCGGCGTGCTGGCGCACGCCAACGGCATCACCTTGAGCCAGCCGCTGAACGATACCGTGGTGCTGGTGAAAGCCCCCGGCGCCGGCGGCGTGAAGGTGGAAAACCAGACCGGGGTTCGCACCGACTGGCGCGGATATGCCGTCCTGCCGTATGCCACCGAGTATCGCGAAAACCGGGTCGCGCTGGACACCAACACCCTGGCGGACAATGTCGACCTTGACGATGCGGTGGTCAGCGTGGTGCCTACCCATGGGGCGATCGTCCGCGCCAGCTTTAACGCCCAGGTGGGGATGAAGATCCTGATGACGCTGACCCATCGCGGCAAACCGGTGCCGTTTGGCGCCCTCGCCACCAGCGATAGCAACCAGAGCGGCAGCATCGTCGCGGATAACGGTCAGGTCTACCTCAGCGGGATGCCGCTGGCGGGTAAGGTGCGGGTGAAATGGGGCGATGGCCCCGACGCCCAGTGCGTGGCCGATTATCGTCTGCCGCCGGAGAGCCGGCAGCAAGCGCTCAGCCAGCTGTACATCGCGTGTCGCTAAGGAGATGATGATGAGAACACCTCAGTATCTGCTGGGCGCCCTGCTCACGCTGGCCGCGCCGCTGGCCTTCGCTGCCGACAGCACGATCGCCATCAGCGGCTATGTGCGCGACAACGCCTGCGCGGTGGCCGGAGAGTCGAAGGAGTTCACCGTCGATTTACAGGACAACGCCGCGAAGCAGTTTTACGCCGTCGGGGCGACGACCCCGCCGGTGCCGTTCCGTATCGTGCTGTCGCCCTGCGGCACTTCCGTCACCGCGGTGAAGGTCGGCTTCACCGGCGTGGCGGACAGCGTCAATACCAGCCTGTTAAAACTCGACGCCGGCGCCTCGGCGGCGGCGGGAATGGGGGTGGAGATTCTCGACCAGCAGCAGTCCCGGCTGCCCGTCAATGCCCCGTCGTCAGCCATCGCCTGGACCACGCTGACGCCGGGCCAGACCAATATCCTGAACTTTTACGCCCGTCTGATGGCCACCCAGGTGCCCGTCACCGCCGGGCATGTCAATGCGACAGCGACATTCACCCTGGAATTTCAGTAAGCGGAGGCTGCAATGAAATGGACCCACGTGGGCTGGCTGCTGGCCGGCCTGTTAACCGCGAGCCCTTCCCTGCGGGCGGCCGATGTCACCCTCACCGTCAACGGGAAGGTGGTGGCCAGACCCTGCACGGTCTCCACCGTCAATGCCACCGTCGAGCTGGGCGATCTTTACACCTTCAGCCTGATCGGCGCGGGCTCGGCATCGGCCTGGCACAGCGTGGCGCTGGATCTCAGCAACTGCCCCGTCGGTACCTCACGGGTGAAGGCCACCTTCAGCGGGACCGCGGACAGCACCGGCTATTACAAAAACCAGGGGACGGCAGGCAATATTCAGCTCGAACTGCAGAGCGAGGACGGCGCCACGCTGAACAACGGCAGCAGCCAGTCGGTACAGGTGGATGAGGCCAGCCAGTCCGCCCGCTTCCCGCTGCAGGTCAGGGCCCTGTCGGTCAACGGCGGCGCCACGCAAGGCACCATTCAGGCGGTGATTAACGTCACCTATACCTACGCCTGAGCCAGGAGAGCATCATGATGAAAAAAATTATTCCCCTGTTCACCACCCTGCTGCTGCTGGGCTGGTCGATAAACGCCTGGTCCTTCGCCTGCAAAACGGCCACCGGCGCGACGATCCCCATCGGCGGCGGCTCAGCCAATGTCTACGTTAACCTGACCCCGGCGGTCAACGTCGGGCAAAACCTGGTGGTCGACCTCTCCACGCAGATTTTTTGCCATAACGACTATCCGGAAACGATCACTGACTACGTGACCCTGCAGCGCGGATCCGCCTATGGCGGCGTGCTGTCGAGTTTCTCTGGCACCGTGAAATATAACGGCACCTCTTACCCCTTCCCGACCACCACGGAAACGGCACGGGTGATTTACGATTCACGAACCGATAAGCCCTGGCCCGCCGTCCTGTATCTGACGCCGGTCAGCACCGCCGGCGGGGTGGCGATCGCCGCAGGATCGTTAATCGCGGTGCTGATCCTGCATCAGACCAACAACTACAATAGCGACTCCTTCCAGTTCATCTGGAACATCTACGCCAATAACGACGTGGTGGTCCCCACCGGCGGCTGCGATGTCTCTGCCCGCGATGTCACCGTCACCCTACCCGACTACCCGGGCTCCATGGCCGTGCCGCTCACCGTGCACTGCGCGCAGAGCCAGCAGCTGGGGTATTACCTCTCCGGCGCCACCGCGGACAGCGCCCACGCGATCTTCACGAACACCGCCTCCGCCTCGCCGGCGCAGGGGATAGGCGTCCAGCTTACCCGCAACGGCAGCGCCGTGCCGGCGAACAGCACGGTCTCGCTGGGCACCGTCGGAACCTCGCCGGTCAATCTCGGCCTGACGGCGACCTACGCCCGGACCACAGGCCAGGTCCCCGCCGGTAATGTGCAGTCGATCATCGGCATTACCTTTGTCTATCAATGATGACCGATGACATCCTCTCTTCCTGTTCGCTGGCCGCCCGGGGGTTGAACCAGCGGATGCTGAACGCGGCGAAGCGGCTGGCGGGGGTAAAAAAGCGGGTGGAATATCACCCGCATATGGTCCCTCGCTTTCCGCACAGGCAGCCGCCTCGTTCATCAGCAAACTCACGGTCGGCGTTTGAACAGGCATGGGGGAAGCGAAGAGTGACTAATGGCGCGGATGCGCTGGCGAGAGAAAAGCGCACCGGTTTACACCGGTGCCGGTACGTCAGGCGCGAATATCGTCGTATTCGCGGGTGTTATCGAATTCATGTTTGGCAAACGGGCAGAGTGGAATAATCTTCCGCTGCTCCTGGCGCATTTTTTCCACCACCTTCGCCACCAGCTGTTTCCCCACGCCCTGGCCTTTCAGGCTGGGATCGACATCGGTATGTTCGATAATGCTGAGGTGTTCGCCGGTGGGAACAAAAACAATCTCCGCGACCTGGTTACCCTGCGCGTCGTTAACATAAAATTTGTTGTGCCCTTCCAGTATTTCCATCTTCTCCTCGCTTATTTATGACGATATTGCAGGGCGCCGCTCGGGCAGGTATCGATCACCTTCACCACCGTCGCGACATCCACTTCATCCGGGATGATCCACGGCTTACGCTTGAGATTGAACAGCTTCGCGCTGCCGCGCACGCAGTTCCCGGAATGCTGACAGATCGCCGTATTAAAGTAGACGTCGATTTTCTCCCCGGTGTAGGCCCGGTAGCCGGCTTCCAGTAATTCCTTATCCATGACATTGCCTCGGTCTTGTTTTATGACTTTCAGGCTAAGCATAGTCCTCCCCGTGACGGCTGACTATGCGCAAGTCGGTAATGGGCGTCAGGAGAGGGATTTGGCGCATCCTCCCGCTCTTCCGGCGCGCACGGATCCCGCAGTCAACGAACGGTTGACTTTCATTCCCGCAACGAGGCGATTACACTCATGACACACTGGTAAGAGCACTCAGGGATGTTCCATTGAATCATATTGCCACCATAGCCCGCCCGGCGCGGCTACTGCTCGTCTTGCCGCTCACCGGCTGCTCACTCTCACCAGCGATCCCGGTATTGGGCGCCGCGTTCCCCGGCTGGTTTTTCTGCTTGTTGGGCGGCGCGTTTTTACTCATCCCCTGCCATATCCTGATTACCCGTAACGGCTGGCAGCCGCGCTTTTCTCCCCTGGTCTTCAGCTATGTCGCGCTGATGTTCCTGTTCGCCACGCTGCTGTGGTTTCTGTTTTTTGTTCACTGATCGCTTATGACTACTTCCCGCACTCCCCTGTTACGCAAGAAATGGCCTCTGCTGGCGCTGGTCCTCGCCGCCATCCTGGCGCTGATCCTGGTTATCTGGCAGTTGCAAACGTCGCCGGAGACCAATGACGCCTATGTCTATGCCGATACCATCGATGTGGTGCCCGAGGTCAGCGGACGCATCGTGGAGATGCCCATCCGCGATAACCAGCGGGTGAAAAAAGGCGATCTGCTGTTCCGCATCGACCCCCGTCCCTATCAGGCGATGCTCGATGACGCGAAAGCCCGGCTGACGACCCTCGACGCGCAGATTATGCTGACCCAGCGCACCATCAAAGCGCAGGAGTATAACGCCCAGTCGGTAGCGGCCGCCGTCGAGCGCGCCAGAGCGCTGGTCAAGCAGACCACCTCCACGCGCATCCGCCTTGAACCGCTGGTGCCGCAGGGGTTTGCCTCGCAGGAAGATCTCGATCAGGCGCGCACCGCCGAGAAAGCGGCCCGGGCGGAGCTGGAAGCCACGCTGCTGCAGGCCAGACAGGCCTCGGCGGCCGTGACCGGCGTGGATGCCATGGTGGCGCAACGCGCCGGGATCCTGGCGCAAATCGCCCTCGCCGAACTGCATCTGGAATTTACCGAAGTGCGCGCGCCGTTCAACGGCGTGGTAGTGGCGCTGAAAACCACCGTCGGCCAGTACGCCTCGGCGCTGAAGCCGGTCTTCACCCTGCTGGATGACGACCGCTGGTATGTGATCGCGAACTTCCGCGAGACCGATCTGAACAACGTGCGCCCTGGCGTGGCGGCGCGGATCACCGTGATGACCAACCACAACCGGACCTTTAACGGGGTGGTCGATTCGGTCGGCTCCGGGGTCCTGCCCGAAGGCGGGAGCGTCATCGAAGGCCTGCCGCTGATCCAGAAAAGCATTAACTGGGTCCACGTCTCGCAGCGCTTCCCGGTGAAAATCGCCGTCAGCGATCCCGATCCGGCTCTGTTCCGCATGGGCGCCTCGGCCAGCGCCGTGCTGCAGCCGTAGCCGGGCGACGCGATGTTTCCTCTCGCCCATTTTTTACGCCAGGAACTGCGCGACGCGCCGGGACGCGCCAGCTACACGCTGCGCCTGACGCTGAGCTGTGCGGTGCTCATCACCCTGTTCATGACCCTGCAGATCCCCTTCCTGGCCGTCGCGCTGATCGTCGTGTTCTACGTCAGCCAGCCTAACGTGTTGATGATTAAGTTAGTCAGCGTGGTCTTTTTTGTCACCGTCAGCGTGGCGCTCGGCGGCGTGCTGCTGATCATCAAGTGGACCTATGACTACCCGCTGATCCGCCTGGCGGCCTCCGTGGCGCTCTTTTTCTGCGCCATCTATCTGATGCGGGTGCTGGGCAAGCTGGGACTGGCCTTTTTCGTGGTGGCGCTGGCGGTGATTTACGCCCAAACCTTCCCGTCGATGACCAGCCAGAGCGAGATCCTGGTGCGGCTGCTGCTCTGGCTGTGGGTGGCGATTAACACCGCGATCCTTGTCACCCTGCTGGTCAACGCCTGTTTTCAGCAGGCCTTTCCCGGCAACCAGTTTAAGGCGCGTCTGGCGGAGATGCTGCAGTCGGTCGCCCGCCCGCGGGCGACCCCCCG